>JBJENW010000364.1:0-6133 GCA_051880395.1 Lachnospiraceae bacterium | reverse complement strand
CTGTTTCGCCAAGCCACCCCCAAAGAGTGGTGGAGTCGATACCGTTTCGGGTAGCTGATAAAGTAATGGTTGCAACATTTACGCTCATATAAAGAGTAAAGGCTGTGCGTGAATATAAGGCATAAATATTGATTATATCAAATATAATGAGCATTGATTTTACTTATGCAAAAAATTCGTGTATAATCGAAAAGTAAGAACGGAAAAATCCTGTTTTTACATTCGAAAAATCTATGGCAGAGTCTGCCGGGAAAAGTATAGAAAACATGTAGATACATGCAAGGAGGAATCAAGAATGGTAAAAGCAGTAGTCGGAGCAAATTGGGGCGACGAAGGAAAAGGAAAAATCACGGATATGTTGGCAGAAAATGCTGACATTATCGTTCGTTTTCAAGGTGGTGCCAATGCCGGACATACGATTGTCAATAATTATGGTAAATTTGCGTTACATACATTACCGTCAGGTGTGTTTTACGATCATACCACCAGCGTTATCGGTAATGGTGTTGCATTAAATATTCCGGTATTGATGAATGAAATCAAATCGATTACGGACAAAGGTGTGCCAAAGCCAAAGATCTTAGTATCAGACAGAGCGCAGATTGTGATGCCGTATCATATTTTATTTGATCAGTATGAAGAAGAGCGTTTGGGCGGAAAATCTTTCGGTTCCACAAAATCCGGTATCGCACCGTTTTATTCCGATAAATATGCAAAAATCGGTTTTCAGGTAAATGAACTGTTTGACGATGCATTTTTAAAAGATAAGATTGCAACGGTATGCGAGGCAAAAAATGTGTTGTTAAAATATTTGTACAATAAACCATTGATCGATCCGGATGAATTGCTTCAGACGATGCATGAATACCGTGATATGATCGAACCATATGTATGTGATGTATCTTCTTATTTGGATAAAGCGATCAAAGAAGGAAAAGAGATCTTATTAGAGGGACAGCTTGGTACATTGAAAGATCCGGATCACGGTATTTATCCGATGGTAACGTCTTCTTCTACACTGGCTGCATATGGTGCGATCGGAGCAGGGATCCCGCCATATGAGATCAAACAGATTGTAACCGTATGCAAGGCTTATTCTTCTGCAGTCGGAGCAGGTGCATTTGTAAGTGAGATTTTTGGTGATGAGGCAGATGAACTTCGCAGACGCGGCGGTGACGGTGGAGAATTCGGTGCTACGACAGGACGTCCGCGCCGGATGGGTTGGTTTGACTGTGTGGCCAGCAAGTACGGCTGTCGCCTGCAGGGTACGACTGATGTGGCATTTACAGTACTGGATGTTTTGGGATACCTCGATGAGATTCCGGTCTGTGTAGCCTATGAAATTGATGGAAAACAGACCACAGAATTTCCGAATACAATTCAGCTTGAAAAAGCAAAACCGATCTATGAAACACTTCCGGGCTGGAAATGTGATATCCGTGGCATTAAAAAGTATGAAGATTTACCGGAAAATTGTCGTCGTTATGTCGAATTTATCGAGGAAAAGATCGGATATCCGATCACGATGGTATCCAATGGACCGGGCAGAGAGGATATCATTTATCGTAAATAAGTGTAATCATTCCATGCGGAATTGTTACAATAGAGTATGAGAGAAGAAAACGGGAGCTTCTGATCTCATGAAAAATGCACAAGACAGATGTGATGAAGAGAAACAGCGTCTATAGAACCGCGCTGTCTGATCTGATATTATGTCTCTCAGGTGCATTTTTTTTCCGATGTGGTTGTTGTTCACAAAATGAACACAAAATAATCGTCTTTTTAACACATATATCCCATAAAGTAAAATGGAGTGATTTGGGTGAGAGCGATACCCGAATTAGGAAAGAAAAAATAAGGAGGAATTACTGTGATTGAAATCAATCATCTGACAAAAAAATACGGAAATCATGTTGCAGTAGATGATTTGAGTCTGAACATCGAGTCAGGAAAAATATACGGTTTCTTAGGTCCGAACGGTGCAGGAAAATCTACGACAATGAATATCATCACCGGATATCTTGGGGCAACAAGCGGTGAAGTAAAAATCAATGGATTTGATATTTTCACGAATCCGGAGGAAGCAAAAAAATGTATTGGGTATTTGCCGGAAATACCGCCATTGTATTTGGACATGACGGTGGGCGAGTATTTGAAATTTGTCGCAGAACTGAAAAAAATTAAAAAGAGTGAACGAAAAAAGAATATTGCGGAGGCAATGGAACTTACAAAGATCACCGATATGGAACATCGTCTGATCAAGAATCTTTCCAAAGGTTACAAACAACGTGTCGGATTGGCACAGGCAGTACTCGGTTATCCGGAGGTGATCATTTTGGATGAGCCGACGGTTGGTCTCGATCCGAAACAGATCATTGAGATTCGTGATCTGATCAAAACGCTTGGAAAGCGCCATACAGTAATTTTGAGTTCGCATATTCTAAGTGAGATCAGTGCGGTTTGTGACCATGTGTTTATTATCGCAAAAGGAAAACTAGTGGCGAGTGATACGGCAGAACATTTGACGAGTACGATCGCAGGCGCGCAGGAACTTTCTTTGTTGGTAAAAGGTGCCCAAACCGATGTACGGGCAACGTTACATACGGTAGAAAATGTGGATGATTTCGATATCAAACCAGCAGAGGAGGATGGACAGGTAAAAGTATTGGTTCGATCAAAAAAGGATGCAGATATCAGAGAAGCAGTGTTTTTGGCATTTGCAAAAAAGAACCTTCCGTTGCTTGAAATGATCACTGTGACGAAGTCTCTGGAAGATGTCTTCTTGAAGGTGACCGGTCAGAGTACGCCGGATCTGGCACAACAGGTCAAAGCGCGTCTGACAGAACCGCTGTCTTCTTCTGAACCAAATCCCATTTCGCCTGAAAATGCAGCACAGGCGCAAGAGACAGCAGGGCAGACAAAAACAGCAGAGAAAGGAGACGTACAGTAATGCTTGCTATATTTAAGAGAGAGTTTAAATCCTATTTCCAGACCGTCATCGGCTGGTTATTTATCGCAGTTTCTCTGTGTATTTACGGATTATATTTTTATATTTCCTGTTTATATAATGGACAGCCGGACATTGCAAGTCCGGTATCGAGTATCACATTTATCTGTCTGATCACGATTCCAATCTTGTCGATGCGTTGTCTGGCAGACGAAAAACGGACACGTACCGATCAGCTGGTATTGACAAGCCCGGTGACAGTCGGAAAATTGGTTATGGGGAAATTTTTGGCACTGGCGGCGATCTTTACGATCACAGTTGCAATTTATGCCGTAACACCACTGTTTTTGAGAATTTTCGGACCGGTTTCTTTTCGTAATTCTTACATTGCGCTGTTCGGATACTGGCTGTTTGGTCTGACATTCATTTCAATCTGTGTGTTTGTGTCATCTTTGACAGAGAGCCAGGTAATTGCAGCGGTATTATCGTTCCTGTTTTTATTTGTCGGATATTTAATGTCCGGAATCTGCAGTATGATTTCTCAGACCGGAAATATTGTGACAAAGATTTTAAGCTGTTACGATCTGTCAACACCGGTAAATGATTTCTTTAACGGGACGATCGATCTGACAAGTGTGGTTTATTATCTTTCTGTAATCGCGTTATTCTTGTTCTTTGCGACACAGTCCATCCAGAAACGCAGATGGACCGTCTCGAAAAAAACATGGAAGACAGGAGCATTCAGCACCGGATTTATCGCAGTTGTGGCGGCACTTGTGATCGCAGTAAACTTTGTGATCGGGGCAGTACCGGACCGCATTACAAAACTAGATCTGACAGCTCAGAAATTGTATTCGATCACGGATGATACGCGAAAATTATTAAGCGGTCTGAAAGAGGATGTGACCATTTATGTTCTGGCAAAAGAGAGCTCTTCGGATGAAACGTTAAAGCGTACACTGCAATGCTATGCAGATGCGTCAAAACATGTAACCGTCTCCTACAAGGATCCGGCTGTTTCACCGAAATTTTATTCCAAATACACGGATGATGCGCCATATCAGAACAGTCTGATCGTTGTTTGTGGAAAACGTTCAAAAGTTGTAAGCTACGGAGACATTTATGAATATAGCAGTGATTCTTCTCAGTACAGTATGTACACACAGCAGTCTTCAAGTCCGACCGGATACGATGGAGAGGGAAAAGTAACAAGCGCGATTCAGTATGTGACGGATGAGACAATGCCGGTTCTTTATGAAATTGAAGGACATGGGGAAACCGCATTGGCGGGTTCGTTTTCAGAGGCAATCGAAAAGGCGAACATTACAACATCGACGATGAATCTGATGGATTATGATGAGATTCCAGAAGATGCGGCCGGAATCGTCATCAGTGGACCGACGAAAGATTTCTCACAAGATGATGCGAAAAAAGTCAAGGATTACCTCAAAAAAGGTGGGAAAGCGTTAATTTTAGGAACGTACACCAACGAAAAAATGGAAAATTTTTATAGTATTTTAGAAGCGTATGGCGTTACGGCTGAGAATGGATTGGTCGTTGACAGCGACAAGAGCCGTTATTATCAGCAGCCATTTTTCCTTCTTCCTCAGATGGGAGCCAGTGAACTGTTAGACGGATGTTCGGACAGTTATCTGATGGTACCATACTCGATTGGTTTTACACATAAAGATGTTGCGGATGGAAGCCAGACGGTGACGAGTCTTTTGACGACATCAGATGATTCTTATGCAAAGAAAGATGTGGAAAATGCAGAAAGCTTTGACAAGGCGAAAGGGGATGTGGATGGCCCGTTTGAAGTGGGACTTGATATTGTAGCATCCAATGAGACTCAAACAGATGCGGATACAGACAAGGATGCAGAGACAGAGAGTGAAACAGAAAAAACGGATACCGAGATTATGTTATTTGGTTCAAGCCTCTTATTTACGGATGAAGCGGATCAATATGTATCTGGAAATAATTTAAATCTGTTTACAAATTGCATCAATAAATTTAAGAGTGAAGACAATCCAAGTATTGTCATTCCGGTCAAGGCTTATGACAGCAGTACATTGACGATCACACCGATTGTCGTGATCATTGCCGGTCTGGTATGTATTGTATTTCTTCCTCTGTTGTTACTTGCAGTCGGCATTGTGATTTGGGTAGGAAGGAGAAAGAGATAAATGCAGAAACAAAAAAAACAACTGATCGTTGTAGTGATTCTTCTTCTCGTCTGTGTCGGTGCTTATTTTGGATTGCAGCAATACAACAAGGCACAGAAAGCAAAGGAAAAAGAAGAAGAGGCGGCAGCTACGATCACGTTGACGGATTTTGATGTGGAAGATGTCAGTGCGTTTTCTTATCCGGTAAATGGAAAAACGCTTTCGTTTACAAAGACAGAAGACGGAGATTGGACCTGTGATAAAGATCCATCCGTGGATGTAGACGAAAATAAGATAAAATCGATGCTGGAAGCGGCACAAAATCTGACCGCTGAGGAAAAAATAGAATCATCGGATGATTCAGAACTGAAAGAGTATGGATTTTCAGATGATTCGACACAACTGACATTTACTGTCAAGGATGAGACGCTCACCCTGATTCTGGGTGAGCAGAATGCAGTAACACAGCAGTATTATATTAAAACGGCGGACAGCGACGATGTCTATTTGATCACATCCGATCTGTCTACGAGTTTCACAGAAAAATTGAAAGATCTGGAGGCAGAGGATACGAGCGCAAGCGATACATCCGAAGCGTCCGAAAGCAGCGATCAGTAAAGAATCAGGTTCTCCCGTATGTATGAACATATGGGAGAATTTTTCGCTCAAATAAAAAATTTCTATTTATCCTATTAACTCCTATGCGGACGTTTCCGGGATTCGGCGGGGGGATACGCACTGGGGGTGGCTGGTTCAAAAGTGGCTAGACAGAAATGAAGTCGAGTTCGGACGGGCAAAATTGCGATGCTTTATTTTTGCTGTCTTCCGTATGTCGGACAAACTGCACGGATGTGTACGCCAGAGTAAGATTCAAAATCGGATTCTTTCTCTGGTGTACACATCCGCACAGTTTGTCCGCCTCACGGCAAGACAGCAAAGGCATCGCAATTTTACCCGCCCGAGCTCACTAGCATTTCTGTCAAAGCCACTTTTGAACCAGCCACCCCCAGTGCGCATCTCC
>JBJENW010000363.1:0-6143 GCA_051880395.1 Lachnospiraceae bacterium | reverse complement strand
TGCGGACAAACGGTTTTCAAGACCGCCTCGTTATGACCACTTCGATACCTCTCCACAGTTTATGTCGCGTCTTTGTTTTCTGAGTTGACGCGAAATTTATTATACCTCGTCGAATTGTTTTTGTCAATAGCTTTTTTCTATTTTTTTCTTATTTTTTTTATTCCTTATGGGTTGATGAAAATCTCCGCTATTTTCAGGTCTTCCGGCGTCGTGATTTTGATATTTTCATAACTCCCTTTGATTAGATGCACTTTTTTTTGAAATGCTTTTTCCACAACCATCGCGTCATCTGTCACACCAATAGTTCCCGATGAAAGTACTTTCTCATACGCCGCATAAATCAACGAATAGGAAAAACTTTGTGGTGTCTGTACCTGCCACAGGAACTCACGTTCGGGCGTACGAATTGCTTCTTCTTGCTCATTTACTTCTTTAATCGTATCTTTTACCGGCATTCCAACAACACATGCCTTATATTTTTGCACTGCCTGAATGCTGTCTTTTATTATTTTTTGTGTCAAAAGCGGTCTTGCTCCGTCATGAATCAAAACATAATCTGGTTGTTCTGCTGCTTGAAGACCACTAAATACAGAATCATAACGCTCTGCTCCTCCTGCTACGATTTTTTTTACTTTTTTAAATCCGTACCGTTCTATAATTTCTTTTTTGCAATAAGAAAGATCCTTTTTCGCTGTTACCAGAATAATTTCGTCTACTGCGCTAGCTTCAAACGCCTGTAAAGAATAATATAATACCGGTTTTCCTTTTAAATCCAAATATTGTTTTGGTACTGCACTTTGCATTCTTTTTCCAGAACCTGCAGCCAATATGATTGCTGTAATTTTCATTTTTCCTCCTAAAAAGGCGAGCTTTACCGCTCGCCTAACTGCAAATTGGGAATTGCATTTAAATCCATTCCACTTCTAGTTCCTGCCAGAAATTCGTAATAAGCCGCAACACCGATCATTGCCGCATTGTCTGTACAAAAAATCGGTGACGGATGATAAAATGCAACCCCTTTCTTTTCACATGCTTCTCGCATTGCCTCTCGAAGTGTTCCGTTCGACGCAACACCACCGGCAATTGCAAATTTATCCATTCGAAATTCATCAATTGCTTTCATTGCATTTCCAACTAGAACATCTATGACTGATTTTTGAAACGATGCAGCCACATCTGCCGTGATGATTTCCTGACCTTTCATTTTACATCCATTTAGATAATTTAAGACCGCTGATTTTAATCCACTAAAGCTAAAATCATATGGTCCGTCACTAATTTTTGCTCTTGGAAATGCAATCGCATCCGGATTTCCTTCTTTTGACACTTTTTCAATTTTCGGACCGCCCGGATATCCCAACCCAATCGCGCGCGCCACTTTATCAAATGCCTCTCCTGCTGCATCATCACGTGTACGCCCTAAAATCGTATACTTCCCGTAGTCCTCTACGCGAACCAGATGGGTATGCCCTCCCGAAACTACCAAACATAAAAACGGTGGTTCTAGCTCTTTATTTTCAATATAATTTGCACTGATATGTCCTTCAATATGATGCACCCCTACCAACGGGATTTTTTTTGCAAAACTGATCGCTTTTGCCGCAGAAACACCAACTAAAAGAGCCCCTACAAGCCCCGGACCGTAAGTTACACCAATTGCATCGATTTCGTCAAGCGTCGTATTCGCCTGCCGTAATGCCTCTGTGATCACTGGATTAATATGCTCAATATGCTTGCGAGATGCAATTTCTGGTACCACACCGCCATATAACGTGTGTAGAGAAATCTGAGATGAGATCACATTGCTGCGCACATCCCGACCATTTACCACTACTGCTGCTGCTGTTTCATCACAGGAACTTTCTATTGCAAGAATTTTTATTTCTTCTTTACTCATCGTCTGCTTTATTTTCTCCTTCTACTTTATAAAAACCAAGTATTTTCCAATTTTCTGCTTCATCCTGTCGCAGTACAAACTCTTGATTTGTACGCTGATAGCCATTTTTTTCTTTCATGAAATACTGCACCGATACATATGCGCAGCGCTTTCCGTTTTTTGTCTTATACACCACATCCTCCTGATCGCTGACGATCGCCTTTGTAATCGTTCGCTCATGTTCACGGTAAGAAAGGATGTCCTGCTTCAGATTCTCGATATAGTCTTTTTCAGGATTTTGATCAAGTAATTCGGCATCCAGTAATTTTCTCTGCTGTCCCCCTAATTTCTGCAAATCCTCATCACTATACTTTTCGTTGTACATACAACATACGATCCGATTATAAAATTTCACAACTGCTTTCGGCGTTTTCGGATACTCGGTATCAAGATCTTTCATCGTCACTTTTTCGATTTCGCTTAACGTCTTTTGTTCTGCCGTCTTTTTGGTAGAATTGGAAATATAATAATAGTATCCTACGATCAGTAGAACACCTGCAATTCCGGCAATCAAAATACGTATTGTCCCTTTCCCTTTTCCTTTCATCATTTTTCCCCCTCTGATTCGTCTTCGAAATCTAACTCGACTGTTTTTCCATCTTTTCCAAGTTTTGTATTTTCAAAAATTTTGCGCACCTCTGGAAGATATTTTTCCGCACATATGAGAGACGGACTAAAATGTGTCAGCCACATTTCCTGCACTTCTGCTTTTTTTGCTGCTTCCGCTGCTTCATAAAAGGTCATATGCTTATACTGCTTTGCTTTTGCTATTTTCTCTTTTTCCGCGTACATTCCCTCGCAGATAAAAAGATCTGACTTTTCGGCCGCTTCTATCATCGCATCCGTTGGCCGCGTATCTGTACAATATGTCACTTTTAAACCTTTTCGCTTTTCTCCAAGTACCATGTCCTGTGTCAAAATCCGTCCATCTTCCGCTTCAATGACTTCTCCTTTTTGCAGTCGATTCCAGTATTTTTGTGGTATATTCTGTTCGTAAGCACGTTCTACCTGGAATTTTCCTGCCCGGTTGATCGTGATGGAATACCCATAACATGTCACATTATGATTCACTCGAAATGCTTCAATATGATAACCACATAGATCCAATTCCTGCTTCGGACCTGACAGCTCTATAAATTGAATCGGAAACGGTAACTCCGGTGCAATACTTCGCAGTGCATTTACAATACGCTCCACGCCTTTTGGGCCTACGATCGTAAGCGGCTCCGTCCGTTCTGCATTTCCCATCGTAAGAAGCAATCCTGGCAGACCACTGATATGATCTGCATGAAAATGTGTAAAACAGATGATATCAATTGGTTTAAAACTCCATCCTTTTTCTTTGATCGCAATCTGTGTTCCTTCTCCACAATCAATTAAAAGGCTGCTTCCATTAAAACGAGCCATCATGGAAGTCAGCCAGCGGTTTGGAAGCGGCATCATTCCCGCCGTTCCAAGTAAACATATATCCAGCATAATTTATCCTTTCTACCAACAGGCACTGTGTTCCTGCAAAAGCTCTGTTTTTTCTGTTTCTTCTACCGGAATTACAAACTGCTCCGTAATTTTTTCCATACAGGCTTCACATAAATCGAATTTTTGCACTGTGCCATCTTTTTTTGAAAAATATCCCCACTCTTTTTGAACAGAAATAAAATCTTCTGTAAAAAATTTTCCCCGACGTTCCATCTTACGGCCGCAAGCATTACAGTAAATTTCCTTTTTCTTTCTCATACTCTTCTCCTCTATATTCTGTGACCTTGCCTTTTATGCCTCTGTCAAAAACGATTTTTCCATCAAAAATGCGTCCTCCTTAGGAAATGCATAAAAGTCCTTTTTGGTACAAAGTGTTTGAAATCCCATTTTTTTATATAACTGCAGTGCAGCCACATTTGAAACGCGCACTTCTAACAAAATGCGCTCCATCTTTTTTTCTTCTGCTTTTTCAAACAACTGCTGCATTAATGCTGTCGCCACATGACCCCCTCGGTGACTGCTTTTTACCGCTACATTTGTAATTTCCCCTTCTCCGAAGGAACAGTACATTCCACAATACCCTACAATCTGATTCTCGTCTCTAGCCACAAGAAATATGCTTTCCTGTCTGAGTGCTTCTGAAAATCCTTTTTTAGACCAGGGCTGTGAAAAACACTCCGCTTCGATTCGACTGACTTCCTCTGTATCTGCTTCCTGCATCTGTGTTACAAAAATCATTCCGTTCTTCCTGCCTTTTCTCGTTCTAGGCGCTCTCGTTCTGCTTGCGAAAGTCTCAGATAATCCGGTCGAAACGCTGCTGCTGTCTCCGTTTTTCCTTCTTTGTAATATAATAGTCCCAGCGCTGCAACCGCAGATGCCCGCTGTTTGTTTAAATGTGGCGGTGCAAATGTATAGGAAACAGTACAATGTTCGGAAATATAAGTTCGAAATACAGATACGCCGTCACCAAGAAATGTGGTCGGCTCTCCAATCTGATTTACTTTTTCAATAATTTCGTCAATCCCGACTGCACACTGTGTTAAAACGTTCTGCATGGCATCCCCCTCAAAACGATATAAGCCCGTATAAGTCTGATTTCTTCTGGCATCCATCAGCGGACAGATCAGATTTTTTGAGCCATACAAATTGTAAGCGATCCCGTCAACGGTCGGTATATGAATCAGCGGCTTGTCCAGAGCCAATCCGATTCCCTTTGCTGTCGCTGCACCGATACGAAGTCCGGTAAATGACCCCGGTCCCCCCGCTACTGCAATTGCATCTATACTCTCAAGATCCAGTTCAATCATCTTTGTAATCTCTTCTAGCATAGGCAGAAGTGTCTGTGAATGTGTTTTTTTATAATTCACAGTGTACTCCGCCAATAAGTTCTCTTCCTCTACAACTGCGACACTCGCCACCAGACCTGAGCTGTCAATTCCTAAAATTTTCATATCTATTGTCTATTTCCTTTCCAACGTGATTTTACGATAATCAAAGCCTTTTTCAAGATCTTTTTCAATGGAAATCTCCAAACGGTGTTCTGGAAGAATTTCAGAGATTAAATCTGCCCACTCGATCATCGTCAATCCCTGTCCATAAAAATAATCCTCATATCCGATCTCATCCATTTCTTCAATATCGCCAATCCGATAGACATCAAAATGGTAAAAAGGCATCCGACCGGAATCATAAACCTGAACGATCGTAAATGTCGGACTGTTTACCGGCTCCGTAATCCCTAATCCCTCTGCAATTCCCTGTGTCAAAACCGTTTTTCCAGTTCCAAGATCTCCTTTTAACGTATAGACTTCTCCCGGTTTTGCCTGTTCTCCCAGTTGTTTTCCAAGTTTTCTCGTCTCCTCTGCAGAACCTGTTTCCACTATCATAGCTTTCCCTTTCTACTGTTTTGATTTTATGCTTCCAGCTTTTTAAAACGGATCCGATATTTTTCCATATTTTCTTTCATCAGCTGAACCAGCGGATCATGCTGTTTGTCCACCGCCGTCTGCGGAATCACGTATGCGTTTCTCCTAGTGGAATAAACAAGAATCCCATGTTTCGTCTCAACAATCTTATAAATCTGATTCCACGGGAGTTCTGCACTTTCTTCTCCCGATGTCACTGTGATCCCTTTTTTGTCCACCTGATAATGCAATCCCTGCTGCATCACCTCCGACATTGCGATCTGCCGCTTGGAATTTGTATAAAGAGAAAGTGGTATATAAACAAGAACCACCACTCCAAAAGCCGCATAGGCAATGGTGTATCCGATGCCCACTTTTCCAAATGTCGCATAACAATACACAAAGCTCACCACGGCAAGCAGAATAGAAAAAATACCGTGAAATCCGGTATACGTGTGATACATATTAAACCAAAACATGTCTTTTACTTCTAGTTTTACGTCAAATTCAATTGACATATGCTCTCCCCCTTTTTGATCCTCCCTGTGATTTGGACGTGTTTCATCCTTTTTTGGATATTATATCATTTCTTTGAATATGGGGCAAGGTGTAAGTGTGCGAGTTCTACTTTATTGGTCACCCGAAGCGGTATTGGCCCCACCACTCTTTGAAAAAGGCAGGTGTGAAATATATCTCAATTTGGGGGATTCCTATACGGACGTTTTCGAAATTCGGCTGGATGGGGAGGCGGGGCGGTTGTTTCCAGACGGGCTAGACAGAAATGAAGTCGAGTTTGGGTGGGTGAATCTTCGATGCTTTATTTTTGC
>JBJENW010000362.1:0-6167 GCA_051880395.1 Lachnospiraceae bacterium | reverse complement strand
GACTGTCCGACCTTCGAAAGACAGCAAAAATAAAGCATCACAGATCCGCCCATCCGAAACTCGACTTCATTTCTGTCTAGCCACTTTTGTTTCAGCCACCCCGCCCTTGCCTCCTGTCGGATACCGAAAACGTCCGTGTAGGAAATCCCCCGGGTTGAGATATTTTTCGTCAAAATACCCAAAAAGTGGTGGCTACGAAAATGTAGAGGGAGGCCAATAAAGTAGAACCCGCAACACTTACACCCATATAAAGCGTAAGTGTGCGTTTACTGCGTGACTTTTTCTCATTCTATTTATAGATTCGTACCATTTTCTTTTATCACCTGTTGATACCAATATGCCGAATCTTTTAAAATGCGGTTCTGATTTCTATAATCTACATACACCAATCCAAACCTCTGGGAATAACCCTCACTCCATTCAAAATTATCCATAAAAGACCAGTAAAAATATCCTCTCACATCTGCTCCATCATCCGATGCCTTTTTTAATTCTTTTAAATAACGCTGTGTAAAATCAATCCGCTGCGGATCGTGTACCTTCCCGTCTAAAGATATGACATCTGTACAGGAAATTCCATTCTCTGTAATATAAATCGGTTTCTGATACCGCTCATACAAAAATCTCGGTCCCCAACGCAAAGCTTCCGGTGTGATCGGCCATCCTCCTGCAGTTCTTGGAAAACCATCATAGCGTTCCACTACCTCAGGCTTTCCATCTTTTCCCGCACGCACACAATACCCGTTATATAAATTTTGTCCATACATATCAATCGGCTCCGAAATCAGCTTCAGATCTGCCTCTGTCAGCCACGGCATGTACTGTTCAAACCGTTTCATACCTTCCTCCGGATATCTTCCAAAAAATATTGGATCCGACCACCAGGAAACATTCCATGTCCAGTTGTCATCTTGTGGAATCGAAAAATAACACTGTCTTGCGGCTTCAATATCTTCTGGTTTTTCGCTTTCCGGATACACAGCGCCACAAGTTGGAGCAAACCCGATCTCAATCGGCTGTTTTGCCTTTTCACGCATTCTTTGTACGGCTCGTCCATGTGCTTTTAATACATGATGCGCCATTAAAAGTGTATCTGCAAGGGAACGCTTCAATCCAGGCGCATGTACCCCAGTAAGATAACCCAGTCCGACAAAGCACTGTGGCTCATTCATTGTAAAAAAATGTGTGACACGATCACTAAAGTGTTCTACGACCAATGCTGCATAATCCCCAAACCACTCTACACTTTCCGGATTCATCCATCCTCCCTTTCGTTCCAACGCAAGAGGATAATCCCAATGAAACAACGTCACATATGGCTCAATTCCAGCCTCAAGCAATTCATTGATCAGATTATCATAAAATTGTATTCCCTGCTCATTGACTTTACCAATACCATCCGGAAGTATCCTTGCCCAGTCGATCGAAAATCGGTATGCCACTACCCCCATCTGTTTCATCAACAATACATCTTCTTTATAGCGATGATAGTGATCGCAGGCAATATCTGCATTTTGACCATTTAAAATTTTTTCCGGCTGGCTGCAGAACGCATCCCAGACCGTCGCTCCTTTTCCATCCTCTCGCGAAGCTCCCTCTATTTGATATGCACTAGTTGCAACACCCCAAATAAAATCCTTACGAAAACCCATCCAGATTCCTCCTAATCTCTTTTAAACTATCCTATTCCGTTTTCTTTGTGACACATAACATTCATTTTCCTGGTTTATTGTTTCTGCCTGTTAATATTAATCTATCATATAATGTTAATTTCGTCAATATATTTTGTTAATTTTCATTTCTAATTAATCACTTAATAAGTTTATTAACCGATTAATTTTTGACTATAAACAACAAAGCACAGATACAGACATTTCATACTTAATTTTTAATATTTTTCCCAAAAAACAAAACCGCCGATTGGATTTTTCTCCAATTCGACGGTTTTATTTCCCTATACTTTCAAACGCGTTGTATTTGCTTACTCTCTATCTTTCAAAACCTCCGCCGGAAGAATCTGGTTCACCCTGCGCATCAAAAGCGGATTGATCAGCAGATACAATACGAAAATTACACCAAAAAGGCCAACATACATCCACCAGTCAAGGGCAAGATTTAAACCGCATGCCACATTTGCAACCATCGCCGGAAACAATGCGTCTATCACAATCTTTGTGATTGGAATACCAACCAGTGCACTGAGCATGACGGTAATCAGGTTTCCATCCAAATACAGTTTTCGAATTTCTTTTTTTCGATAACCAAAAATCTTCATCAGAGAAATCGATGTTGTCGAACGAACGATCGATCATCACCTTCATCATCAGATACATGACAATGATAAAGATTGCTGCGGAAAGAACCGACAACAAAACGATATTATAGTAGTCTTTGTCTTCTCCCATCAGATCGCGCATGCTGTCAATGTCCATAAATGCATAAAAACCGGTTGCATATGGTGTCACGTCATCTATTTGAAACGCATATATTTTGAAATGAACATTCCAAAAAATACTGTAAACGACGTTCTTTTTTCCCTCAGAAACTGACGGATTTGAAATGTCTGCACAAAACTTCTGTTTTTGATCTGTGCCTTCGATGCTGCTTTCGTTTTATGTTCATTTCGAATCAGAGCCAAGGCCGGCTGCGACAATTTTTTTCGAATGACAAAATAGTTTGTAAAAATCAAGGCGACCGGTGGCAGCAAAATTCCGTATACCAGCAGATATGGTTCATACAAAATATCCATCTGCGGCATAGAAAAATATCCATACGGTTCTTTCAACATAGAACCTACATTAAAGCAATAGCCCCAAACCGTACCTGCCACAAGTCCTGCCGCTTTATCTACAAACTTATCGTCTGCCGCCGCACCGATTCTCATATTATCCTCTACCGGAAGAAATTGTGTCAGTTTTGAAAGTTTCGTATCAAAATTCTCATCCATAAATTCTGTTGTTTTATCGGAAAATTCTGCGATTCCATTCGATAGCTTTTCCGACTCTGCTCCATCCGTCAGTTCCGATAATCCATCTTTAAACTCCTCTAATTTTCCACCCGTCCGATCCCAGTATTCCTGAAAATACGCGTCCTCAATATTCTCTGCTGTCATCGTAAAATCCTGCAGTTTTTCTTTCAATTTTTGCTCTGTCAAACCATTATTCAGGCGATACGCATAGATATATTCTTCGGATTTCATGCTTTTTTTCTCGCTTTTTAACATCTGATAATCGTCTTTTGTCAGAAATCCGATTCCGAACTGACTGCTGTTTACTGCACTGTCTGAGAGATTTGCAAACGGTGCCTCATAATCCGGCACAGAACCGATTCCTACCACTTGAAATGTATGTCCTCCCACAGAAATCGCATCCTGTAAGGAAAGACTGTTCTCTTCACAGTACCGCTTTTCCAGTAAAATTTCTCCTGTTTTCTTCGGCAGCGTTCCCTGATCTACCTGAATCCGATCGATTTTTTTTCGAACTTGAAATACACGCAAAGTCACACCCTTTTCTATTGCATAATCCATCGAAAAATGTTTCTCGATATCCGCCCCTTTTTTCTCTAGTTCTTCTTTTTCCTCTGAGGTAAGCGGTGCAAACAAAGAAAACGTACACATTCGTGCAGACTGTCCGACCTTCGAAAAACAACAAAAATAAAGCATCACAGATCCGCCCATCCAAAACTCGACTTCATTTCTGTCTAGCCACTTTTGTTTCATCCACCCCGCACCTTGCCTCCTGCCGGATCCCGGAAACGTCCGAGTAGGATTAGACACTTACACCCATATAAATCGTAAAGCATATTTCATAACCTTTTTAGCTCAATGCCACGTCCAATACCATCATCACACTAAAACCTACTGCAAAAAACAGCGTTCCCATATTCGAATGATCTCCGACAGACATTTCCGGAATCAATTCCTCCACGACCACATAAAGCATTGCTCCCGCTGCGAAGCTTAACAGATACGGTAATGCCGGAACGATCAGACCTGCTGCAAGAATCGTAATGAACGCTCCGATCGGCTCTACGATACCGGATAACACACCACTGAGAAACGCTTTCCCTTTTCCCAGCCCTTCTGCTTTTAACGGCATAGAAATAATCGCACCCTCTGGGAAATTCTGAATCGCAATTCCAAGTGAAAGTGCCAATGCACCCATCGCACTGATTCCTGTATTCCCCGATAAATACCCGGCATAGACAACGCCGACTGCCATTCCTTCTGGAATATTATGTAAGGTGACCGCCAAAACGAGCATTGTCGTTCGTTGTAATTTCGTTTTCGGTCCCTCGGCCTCTTTGCTGCCCTGATGCAAATGCGGAATCACATGATCCAATACTAACAAAAATAAAACTCCCAGCCAAAAGCCGGCTACAGCCGGTACAAATGCCAGTGTTCCCATATCTTCCGATTGTTCCAATGCCGGAATCAAAAGACTCCATACAGATGCTGCCACCATCACTCCCGCTGCAAATCCCGTTAAAATTTTTTGTACTGTATCGCTCATATTTTTTCTCATGAAAAATACACATGCTGAACCCAGACTAGTTCCCAAAAATGGAATGAAAATCCCGGAGAACGCTTCTATTTCCATCTCTATTTCCTCCTTTGAAGCCATGTTTTTATCGTTAAAAAAATCCGCCTGCTTGAATAAGTTTTTATCCAGGCAGACGAATTTATATCGACACAAAACACGTAAAACTTTAGAAAGATGCCAATTGTTTTCCAAGCGCCTCACACTCTGCCAATGCAGCATCATCCGGTGTTTCCTGGCAGATCAAGCCCTCTCCGTTTACAATGGCAGCACCTGCGCCCTGCATACGCTCCACCCAGTCACGCATCCATTCTCCGTCGCCCCAGCCGTAGGAACCAAACAATGCGATTGTTTTACCGCCTGCAATTGCTTCCACTTCACTGACAAACGGCTCCATCTCGCCCTCTTCCAACACTTCTGCTCCCATTGCCGGGCATCCGAGTGCAAACACTTTTTCATTTGCCAGTTCATTTGCCGTTACATCGCTGACAAACCGAACATCTGCCTCTTTTCCTCCTGCTTCGATTCCTCTTGCGATTGCCTCTGCCATCGTCTGTGTGTTGCCCGATTGTGTCCAATAAATCACGCTGATCTTACTCATTTTTTTCTCCTTTTCCATTACATTACTGCCTGCTTTTTGTTGTTTTCTTCCAGATAGATATTCACAATATCCCGAATGCTTACCCCATTTGTGACCATCCAGATCACAGATTCCTTTGCCAGATCAAAACGCTGAAATAACGCCTTCTTTTCCGGCACATTTGCATACACCTTCCAATACCCCGCATAAAGAAACCGCTGTCCTTTCTGCTCTATGAATCCCTCGACATCCTCTACCGGATAAGCCAGAAGCAAGCCAATCTCATGTGGAAATTCTGCCTGTTTTTTTTCATACTCTGCATAGCTTTTTTCAAACTGTAGAAAAATCTGTTCCAAGGAAACTCGTTTTCCATACCCAAGTTTTTTTAACAAGCTCTGAACCTTTCTTTGAGCGAAATAGGTTTCCAATTCCCGTTTCCAAAACAGCAAAACGGTAACTGTTTCCCCTCGTTCAAATAACTTTCTACAGGAAATTCCGGTCCCCCGCAATATCTTTGGGAGTACCGCTGCATTTTCTTTTCCAATGTTTAAAAGATTTGATGCCTTCTCACCGGTCAGTACAGGTGCGCACTGCAGAGCAAGCTGATTTTCCACCTTTTTCTGATCCATCTGCTGAATGATCTCGATCACATCCTGACTCATAGATTCTCCTTTCTGGTTAGTTTTATCTAACTAACTATCTCATAGTTTACCGTGCTTTCTCTCTTTCGTCAATATCCCTTACCATCTATTTTTTCTCAATAAGCAGTTTTTATTACGATTTAAAAATAATTTACGCTTTATATGAGTGTAAGTGTGCGGGTTCTACTTTATTGGCCACCCGAAACGGTATCGGCCCCACCACTCTTTGGGGGTGGCTTGACGAAACAGATCTCAGCCTGGGGGATCTCTTTACGGACGTTTCCGGGATTCGGGCAGGCGCAGAACACGGGGTGCATCTGACAGAGTGGCTAGACAGAAATGAAGGAAGTTCTCGACGGGCAGTCCTGCGATGCTTTATTTTTGCTGTTTTTTGGAGGTTGGACAACC
>JBJENW010000361.1:0-6207 GCA_051880395.1 Lachnospiraceae bacterium | reverse complement strand
CTGGTACTCTCGAAATCTGTCAAAAATTTTTGCATAAATAGAATCATCCAGATTGTTCGGCAGTCTGTATCTACAACTTCCCAGAAATGATGCTGGCGTTGATTTCAAAAGCGAAAGATCTACTTTCTTGCTATACTCAGATAGATTCACAACCTCTCCCTTTAGAAAACCTTCGATTCCGTGAAGCATACCATATATTGTAATGCCTCTCTTTTCTGCCTCTTGTATTGCACCATATAGCGATGCGTTTATCACTGCTGTTGGACCTCCGGATTGGCCGATCAGTATGTTTAGCATATCATTCACCTCGACATTCAGTAATTTTATTTTACAATAAACAGTTCTGGCTGCCCGTAGAGCACCTTATCAATTCCATATGCTTTCTTCTTATCCATTGTATTATGAATTGCTCGAAGCGTATCTTCATTAATATAGGATGCAAGATTCTTGTTGATTTACACTTAAACGTGACCCGGATTTAACGCTTAAAACTGACCCATGGTATAAGAGGGCTTACAAGCCATTGATTAATTTTAATCATTGTAGGACGCGGATGCCCAGGCTGACTTCAGCCAAACGAAGTGATGCCTTGACAGATGCTTTCTGCAATGATACTGGATCAATATTCAACGTAAAAGTGAGTCAAAAGTATGTGTAAATCAACACGTCAAAATTTAGTTTTATTTTTCTATTGCAATTAAGTGTTAAGGTGTTTAAAATATTCATAGAGAGACCCTTTCTGTGGAATATATTTGGATTCGACACCTAAATTTTACCACATATTTGGTCTCTTTTTCTATTCACTTAATGGATGAAATGCAATAGACAGCTTAAATACAGTAACGATATGGCTTTAAGCCACTTTCACCGTATATCGGTGAATAATTCAGGATAAATATACATATTAAAAAAGCTCTAAATTTTTTCATCACGCTCTCCTTACATACATTCCATCAAGATTTCATAAATTTCATCACGTTCAAGTTTGCGAGGATTACATTTAATAATATTACAGGTATTGGCTACCTGCCGTAAAACATACGGAGTAATTTCTACTTTAGACTTTAACTCTGACATCCTGCTTGGCAAACCACACTCTTTGATAAGATTAATCAGAGCTTCCACACCATCTTCCGCAGTATCTACGTTAAACACAACCTTTGCAAGCCGCGTAAATTTGTCAGGTGCATCTTTCAGAATGTGTCGATAATAAACAGGATGAATTACTGCAAGTCCCTGCCCATGGTTGCAATCTGTATAAGCACCTAGTTGATGCTCAATCTGGTGCGCCTGAAAATCAGTAAGACGTCCGCATTTTAAAATACCATTTTCTGCCATGGCAGAATCCCACATCAGATTACTCCGTGCCTGTATATCCTTTATGTTTTCAAGTAGACGACGCATATTGACAACTGTATTACGCATAATTGCCAATGCTAAATCATCTGACACATTATCCTGATCAGAACTTCCCAAATAGGTTTCCATTGCATGACTCAATGTGTCAAATGCACCTGAAAGTACCTGAATGGATGGTACAGACATGGTATAAGCCGGGTCAAGGACAGCGAAGCTTGCTAAAGTTCCAAAAATTGGTCCTTTCCATGTTTTTTCCTCATAAGTGATTACCGCCCCTGCATTCATTTCTGCTCCGGTACCAGATGCAGTAACAACTGCTCCAATAGGTATTCCTTCTGTTGGAAACAAACCTTTTTCATACTCCATTTTCCAAATATCCTCATCCAAAACAGCTTGTGCCGATACTATCTTACAGCAGTCAATCACGCTACCACCGCCAACAGCTAAAATTAAGTCCACATGATTCTCACGGGCGAGTGCCACCCCCTCCTGCACTTTTGAATATGTAGGATTTGGCATTATACCAGAGAAATCCACCACCTCTTTACCCGCCTGTTCAAGAAATGCTTTCATCTCAGCATAGACACCATTCTTTTTTACAGAACCGCCTCCATAAGCTAACATTACTTTTTTTCCAAACTTATCAAGTTCTTCACTAAAAGCCTGTGAAGCACACCCATCACCAAAATAAACCTTTGTAGAATAAGAAAATTTAAAACTGTTCATTACAAATGCCTCCTTATTGATTTTCCATTTTTTCAACACTTCATCTATAAAATTTATGTGTCCAGACTATCCCTGGTATAGTAATCACCAAAACAATTATCTGCAAGTCTATGATTGATATTCCTGCATAGAACAGCCTTCCACCTGGTATTTCTTAATGTCTTGCTACAATTATAACTCTAGCGTCCTTGACTCAGAAGTTCTTATATGTTAGAATTCTATCAACCAAAAGTTTATAGTCTAAAGGGTGGTCAATTTATGTATAATAAACAATTAGATATATTTCTCTGCGTAGCAGAAAACGGAAGTTTTACCAGTGCTTCCGAAAAATTATATATTTCTTCGACTGCTGTAATGAAACAGATTAATGCTTTAGAACACAATCTGGGTGTTGTGTTATTTGAACGTACTATGCGAGGAGTGAAGCTGACTGCCGCTGGAACTGCTTTGGTAAAATACGCCCATGATATCATCCAGTTATCAGAAAAAAGTATTCATGAAATTAAGAAAATTGCCGAAAACAGTCGTACTGTTATTCGTGTGGGTTCCTCTTTACTTAATCCCTGCAAATATCTGATGGAATTATGGCAACCAATCAGTGACTCCCACCCCAATTTCCGTATTCAAATTGTTCCTTATGATGATAACTACAATAACGAAAATTCTATTATTGAAACACTTGGACAAAAAATTGATTTAATTGTCGCACCATGCGATTCCAATGAATGGCAAAAATCCTGTCATTTTTTAGAGCTTGGACAATTTGATATTTGTTGTGCCGTTCCATACTCTCATTCTCTTGTCAGCCATAAAACTATTTCGCTAAATGATTTAAAAAATGAAACTTTAATTATGATGCGAAAAGGGGATTCCCAAATACTCGATCAAATTAGAAATGACATAATGGAGCAACATCCATATATGAAAATAATAGATTCTGATTTTTATGATATTGAAGTATTCAATCAGTGTGAAGAAAAAAAGGCAGTCCTTCTGACCTTATCCGGTTGGGCAGAGATACATCCTGCTCTTGTTACAATTCCATTGGAAGGTTTCCATAAAATGCCTTATGGTTTGCTTTATTCCAAGAACGCTTCAGATGATATAAATTTTTTTATAGATTTAATCAAAGAAGAAATCAGTCATCAACAATTAGCATTTTAAGCTATTTTAATCATAAAAAAGTGAAATGGGGATGTAAATATATCAGCATCCCCATCTCCGCACCAAGAATAATATTTCAACCTATACTTCTATATAATAGTTTGTCTGCACAAAATTAACTTTCTTACATTTCTCTTTGACTTTTCTTGATGCTTCCCTGTGTATCACAATCTTGTCCCTTTCTTGATACCTGTGCTTTTTTCTCAGCAAGACGAGCTTTTAAGGAAACTTTTCCAGCAGGTTGTTCCTGTTCTTTTTTATTTGCTTCTCTTTGAACTTTCTCTGCACCATTATTCAGCACATTATCAATCATGTTATAATTCTGTTCTTCCATTTCTTCAATCTTGGCAAGAGGCTTGTATTCAGCCAATTTTTCCAGCAATACATTTACCCTTTGCATTTCATCCGGCAAAGCACCCTCGGAAATAACCTCGCTCAACCAGTCTATAATAGGCTCCGTATTCCCTTGAACTATCATCTCGGAAATCTCTGACACGCTTTCCGTCATATTTGGATTGTTGTTGCGGTAGGAATAAATATCATAATCATGGCTAAATCGGTCAATTTCAACAGCAAGCTGTTCTGCTGGTGTCAAATCCGGCATTCGTTTCTCCCATACCTTTGCTTCCATTTCCTCAGACATGACACCATCTATCTCCATTTCCGGTAGCTTTGCTACAAGCTCTGCAATGACTTCCATAGCCTTCGGTTCACTGGTTATGCTTGGGATATGTTCTAATATCTCCAGATCAATTCGGTTTCCGGATAACAGGTCAACTTCATCATCCATATAGGTTTCTTCACCCGGTCTGTGAACATTGATGCCGATTGCAGGAATGCCATGCATTCGCTCCGGCGGTATCTGTTTCCAGATAGCGATTGCCTCCTCTACTGTGGGAATATTCTCATAAAACTCACCCAAATTATGAAACTCTCCACACTCGGATACCATCAATGTTACTTCAACCTCTTCTTTCTCCATTTCGTCCTGTGTCTGCATCTGTTGTGCCAGCTCCTGCTCCCTTTCCTGTCTGATGCTCTCCAGATACTCCTCAGCCTGTGGCAGATACGTTTCCAGTGTTCCGGTACACTGGGCAGTAATCGGATTGATGTCAACCTTTACCTCTCCGATATGTAACCCATCCTCATTAAACGCATTGAATAAATCATCCTCTCTCTCATTCGTGGAAAGTTCCACTACTACATCAAGATCAGAGCTGTCCTTCTCCAAACCTCTACACCTGCTTCCTACAACAACTGCATCAATGATTGTGGCATCAATATCATACTCATCAATCTTTGCCTGCACATGGCATTTTATGGTTTCCTCAATTTCTGCCGGATTCATTTCACTAATATCATGGAACATTTCATTGGTCTTCGCCCTAAAATCCATTATGATGCTACTCTCTTGATTTTTTGGTACAACTTCGTTTGCTTCCTCAACCTTTTCCATCAATCCATCATAATCAATGGGTATCAATTCATCATCGTTCTTAATATTCCCTTTTGCCCCGTTATGGTCTGGAGCAGCTTTCAAATCATTTATAATGTCAGTCAGTGCTTCCCTGATTGTCACATCCGGATTGTCATAAACTCCACCGTCAATCTCCTTATAATCAGCTCCCATAATGGAATAATCATAGCCTCCGTCCACCTCTTGGATACTGAAATAGCGGTCTGCAATCTGAAAGGCAAGTTCTGCTTCATCTCCGTTTTCCAAGGACTTTTTCATATCTGCAAGCACCTGTTCCTTTTCATCACCAAGGTCAATGATTTCATCCCCATCTTCCAACGTGTTGTCCGAAGTTTGCTGCTCCTGTTTCTCTGGCTCTGACTTCTGGACATCCTGTCCAGAGGTGTCAATCTCCTCTTCATGCTCTTTTACTCCCTCCAAAGTCTGCATAAAATCAGGAAGTCCGGTAAATCCAAAGGAATCCACAAAATGAGCACTGTTTTCCCCATTCTGATGCAGGATCACAATATCACTGACAGACAGGGAATGCCCTCTGTAATCTTCCGGGTGGCCTATATTGAATTTCTCATAGATTGCTTCCAGTGTTTCGCCCTGTGTCTGCTCTTGCAATTCAGACAGCTCTCCTACATAAATCAGTTCATAATTTTCCGGCTTGATAGCATCAAAATTATCCTTTGTAATACCCATACGCTTTAAAGACTCTGTGCCCTCAAACCGCAAATGATCCAATTCCGGATTATGCTTCAACTGATAAATACCGTACTTGTCAGAGCTGCCGTACAAAAGCTGTGCTTCTTTATTTATTTCATTGTCCGAAAGTTCAGCCTGCATGGAACGAAGTTTTCTTTCATTTTCCCAATCGCCTTTTTCAATGCCAAAAATTCCTTCATGCTCCGTAATCTGTTTTCTATCTTCTACCGTGGTTTCCGAACCGTCACTGTGTAACAGATACACGGGCAAGTCATGGTCAAACAATTCCAATGCTTTCTCCTGCGTCAGTGGTAGCATTTCATTCCATGTATAACCATACTCCCGCATTTCAGACATACCAATCATCGGGTCTGGAAGTGCATTTATTTCTGCTCTTGCATCTATCACGGTAAGAGGTGCATTGACTGGCTGATTTTCTATCTGAAAGGCAAGTCTTTCCGCTAATTCTCTTGTCTTATCCATATCATCGAGCTTATATGCATAATTGACAATCAGGTTTCGCTCATCTGATGTAAATATGGTTTTCTCCGCTTCCAACTGATTGATAAGCTGCTCTGCCTGTTCCATCACAGAAAGGTTACTGTTAATCTGCTCTGCTATTTTTGCTTTCACATCAATAATCTCATTCGTATCAAGATTGTAACGTACATCAAGGTGGTATTCCTCAAATTCTCTCGTTTCCTCATTCCCAAGCTCTGTAGTCCATGCACCCTTGCTTTCCAAGTATGCCTGTATGCTGAGTTTATCATCCTCACTCATGTTAGAAAGAG
>JBJENW010000360.1:0-6244 GCA_051880395.1 Lachnospiraceae bacterium | reverse complement strand
AACCAGCCGCCCCTGTGCGCATCTCCCGCCGAATCCCGGAAACGTCCGCATAGAAACTAATAGGATAAATAGAAATTTATCATTGCTCCTTTTTACACAGATAGATCGTGCCGTCTCTTCGTTCTCCCAAAAGAATCATTTCTTTTGAAAAATGCACACGCACTTTCTTTTCCACCAGATTCTTTTGTCTTGCAGCTGCGTATGCCGCGCACATACATTCCTCTGACGCCTGCTGCATACAAAGTTCTTTTGAACTGCATACCTCACAGCGAAACAATTTTTTTTCTTTTTCATCTGCCTGTTCAAGCAAGATCACACCGCGGTGCGCCCCTGTTGTTAAACAGAGTGCATAAAAAAGAACACCTCTCACCAAAAGAGACTCACATTCAATCTCTTTTGGTGTCCACAGTGTTCCTCTCGGTGCAAACACAACGTTTCCTATATTTTTAAGTCGATAGACATTTCCTTTCATACAGCCACCCGTTTTTTTCTTTTGTTATAGAATACTCAGTTTCCATTTGTAATGTTCGTATTCAGATACCACAAATAGCCTGATTTCAACTATTTTTTGAAATCAGGCATTCGCATTTTTTCTTCACTTTCTCACTCCTCATGATTTATCATATGGCGGAGCGATTCATCTTTTTCTCCAAGAATTTTTTCAATCTGACCTCTCGTCAGTTCGTCCCGGATCTCTTCTTTTCCGTATGCGCCGGAATACGAACCTGTCTGGCGGTTGTAGCCACTCTCTAAATCTTTTTTTCTCTGATTTCGCTTTTTTTCCGCCTCAGCCTCTTTTTTCTTTTCTTCTATCCGTTTTTTCTCTTCTATTTCCTGGAGCGTCATGTAATGCACATTTTGTCGTTTGATGATCGTCCGGGCTATTTTATCTTGTAAATTTCTTTTATCGATTGCATCTTCCATATCTGACTCCTGGTTTTTTTGCTTGATTACCCACTATCTTTTCATGAAATCCTCCTGTATAATTTTATCGGATATTGCTCATCCTTACATTAGTGATTCGGCGCTTGCCAAATATTTTTTTTTCAGGAGGTTACCTATGGCTTCTTATAAAGTAGAAATCTGCGGTGTCAATACAGCAAAACTGCCAGTTCTAAATCAAAAAGAAAAAGATTCTCTTTTTTTGAAGATTAAGGCTGGCGATATGGCTGCCCGCGAACAATACATCAAAGGAAATCTGCGACTGGTGCTAAGCGTCGTCCGTCGTTTTGCGAACAGTAATGAAAACATGGACGACCTGTTTCAGATCGGCTGTATCGGTCTTATGAAATCCATTGATAATTTTGACACCACATTAAATGTTCGCTTTTCCACATATGCTGTCCCTATGATTATCGGCGAAATTCGTCGATATCTTAGAGATAACAACAGTATTCGTGTCAGTCGCTCGCTGCGCGACACTGCGTATAAAGCCATTCATGCCCGTGAATGTCTTCTGCGCACTTCCACACGCGAACCGACATTAGACGAAATCTCTGAATCCTGCGGCATTGATAAAAAAGATATCGTATATGCCTTAGATGCCATTCAGAGTCCCATGAGCCTGTATGATCCTGTCTATACAGACGGCGGTGACACGCTTTATCTGATGGATCAGATCAGTGACCAGAAAAACAAGGAAGAATTCTGGGTGGAAGATCTGTCCTTAAACGATGCCATCAGCCGCCTGAATCAACGGGAAAGCCACATCATAAAAATGCGTTTTTTTCAAGGAAAAACACAGATGGAAGTGGCTCAGGAAATTCATATTTCCCAGGCTCAGGTCAGCCGGTTGGAAAAATCAGCCCTGAAAAGTATGCGGACATATCTGGAGCATCGATGAGTTTATCGGTCCCACTTGTCGCAAAGGGAATTGATCTGATCCGCAAATTTGGCGAGTTCTTTGTTCGGAAGACCATAATTTTTCTGGATCACACTTGCCAGACGCTGTCCGGCTGCCACCAAGCGGGCAAATACGCCAGCCACTGCTTTGCTCTTTGGTTTCTTTTCCGCCTTCTGACGTGTTCCTGCCTGCACACGTACATTCTCTGCCAGATCGTAGATATCACCGCTATACGGTGCATCTGCATTCATCTGGCAGGTGGTACGCACCGTTTGTGCAAATTCTTCACAGACACTATCCTCACCATGTACAATAAACACATGTTCCGGTTTTTTTTCAAATTTTCCGATCCACTCTAACAGATGCTCCTTATCCGCGTGACCGCTGATTCCCGCCAGATTCAGGGTCTGTGCTTCCACATCGATTTCCTCACCAAAAAGTTTCACGGTCTTTGCACCATTTAAAAGTGCGTTTCCGAGCGTTCCCGGCACCTGGTAGCCGACAAATAAGATCGTGCATTCTTTCCGCCATAGATTATGTTTCAAATGATGACGGATCCGACCAGCCTCACACATACCGGAAGCAGAGATGATAACTACCGGCTTCTGTAAAAAGTTGATCATCTTTGATTCCTCACTGGTAATCGAGGTTTTCAATCCATCAAATGCGATCGGGTTGATTCCCTGTTCTACCAACGCTTTTGCTTCCTCATCAAAGCAATCCTCCACATTCTTATTATAAATATTCGTTGCTTCGATCGCCAAAGGACTATCTACATAAACGGAAAATCCTTCGAATTCCGGCAGCAGATTTTGTGCTTTGATTTTTCGAAAATAGTACAACATTTCCTGCGTTCTGCCAACGGAAAATGCGGGAATGACCAGATTTCCACCCCTTCGAAATGTTTTTCGGACCACTTCCGCCAGCTCTTTTGCATAATCCGGTGGTGTATCATGATTTCGGTTTCCGTATGTCGATTCCATGATCACATAATCCGCTTCTTTGATAAACTGTGGATCTTTTACCAAAGGTTTTTGTACATTTCCAATATCACCGGAAAAAACGATCTTCTTCTCAACATCGTCCTCTTTTGCCCAAATCTCGATACTCGATGACCCAAGCAGATGTCCTGCATCAACAAAACGAATATCTACGCCTTCACAAAGCTGTATGCGGGTATCATACGGACATTCCACAAAATGCTGTAATACACCTTCCGCATCATTCATATCATAAAGAGGCACCACTTCTTCCCGGCCGGCACGCCGTCCTTTCCGATTTTTCCACTCTGCTTCAAACATCTGAATGTGCGCACTATCCTTCAGCATAATATTGCAAAGCTGACAAGTCGCTTTTGTCGCATATATTTTGCCGCGAAATCCATGATTATATAAAAGAGGAAGCAGGCCGGAATGATCAATATGTGCATGCGTGACTAATACATAATCAACCTCTGCCGCATTCACCGGGATTTCCTGATTGACATATAAATCCGGCCCCTGTTCCATTCCACAATCGATCAAAATATGAATCTCTCCTACTTTCATATAATGACAGCTGCCGGTTACCTCATGGTCGGCGCCTAGAAATTCTAATAACATAGGTACCATCTCCTATTCTTTGAAAAGGTGGCGAAATATCTTTTTACTAATTCTATTGTACCATATTTTCTTTTATTTCACAATTGTGAATCATATTCTTCTGATTTTTATTACTTTTTTGCAAACTTTTTTAAACTTTCTATTCAAATCGAACCATCTCTTTCTTCAACCGTTTCATGATCTTTTTTTCCAGACGTGAAATATACGACTGAGAAATTCCCAACAGATCCGCCACCTCTTTCTGTGTCATTTCTTTTCCCATGTTATGTATTCCAAACCGCAATTCTATGATCTGTTTTTCCCTGTCATCCAATTTTTCCATCGCTTTTTTCAACAATTTCTTCTCTACTTCATTTTCCAGATCTTTATAAATGACATCATCATCTGTTCCAAGAATATCTGACAACAGCAATTCATTTCCATCCCAGTCCACATTAAGTGGTTCATCGATGGACACCTCCAGTTTCGTCTTATTGCTGCGACGCAGATACATTAAAATTTCGTTTTCGATACAACGCGATGCATAGGTCGCAAGTTTGATCTTTTTCTTCGGATTAAATGTATTGATGGCTTTGATCAACCCTATCGTTCCAATTGAAATCAAATCTTCTACCCCGACACCAGTATTATCAAATTTTTTTGCAATATAGACAACCAGGCGCAGGTTATGCTCGATCAGACAGTTCCGCGCCTCCATGCCCTCGTCCTGTTCTAACTGTCGGATACATTCCGCCTCCTCTTTTGCTTCTAGCGGCGGTGGCAAAACCTCCGCCCCCCCAATATAATGCACATCATTCTCTTTCGACATTAAAAAACTATAAAATGTCGGCATCATTTTAAATTGGAAATGTTTTGCAACATTCACTTTTATATACATACCCTTCTCCTCCTAAAATTTATACTGTCTAAATGCGCAATGTATCTACATTCAACAGCATTTGATAACTTTTCCCTCGAAATAACTCTTGTTGCGCTGCCGCCAAAATCACCGGTGAAATCTGTTTTGTTTGCCCATTTTGTTGTATTGTCATTTTTTCAAGTGTGACAGCTTCTAGCAATCCGTTTTCTGTCCCTACCGCAGAAAACGGAATTTTTCGCACCGGAATCGACTCTTTTGACAGAAAAAAATGCAACACCGATTGATCTACCACCTGAACCGGCATTCCAAAAAAAGGATCTTGTAAATGATTCCCTGTATCATAAAATGCCTGCATCGTCAGGCATGTTGTCTTTTGGCGCAGTTGCACGCTTACTACCTGTGCTTCTTTCGCATGATACGAGCGAAAAACATATGGCAACAATATAGCCGCCACTGCCAGACACAGCCAGATTATCACTATATGATCTCCAAACACAGTGTTTTGCAAACAGCCGTATACCAAACCGCCCTGCAGCAATTCCCACACATATACCCAAATCCACTGCTTTACAAACTGACGTGCCGTCGTTTTCCCATATGCCAAAAACAACATCAGTGGATTTCCGATCAAATGAACAAAGTATCGCCAACCTGCACCAGAAGTAAAAAGAACCCGGACCACGATCGTAAACACTGTTCCAAAAGCCGAAGCAGCGCATAAACGCCAGCTTCTTGCGTTTCGATATAAAATCTGATTTACTGTCTGCAATGCCAGAAGATCCATACTGAAATTGATCACAAAAAAAACATCTATGTACCAAACATATATTCGGCCTCACCCCCGTTGCGTTCTACAGATAGTATAAAAAAAGAGAACCGCTTTTTTTGTCAAAAGTCGGTTCTCTTTTCTGTTTTTTCATCTGCTTATTCTGACAAAAAAACTTGATTCTCTTCTATTTTCTCCTTTTTCAGCAATAAGAAACCGCCATAGGTTGTCCCCTGGCGGTCTACTCTCTATCCTTACTTCCTTGTGCTCTTTAAAAACTCCGGAATTTTAATATCTCTTGGCGGTACAGTTGACTCTGGCTGACGTGGACGCTGAATCTGATTGTATCCACTTGCAGTTGTATTTGTCGTTGTATGATTGGCATTCATTGTCGCATTTCCAACGGTTCCTGCCGGACGTCCTGTGTAGGTACTTCCCTGCTTTACTGTCGAATGCTGCGGTGTGTAATTGAATCCATTCATCTTCTTTGTCTGCTGCTGTGACGGATTATCTTCTAACCCGGTCGCGATCACCGTAACGGTTGCTGTGTCTGCCATTGTCTCATCGTACTTCGCACCAAAAATGATGTTTGTATCCTCGCCAGTAAGCTCCTGTACGTAGCTAACTGCAATATCTCCATCTGCCAAAGAAATATCTCCGGAAATATTGATAATGACATGAGAAGCACCTGCAATATTGGTCTCCAACAGCGGACTGGCTACCGCTTGTTTTACTGCTTCTAATGCCTTGTCATCTCCCTGTGATGTACCAATACCGATATGTGCCAGACCCTTGTCCTTCATAACCGTCTGTACATCTGCGAAATCCAGGTTGATCAACGCAGGTACATTGATCAAATCCGTGATACCCTGTACTGCCTGCTGCAATACCTCGTCCGCCTTTTTCAAAGCATCCGGCATTGTAGTTTTACGGTCTACAATTTCCAATAATTTATCATTCGGGATAACGATCAAGGTATCCACGCCTTCTTTCAGACGCTCAATACCAGAAAGTGCATTCACCATACGCACTTTTGCCTCAAAACGGAATGGCTTTGTCACAACTCCAACCGTCAAAATCCCCTGTTCTTTGGCGATTCTTGCTACAACCGGAGCTGCACCTGTACCGGTTCCGCCTCCCATACCACATGTAACAAATACCATATCGGCACCTTT
>JBJENW010000359.1:0-6307 GCA_051880395.1 Lachnospiraceae bacterium | reverse complement strand
CAGAAATGATAGTGAGTTTGGATGGGCGGATTTGTGATGCCTTTGCTGTCTTTCGAAGGTCGGACAGTAAAAATAAAGCATCACAGATCCGCCCATCCTAAACTCGACTTCATTTCTGTCTAGCCACTTTTGTTTCAGCCACCCCGCACCTTGCCTCCTGCCGGATACCGGAAACGTCCGCGTAGGAAATCCCCCGGTTGAGAGATTTTTCGTCAAAATGCCCAAAAAGTAGTGGATGCGAAAATGTAGTGGGAGGCCAATAAAGTAGAACCTGCAAAGACTTACACCCATATAAAACGTAAAAAGAAAGAAAAAATAATTGACATATCCGTATATAAGGTGTATATATAAATATATACAGTACATAAACAGTACAGAGAAGGGAAGAAAACATATGGTAAAGATGATGGATGTATCGAAACAGTTGGGGGGATTTCAGTTGGGGCCGATTTCATTTGAACTGCCGGCAGGATATATCTGCGGGTTGGTCGGACAGAATGGAGCTGGGAAGACGACGCTTTTGCATCTGCTGCTTGGATTGTATCGGGTAAAGGAAGGGCAGATTGAAATCGATGGAATGACATATGCAAAGAACGAAAAAGAAATCCATGATAAGATTGGGACGGTTCTGGTGGAGGACTTATTTGAGGGGACAGATAGTTTAAAAGCGAACGCCAATCGTTTTGGAAGCTATTATTCGAGATATCGATGGGAACGGATGCAGCAGTATCTGAAGCTGTTTCATCTGGAAGAGCGGGCGAAATTCGGGAAACTTTCGAAAGGACAGAAACTGAAATGCCAGTTTGCGTTTGCGCTCGCCTGTGATCCGAAACTCTTGATCTTAGATGAGCCGACCGGAAACTTTGATCCGGATTTTCGGGATCAGTTCTTTCATATTTTGCAAGAATTTATAAAGGACGGAACAAAGAGTGTGATCTTAGCGACACATTTGACGGAAGATTTGGATCGGGTGGCGGATTATCTGATCTATCTGGAAGAGGGAACACAGAATTTTGCGGGAGACATGGAAGAATTTCGGAGTCAGTATCGCATCGTGTCAGGAGAAAGTTATAAAATCAAGCAGATCGGTCAGGATAAGCTGATCCATATGGAAGAGAAAAAGTATGGAGCGAAGGCACTGGTCAGACACCGGCAGTACAGCCGCTATGACGAGGCACTTCAGGTGACAGAGCCGACGATTGAGGAATTTATGTACTTTTTCAGTAAGAGGAAGGAGCGGTAGAGATGTTTGTGCAGATTATACGAGAATATGTTTCGGCTTTTACATGGGAAAAGATGAAAAAATTATTCAAAAACCGGGAATTTCTGATATCCTTCATTCTTTGTGTTATTACAATCCTAATAACCGGTGGTATGCTGGCAGATGGAAAACATTCCGTTTGGAATGTTGGAAGTTCTTTTTGTGTGTCGTTTCCAATTCTATATATTTTGGTTTCGGGAAATCTTCATGCACTTCCCTTGAAAAAGCAAATGTATTTATGTCCGATGGATGCACAGGAACGAAAGAAATATGTAAAACGTTCTTTTTACGTACGCGTTGCAGTGGATCTGTTGTTTTCTGTAGGATTTGGACTGCCACTCTTATTTGATGCAAGATACGGAGGATTTGTTTATTTTGTATATGCATGGAATAGTTTGGAATTGAGTTTGTTGGTGGCACATAGAACGGTAGAGGAAGATCCGAAAGACAGTTTTTTTTGTACGGTTCTTTTTTGGGTAAATCTTTTTCTGTTTTTTGGACAGAGAAAAAAAGATACGATGCAATGGATCAGCCTGTGGCTGTATATGGGGGTGTTAGCGGTGTATATCTTTTATTTTAGTAGACGATTGAACCGAAAGCTGAATCAGATGATCTATTACGAAGATGGGAAAAAAGAGGAGGTATGTGCATGATCAAACGTGTGATACAGGATTATTTTCTTGCATTTCGTGGAAGTAACTTTAAAAAGATCTGGAAAAAAGAAATCACATCCTCTTTAAATATTTTAATTCTTGCATATTTATGGAATCTGCTGCTTTCACTCATTACGGGAAAATGGAAATGGGAAGAATTCATTATTGGCATTGTTTTTTTTATTCCTTTTGTTTACAGTGTCAGCGATCGGATTTTACATCCGATATCTATGCAAAAAATGATGTACCTTTGTCCGATGGAGGAAACAGAGCGACGAACATACATTTATACATCCTATGTCGTTCGAATTGTGATCGATGCGCTTGTTGCAATATTTTGTCTGTGTATCGGTGCAGCACTGTTGCCGTTGCATCTGTCGATTCCTAAGATTTTGATCGCGTTTTGGAATGATGTTACATTTAGCATTGTGATTGAATCAAATGAAGAAAAGGGGGGAGCAGGATGGTGCGATATTTTTCTGACCTGGATTGCTGTTTTTTTGAATATGCTCTTATTTTCTGCGGAGTATGTTGGAGAATGGATCGTGGTGCTGAGCCTTTGCTTGATTCAGATTATATTGTTAAACATCTATCGCAGATATGTGAAACGAGCGCTGCAAGCAGCCATTCGGTATGATAAAACAGAGGTGATCAAATGAAGATAACGATTTTACCGCAAGGCACGACGGCAATCTACGAACAGATCGTAAATCAACTGAAAAATGCCATTGTGACAGGCGAGCTGAAAGCAGGGGAAGCACTGCCCTCCATCCGTTCTCTGGCAGCGGATCTTGGTGTGAGTGTGATCACGACCAAGCGGGCATATGAGGAGCTGGAAAAAGAAGGACTGATCCGATCGGTCGCAGGAAAAGGGTTTTACGTATGCGAATATAATACGGATTATTTAAAAGAAAAACAATGGATGATGATTGAAAAACGTTTGGGCGAGATCATATATGAGGCAAAGCAGGCAGGTCTGGACTGCGAATCATTTTTAGAAATGGCACAGGCATTATACGGGGAGGAATAGGTATGGAAAATGAGAATACAGTGCTGCGGTTCGAACACGTAACAGGGAGAAAGAAAAGTTTCCACTTGGAAGAAATCAATTTCACGATGCAGACGGGCTACATTTATGGTCTCATAGGAGAAAACGGAGCAGGAAAAACGACACTGATGAAAACGATTTTAGAGGAAAACGGGAAATACGACGGAACGATTTTTGTGGGTAATTTCAATGCAAGATCACAGCATGTGGAAGCAATGAACCAGGTCGGCTATGTATCGGAAGAGCATGTATTTTTTGAAGCATGTACAGCAGAACAGAATGCAGAGATTCTAGGTTTGCTGTATGATACGTTTCAGATGGATCTGTTTCGGACAGTGATGCGGCAGATGAAACTTTCGGCAGGAAAAATATATGGAAAGATGTCCAGAGGAGAACGGTTGAAGTTTCAGCTTGCATTTGCCATCGCGCATCAACCGAGTCTCTATCTGTTGGATGAAGTGACAGCCGGGATGGACCCGGTGTTTCGACTGGATCTGTTTGAAATTTTGCGGCAACTCATCAAAGACGAGACGTGCAGCATTCTGCTGACCAGCCATATCACATCGGAGATTGAGCGGGAAACGGATTATGTGGCGGTGATGGAGCAGGGAAGATTAAGTGAATGGATGGAAAGTATGGACTTTATAAACCAGTGGAAAAAGAGAAAGGCAGGTGTAGCAGGATGAGGAAAGCAGATGAAAAACAACAGGCGTTGTTAGAAACGTTTTTTCAGAAAAAGGAAATTTGGAATCCGGATTACTATATGAACAATGTGGCGGGATATCTGTTTATGGGAATCAGTTTGATCCTGTTGGTGTTTCCGGTTCAGGTGTGGGAATTTCCAAAAGATCTTGGAATTTTTCCAGAGATGTATATATTTTGTCTGGTGGGAATCAGTCTGCATCTCAAACAGTATCGACAATATCGGGAGGATGGGAAAAATAAGAAAATGTATGAAATTTTAAAATGCCTGCCGATCGCGCAGGAACAACTTTGGATTTTTCAATTTCGAAAAGAAGTGCGGGTGTGCGCACGACTGGCAGGAATCGTAATGGTGTGTCAGACGGTGTTTGCAATCTCTTTTTTGCATACGTTTTCTGTCTGGAATATTTTGGCCCCGTTTTTGGCTTTTGCGCTTCCGGTTGGAATTAATTACGCTAAAATATCATATCCATAATCAAACAGTAATTCATTGACATCTGCAAGGGTGCCATGCCGCTGAAGAACAAAGATCAAAATACTGTCGCGCTGGTTTTTGGCATATAACGTCGGATATCCGGCGCGGCGCAAAAGCGTCTGTACTTCCTCTAACGTCAGTGACAGAGCAAATGACAGCGCTTCGACTTTTTCTCTGGAAGGTCGTTTTGCACCGGATAAAATTTGATAAGTATAGGTGCGGTCTAAGCCGGAACGGTTGATGAGTTCGGCGGCAGAGATCTTTTTTTGTGCCATATGTTCTTTTAAAAGTTCGTGCAGAGGGGCGGGATTTAAATTCTCCTCCTCTTTTTCCATATATTCGTCAAAGGTTTTTACCTGATTCAATATTTTTTCTAATTCCTGTGTTGATTTTTCCATACTAAACCTCCTAAATTCCCTTCTGATTTTACCATATTTTTCCCTTTTATGTGTATGCCGACAGCATACCATTTTTTTTGACAGATTCGCTAAAATGAAAACAGAATACAACAAAAAGGAGGGGAGTTTATGAAGGGACCATTTTCAACAGGCCGTCTGGTCTGCGGAATCATTTCGATCGTATTAACATTTCTGGTTTTATTTCAGTCTTGTGCGGCTGGGGTGGCGAACACACTGGAAGCAAATGGAGAGGTGAGTGGATCTGCAGGATTTTTACTTGCAATCTGTCTTCTTGTTGCAGGAATCGTGGGAATCGTGACACGGAATTCCAGTAAAAAAGCAGGGCCATTTACCTGTGCAGGATTTTATCTGATCGGTGCACTGATCGCCGCATGTAATGTTGGAACCTATTCTGATCTTGCCATCTGGGCTGGGGTTTCAGCAATTTTTGGCGCATTGTTTCTCGTTGCCGGAATTAAGACAAAGGCAGAATAGAAGCATTTGCGTTTTTACTCTTTTTTGTATATGATACTAGTAAAAACATAAAGAGGTGTTTTTATGACATTACAAGAAGAGTATGTGTTGTCCTGCTATGAGGTTTTGTGCCGAATGGAAGAAGGAAAAGAAGTCTATCTGGTACGAAACCGGCAGGACGGACATTTTTATATAAAAAAATCATTGCGTCATTATTCAAAATCCATATACGAAAAACTGAAACAATTACAGATTACAGGACTGCCGAAAGTCTATTTTTTTGCAGAAGACAATGGGCAATTGATTCTGATCGAAGAGTTTGTGCATGGGCGCTCACTGAAAGAAATTTTCGAAGAGAGAGGTGCCTTTACAGAGGAAGAGGTTTGCAACATCGGATGGAATCTGTGTCGGATCTTAAAACCTTTACATAGCTGTCAGCCCCCGCTGATCCATCGGGATATCAAGCCGTCGAATGTGATGTACAGCAATGACGGGGTGTTGCGTCTGATTGATTTTGATGCGGCAAAAGAGTATACAGCCGGCAAGACACAGGATACCTGCTTTATGGGAACTCCTGATTTCGCGGCACCGGAACAGTACGGGTTTGGGCAGTCGGATGCGCGGACAGATATTTATGCGATCGGCGTGTTGATGAATTATCTTTTGACGGGACAAAGTCCGACAAATTGTCTGGCGCAAGGCAGATTACAGTCGATCATTCAAACCTGCTGCAATCTGGATGCCTCCAAACGCTTTCATTCGGTGGATGCGTTGGCGGCGGCGCTTTATCCACAAAAAGCGTCTGGAAAGGAATCGACATCGCGGCTTTATACACCGAATCCGAAATATCCGATTGGGTTTCGCAGCGGAAATCCGGGGCATATTTTGCTCGCGTTGATCGGATATGTGTTTTTGTGTGTGGCAAGTATAGGCGCTACATTTCGTGATTCTAATCATCAGATCTTGACAGGAATTCCACTTTGGATCAACCGAGTTGGTGTTTTTTTGATTGGAATCGGTACGATTGTTTTTTGTGGAAATTATCGCGACATGTGGAGTAAATTTCCAGGTATGCGAAACGGAAAAATCAAACAAATCCTATTTGGCACATGCTATTTGCTGGCATATGCGTTTTTGATTCTGGTTCTGGTCATAGCACTGGGCGGATAAAGTAAGAAAATTTCTATTTGTCGGGCGAACCACTACGTTCATCTGCCCACTACTTTTTTGGAGGGCGAAACATATCTCAACCGGGAGAATTCCATACCCGGACGTTTCGCAGCACGCCAGGCATCT
>JBJENW010000358.1:0-6352 GCA_051880395.1 Lachnospiraceae bacterium | reverse complement strand
GGAACAGGCTTTTGTAGCTCGGAACATTTTTATATGTTCATGAATAATTCAGGATTAGGAATGGGATGAAAAGAAAAAAAGAATCAGCCGATATATATCTAATAACGGTAAAATTTGTTTGAAGAGAGGTGCAGTGATGAAAAAACGAAAAAAGAATCTTGCAATCATGACAGCATTTTCGCTGCTGGTTAGTATGGGAAGTGGAAATGTGTTTGCTGTTGAACGGACAGAAGAACCGCGAGTTTTGGAGACGGAAATACAACCATCGGACCAGGCAAGTGCGGATATCCATGCAGCGTATCATACGAAAGAGGAGATCAGGGAGTACCTGAAAAACGTAGATCTGAATGCCGCGACGGAGTATGAGGTGGCGGCCTCTACAAAACCACCATATGAACCTGGAAAATTGACCGAAAAAAGTTTAAACGATGCGTTGGCAACAATGAATGCGATTCGGTATGTGGCAGGGCTTGATGCCGTCGAATTGGATGAAGACTATAATGAAAAAGCACAGACAGCAGCACTGGTGAATGCGGCGAATCAGAATATTTCGCATTATCCGGAAAAACCGCAGGGAATGGAAGACAGTCTGTATGAGGTGGGGTATGCGGCCTCATCGAAAAGTAATCTTGCCTATACAAGTTGGGAGTCGGGATTGAGCTATCATCTGATTCGTCTGTGGATGTATGACGGAGATAAGAGTAACATTTCACGCGTCGGGCATCGGCGTTGGATTTTAAATCCGCCGATGAAAAAAGTGGGGTTTGGATGGGTCTATGATCAGAAAGCAACCTATACAGTACAATATGTCAATGATCATTGGTCGGATCCGACAGAGAAAAGTAATATCGTCTGGCCGGCGCAAACGATGCCGTTGGAATTCTGGCAGAATTTGGATCCGTGGAGCATCAGTACTGGTACGGTATTGTCGAAAGAGCAGGTGAAAGTGACACTGACACGGCTGGGAGATGGAAAGCAGTGGTCCTTTTCGGCGGCACAAGCGGATGGGGATTTTTATGTGGAAAACAGCAATTATGGGCAAAAAGGGTGTGTGATCTTTCGGCCGTCCGATATCGAATACGAGGCGGGGGATCAGTTTTTGGTGGAGATGACCGGCGGTGAGGAGCCGATTTCTTATACCGTAAACTTTTTCCAGGCGAAAGAAACGGGTGCGTCGGATACGGGCGAGGAAGATCATGGCGAAAATTCGTTTTCGTGCCGTTTCGTACAGTCGACAGGCGAACTGACGGTTTCCGGAAACGGGCGCCTGAGTTCCTCCGAGGACGGAAAAACAGATGTGCCATGGAGCGAATGGGCAAAACAGATTAAAAAGGTACGATTTGAGGGAAATATTACCTATATCGGAAATTGGTTGTTTGAGGGATGCACACAGCTTTCCTCTGTTACATTTGATCTACCGTGGGTGCAGTTTCCACAGGATGCGGATCTGTTTCCGGATGCGGCAGAAAATCTGGTCATCTATGCCAGAAAAAACAGTACAGCGGAGTCGTTTGCAAAGGAGAAACAGTATGCGTATCAGTCGTTGCCGGAAATCGGAAAGAAACTGAAGGTAAAAGCAGAGGGGTATACCGGAAAGGCAGACGGCGCAGATCATACCATTTCATTGGAAGTGGAGGATGCACCGGAGGGAACGTACACGGTGAGGTATGCATTGACGGATGCATTTTGGAAAGATGGTGAAGAAAGAAAAAACCCGCTTGGAATTCGCGAGGTCGGAACACAGACCGTATATTATTATGTGTATGGCGATGGATATGATGTGACACGGGGAAGTGTCACGATCACGTTGACAGATCCGAATGTGTCAGAGTCGGAACCGAGTGAAGAGTCAAAACCAAGTGAAGAGCCGAAACCGAGCAGTGAGCCAAAGCCGAGTGTGAGTCCCACAATTCCAAGCGAAGAATCGTCAGTTCCGAGTGAAGAGCCGAGCAAACCGAATGTAGAAGTCTCCCTCCCGGGGATAGAACCATCCGAAGAGGAAAGTGTGCCGACACAACCAAGTGATGCACAGCAGGAACCATCAAAGCCGAGTTTGATCTTACCGGCAGAGAAAACGCAGCAGAAGATCAGCTGCAGCAAGCAGGTAGAAAAAGTATATGGAAACAAAGCGTTTTCACTAAACGCGCGTCTTGTAACCGGAGACGGAAAACTGAGTTATACGACGTCAAATAAAAAAGTTGTTACCGTAAAGAATGGAAAAGTGACCATTGTTGGTACCGGTTCTGCGATCATCACCATTCGAGCGGCAGAGACAGCGTCTTTTTATGCGGCTAGTGTAGAAGTAAAAATAAAGGTTCTTCCGGTAAAACAGACGATTCAGTCGGCAAAAGCACTGAAAGGAGGAAAACTGAAAGTAACTTGGAAAAAAGATACAAAAGCAAGCGGCTATCAGATTGTATACAGTACAGATTCAGCGTTTCGAAAGGCAAAGAAAACGCTGAATATCAAAAAGAATCAAACGACAACGGCAACCCTTAAAAAATTAAAAAAAGAAAAAACCTACTACATTCAAATACGTGCGTACAAGAAAGAAAAAGTGGGAGGTCAATCGACAACACTATATGGCGCATGGAGCAAATCCAAAAAAATCAAAACAACACGATAAAAAATAGGATTCCTATGCGGACGTTTCCAGGATTCGGCTGGGAGATGCGCGCAGGGGGCGGCTGCTTTAAAAGTGGCTAGACAGAAATGAAGTCGAGTTCGGACGGGCAAAATCGCGATGTCTTATTTTTACTGTCTTCCGTATGTCGGACAGGCTGCACGGATGTGTACGCCAGAGCAAGAATCAAAATCGGATTCTTTCTCTGGCGTACACATCCGCACAGTCAGTCCGCCTCACGGCAAGACAGCAAAGGCATCGCGATTTTGCCCGTCCGAGCTCACTATCATTTCTGTCAAAGCCACTTTTAAAGCAGCCGTCCCCTGCGCGCATCTCCCAGCCGAATCCCGGAAACTGTGTATCGGGAACGGTAGGCTGAGATATTTTTCGTTTTTTCAAAAAAGTGGGCGGATGGATTGCTTTGGATGGCGGGATTCGGTATAATGGTGCATGTATTTTTACTTGAAGGAGGACTTATGTTATGAAAAAATGCATGAATTGTGGAGCGGATTTACCGGATAACGCTCTTTTTTGTTGTTTTTGTGGAACAAGCTTGTGGACACCGGACGGGAGTGAAATGCAGTCCGGGTATGGTGCAGTGCCACCGCAGCAAAATCCGGAGCAAAATGGCTGGCCGATGCAGAATATGCCGCCACAACAAAATCCCGGTTATTTCAATGACCCGCAGCAAAATGGATACTATTATAATGGACCAATGCAGGGGCCGATGATGCCGCAACAGCCGGTTGTACAAAAAAAGAAATCGAAAGTCGGAATCGTGATCGGGATTGCGGCACTGGTTGTCGGAATCGGGATTTGTGCGGTGGTATTTTCAAATATTTTGAAAAAGAAAGACATTCAAAATGATCCGGTTGAAGTCGTTGAAGACTGGAGCGATTCAAAAGAGACGGATGCATCAGACACAAAGGATACAGCAGACACAGCAGATTTACAGGAAATGAATCCGTTTGATCATATAGAAGTGAAGTTTGGAGGCTATTCGCCGGCAGCCTATGCGGATGTCATGAATAAAGAAGGTACCGAAGACGGACCATATATCCTGTTCTCTTCCGATTTCGAAATCTCAAAATCAGAAGGGATAAAGCTTGGGGAAGAAGTGACGGTGACAGTCAAAAAAGAGGTAATCGAGCAGGCAAAAGAGAAAGGTGTATCGTTTACAGAAACATCAAAAACATATACCTGTAAAGACGTGGAATGCAATGTGATGGATTTTGAAGAAATTCAGGATGATACACTCAAGCGCATGAAAAAGAAAGCAGAAAAAATCATACAGGAGGATCTTGTTGAGCAGGCAGAAGATTTGTCTGTGAAAAAGATTGAATATTATGGCGCGATCATGCTTACACCAAAACATAAAGAAGAGAGTGCGATTATGGGAGGCAAATGCAATCTTGTTTACACAGCGACCGTCGCACCGGGGGATGGCACGAAAAACTTTAAACCGCTCACAATCTATCTGCCGATAGAATTCCATAACATTATGACCAAAAAGAACGGAAAACAAACATTTGATGAGCCGCATGGGATTGATGGAAGTTTATGCATTGATGGAGCAGATTACAGCCTCTATGTAGCAAAAGGATATGATAATCTAAAAGATCTGAAAAAAATCAATGTGGATATTTATGCGGAAGACTATGATTGTTCTTATTATGGAAAATTAAAAAAATAAGCGCGCATTTCAGTGCCAAATATCCAAATCTGCAGGGAATGGTAAAATTTTATCGGACATATGGCGATACACGGGTGACGGCATACATCTGTGGGATCACGGATGCATCGGGAAAGCCGTCACAGAGTTTTCACGGATTTCATATTCATGAGGGAAAACAGTGCATCGAAGGTACGAAAGAGCCATTTGCCAGCACAGGGGCACATTGGAATCCCCAAAATGCGGCACATCCAGAGCATAAAGGGGATTTGCCGCCGCTTTTGGCAAACGACGGCGTGGCATGGATGCAGGTGTTTACGGGACGTTTTTTCCCGGAAGAAGTCGTCGGACATACCGTGATCATTCACGATATGCCCGATGATTTTCATACACAGCCTTCCGGCGGATCGGGGGAAAAGATTGCCTGCGGGGAAATTTTGGCTGGGGACATTTGAAAAACCGGGGGGACTTCTATACGGACGTTTCCGGGAGTCGTCGGACACTGCGGACAGGGGTGGTGCAAACAGATGTGGCTTGACAGAAATGAAGTCGAGTTCGGCTGGGTGGGGGTACGATGCTTTATTTTTGCTGTTTTCCGAATGTCGGACAGTCTGCACGCAGGTGTATGCCTGGGAAAGACTCAAAATCGGACTCTTTCCCAGGCATACACCTACGCACAGCCAGTTCGCCGAGCGGTAAAACAGCAAGGGCATCGTACCCCCACCCAGCCGAACTCACTATCATTTCTGTCAAAGCCACATCCGTCCCAGCCACCCCTGTCCGCAGTGTCCGATGACTCCCGGAAACTGTGTATTGGAAACGAAAGGCTGAGATTTGTTTCCCTAAGCTACCCCCAAAGAGTGGTGGGGCCAATAACGTTTCGGGTGGCCAATAAATGTAGAAACCGCACACTTACACCCATATAAAGCGTAAGTGTGCAAATAAAAAAGCTTGCGTTTACCGTGAAAGAATAGAAAAATTTACTTGCGAATTCTGGCGGGATGTGATATCCTTTTGTAGAAAATTTCTTGTTTATGCAGCAGATCTGTTGCATCTCCAGAGCATTCTCTTTGGAAAGACCCATAAAGATCGATTGGAACAATTCTGAAAGAATCATTTCTTCATTTAGAGTTTTCTCTGAAATGGAATATATCTAGGAAAATCCCCACTTTTATGATACACTAAACTTAAATAACAGAAACAGCCGAGGTACGGATTTCTCTGAAGTATGAATGCATGGAAAAAAGAAAATTTCACTGCAGACAGAAAGGAGAAAAACGATTGGCAGAGGAACAAAAACGAAAGAGAGACGAAAAAGTCAAACCAGAAAACGCGAATACACAGAAAACAGACTGGCACACGGCATTTCAGTCGGCGATGCAGCTGGAATTGCGGGCGAATAAGAAAGACCTGACGTATTACCGGGAGTACGAGTTGACGAAAAAGCCGATGCGGATTGACTTTTTGGTGATCCGTAAAAACAGAGCGGTGATGCTGGAAAATGAGATTGGTCGATTTTTCCGGACATACAATATCATGGAGTATAAGTCTCCGGGACAGGCAATGAATATCGATACTTTGTTTAAGGCACTCGGGTATGCCTGTATGTATAAATCAGAAACAGGTGCAGCGGTAGATGAAATCCCTGCGCAGGAAGTGACGGTTTCGCTCGTGCGGGAGGAAAAACCGCAGAAATTGATGGAACAGTTGAGAAAAGAAGGTCATAAGATTGAAGAAAAATTTCCAGGTATTTATTACATGGAGGATACGATTTTTCCGGTGCAGTTTATCGTTGGCCAGGAACTGACGGAAAAAACACATATCTGCCTGCGTGTACTGACGAAACATTTGACAGAAGAGCAGGTGGAGGACATGATGCAGGAGTCGCAGACATTGCGCGATAAAGAGGATGAGCAGAATTTTGCATCTGTGTTGGAAGTGATGTGGAAGACAAACGGGAAAGAGATGGAAAAAAAGGAAGGAGAGATCAATATGGCATATGAAGCGTTGATGGAGATGTTTTCTAAGCAGATCAATCGGACAGTCGAGGAACGTGT
>JBJENW010000357.1:0-6356 GCA_051880395.1 Lachnospiraceae bacterium | reverse complement strand
TATCTTTTTTATCAGGTTGTTTTCACTTCGTTTATAAAATACCAAATTTCTCAAACGCCTCTGTCGCACTCATTCCGTTTTCAATCGCCTTGCGCACCAGTTTTTCTCCGGCTGCTTTTTCAAGCGCTTTATCCAGCACTTCTTCATGCACTTCCTTTGGGATAATGAGAACTCCGTCAACATCGCCAAAAACAAGATCTCCATCATGAATAGTTACCTGGCCAATCTCGATCGTGCATCGGAAATCAAACACATACGTACGAATACTGGAATCCTGCGCCCAGCATGCCCTCGCAAAAACCGGCCAGTTCAACCCCAAAACCTGTGGAGTATCTCTTGTATATCCATCCAGCACAGCACCTGCCGCCCCCCGCGTTTTTGCGGTTGTTGTCAGAAGTTCACCCCAGAGAGCACTGTTATGAGCGCCGGTTGCAACATAAATTTCATTTGCTTTTAACTGATCCAGCGCCTCCGTCAATAATCCGAAGGGTTTTTCGGGCGCTTCATAGATATCATTTTCCAAAACAGTACAGGCATAACCGGCCAGTTTTAACCGGTTATCTGGTTCCTCTCCATTCACAAACGGGGCAGTCGGCACCATTGCCGCCAGAGGACGAATTTCCGCCGGAAGAAACTGATGCGGATATCCCATCTGATCCAGAATATCTCCAACTACCGGGGTATATAACTTTTCCTTCATCAACTGAAACATTTCTTCGTCATTTTTCCATAAAGCCATTGTCGTACACTCCTCATAAAATTTTCAAAAAATGCTGCTGCATCACCTTTACGGCACGGCAACAGCATTTATCAAATTAACTCATTGCTTTTATACCGGCATAATCAGATTCGGAAGGAACATAACAAAAGCCGGAATGTAGGTTACCAAAATTAATACCACAAGCATTACCAGATAGAACGGAATCATGCTCTTGGATAATCGCTCAATCGGAATCTTGGAAATCGCCGCACCGATGAACAAAGTAGATCCAACCGGAGGTGTAATCAGACCAATACCAAGGTTTACGATCATGATAACGCCGAAATGTACCGGATCAATGCCAATGCTGGTAGCAATCGGGAGCAGGATGGGGGTCAGTACCAAAATAATACAGCTCATATCCATCATAGTTCCAAAAATCAGCATCAGAATATTCATCATGATCAGGATCAGATATTTATTCGTCGTAAATCCAAGAATCGCATTGGAAATAATTGCAGGAACCTTCAGGTAAGTCAACAGCCATCCGAATGCGGAGGATGTTGCAATCAGGATCAGTACAATTGCAAGGGTATTCAACGCATTTTCCAGAACCTGCCAAAAATCCTTCAGATTCATCTTCCTATATACAAACACAGACACGAACAATGCCCATACAACCGCAATCGCAGCAGATTCTGTCGCAGTGAAAATACCGATAACTACACCTACTACTACGATCATTACAGTAAACATTCCCCAGATTGCAGAGGAAGCAGTTTTGATCAGAGTTTTCAGGCTGAAAGGTTCGCCCTTCGGGTAATTCTTTTTTACAGAGATATAGTAACTGTAGATCATCAGGGCAATTCCAAGAATGATACCAGGACCAAAACCTGCCAGAAACAGACGTCCGATAGAAACCGTTCCTGCTACCGTTGCATAAATGACCATGTTATGGCTGGGCGGGATTAGAATACCCTGAACGGAGCTTGCCATAGTAACATCTGTAGAAAAGTCAGCATCATATCCCTGTTCCACCATCATCGGAATCAAAATGGTTCCCAGAGAAGCTGTATCGGCTGCGGAGGATCCGGAGATGCCGCCGAAAAACATGGAAGCTACAATGTTAACCATGGCCAGGCCGCCGCGTATCCATCCGACCAGCGCATCCGACAGCTGGATCAGCTTATCCGAAATACCGCCTTTTCCCATGATTTCACCGGCAATAATAAAAAACGGAACTGCCATCAATGAGAAAGAGAAGACACCTTTTACCATCAGCTGAACGACCTGCATCAAAGGAAGTTGAAGATAAGCCATGGTAATCACGCTGGAAACGCCAATCGCATATGCCACCGGCATACGGAAAGCAATAAATCCAAAGAAGGTAATCAGCAAAATCGCAATTGCTACTGTTTCATTAACAACCATTTGCTTTCCCTCCATTCTCGACATATTCTTTCGGCATTTTGCCTGCTTTTTTCAGGAAATAAAGAATCAGCTTCTCGCTCTCCATCAAAAGCATACATACACCGGCAATCGGTACGGATACATACAGAAAACTCTGTTTGCATCCGAGGCCGGACATAACGCTTTTGCTCATCAGTTTTGTAAACTGAATACCATAAATAATCATGAAAAAGCTAAAACCGCAAATCATCACATGACTCATAGCCTTCAGAAAACTGATTGCTTTTTCAGGCAGCAGATAATCGATCAGCATCACACGAATATGTGTGTCGGTGCGTACCGCCAGGGAAGCACTGATCAAAGCCATGTATACCATGCAGAGCAGAATTGCCTGCTCCCCCCAACGAGGGGTGGAATGTAAAATATACCGGCAGAATACTACGTAGCTTGTAATACAGATCGAACAAATAAATACGAGCTTACAAAATGACATAAACAGCCAGTATACCGCATCGTAAAACTTTTTCATCAGAGTTCCTCCTGCATTTACATCAAAAATTAATTCTGTACCTCGATCATCTTCTGAAGCAGATCTTCAATACCCTCCGTATAATCAGCCCATACTGATTCACAGGCTGACTGCGCAGCTGCGGTATCTTCCGGAGACATATCAATAATGGTAATGCCTTTGTCTTCCAGCTCTTTGCGGAGAGCAACTTCTTCAGCGTCAATTTCACCCTTATTCCAGTCAGAAGCCTTCTGTCCGGCTTCACGAAGAATCTGCTGATCTTCCGGGCTTAAGGCATTCCATTTTGCTTCTGCCATCAACACAATACCAGGGCTGAACGTATGTCCGCTTAACAGATAGTAAGGTGCAACCTCATAAAATTTGTTGGAGGAATATCCCGGATATCCATTCTCCGCGCCATCAACTACGCCGGACTGCAGAGAGCTGTACAGTTCGCTGTAGGAGATCGGAGTCGGCTCTGCACCGAGCGCTTTCATGGTATCCATCATCAGCTGAGTCTCCGGTACACGGATCTTCATTCCTTTAATATCGCCGAGTCCCTGGATCTCTTTGGTTGTAAACAGATGACGGGCGCCTTCATCCATATAGAACAGACCAATCATTCCTGCGCCTACTTCGGCGCCTTCATCCATAAATGCCTGACCAAGCTCCTCATTTTCAAGGACCTTCCACATTGCTTCACGTCCCTTAAAAATAAAAGGTAGACCAAACATATTCAACTTTTTAAAACCATAATCAGACAGAGAGTTGGTGTTTGCTCTGTACATATCAACAGTACCGCCGCCCATCTGCAGTGCATTCAAACAAGTCTTTTCATCACCCAGCGTAGATGCGGAATAAACTTCAATCTTGATTCTTCCGTTGGACATTTCATCTACATATTTTGCAAACTCATAACCAACACGGGTATTGATATTGTCATCACTGTTCAGCTCTGCATATTTCAATACAATTTCCGGAGCTGCCGCCCCTTCTGCCGGAGCTGCTTCCTCAGCTTTGGCTTCTTCTTTTTTTGCAGCTTCCGTTTGTGCCGGAGCAGCCGCTTTTGTCTCTGCCGGTTTGCTTCCGCCGCATGCAGAAAGGCTTGCCGCCATTACCGTTGCCAGAGTAAGTGACAATAATCTTTTTTTCATGTTGCATCCTCCTGTTATTCATTTTTCACTGACTTAAAATACTAAAACGTTTTAGATTTTCTGTATTTTCAGATTATCTCAATCCCATGTTTTTGTCAATAAAATATTCATTATTTTCCATTTTTCGTCTGTTTATTCAATTCCGTTTTCTGTTTTTTGTGCATATTTACCATTTTAAGCGCACATAGTTTGTGGTTTTCTATATTTTTGTTTAAAAAAACGTTTCATTATTTACTTTCAAAGTAAGCTGTGTTAAGATGAATTCAGAATTCGCAGGATATAATTATCTTTTTCAAGAAAATGGAGATGGTTAAGTATGAAAATTACAAGCTTTGAATCGTGGTGGGTCAGCAGAGAGCATTGCTTATTTGACAAAAAACGTCAGGGTGCTTCTGCAATGGACTGGGACGTAATCGCAATTAAGATCGGAACTGATGCCGGTATCGATGGGGTGGCAACTTGTCTGGCCGCACGCAGCGGTGCAGTTACCGAAAGTTACCTCTATGATAATATTGCGCCCGTAATCATGGGACGGGATCCACATGACCGTGAAGCAATCTGGCACGAGTTTTGGAACATCGATCGTCATCTTACCTTCTTCCCGGTTTACCTTCCGGGACCGATTGATGTTGCGCTCTGGGATATCTGCGCAAAAGAAGCCGGTCTTCCGCTATATAAATACATCGGAGCTTACCGCAACAGTCTTCCGGTTTATGCAAGTGGAAATTTCCACGCAACAGTTCAGGAATATGTAGACGAAGCACTTTATTACAAATCTCTGGGTGTTCCGGGATATAAGGCTCATCCAGGCGGGCCAGTATCCTTCGATATGGAAATTCATCAGGCTGTCCGCGATGCTGTAGGACCGGAATATATACTGATGAGTGATCCGGTTGCCGAATATACCATGGGTGATGCAGTCGCTGTCGGGCGCCAGCTGGAAAAGCTGGATTATAAATGGCTGGAAGAACCGTTCAGGGATTTTGAATTGTATAAGTACAGCGAACTGTGCCGCACACTGGATATTCCAATTGCAGCGACCGAAACCACACGCGGCGCGCACTGGGGTGTAGCACAGGTAATTGCCCAGCGTGCTGCAGATATCGTCCGTGCAGATGTAAGCTGGAAAGACGGTATTACCGGCACTCTGAAGATTGCTCACATGGCTGAAGCCTTCGGAATGAACTGTGAAATTCACACTACTACCATGAATTACATGGATTTGGTTAACGCGCATGTCAGCTGCGCAATTCGTAACTGCGAATATTTTGAATATTTTGTGCCAGAGGAAAATTACCAGCTTCCGATGAAAGGTAAACTTCCGATCAAAGACGGAATTATTACCGTTCCGGATACCCCCGGTGTAGGTGCTGAACTGGATTGGGAACTGATTCAGAACGCATGTCATAGCTACCGCAAACTGGAACTGTAACAAAGGAGACATCACTATGAAAGAGTTAGAAGGATATGCCGGTATTGTAACTGGCGGAAGCAGCGGAATCGGTCTTGCAATTGCCAATACGCTGGCAGAAGCCGGTGCTGTTGTTTATATCATCAGCCGAACCGGAAAAACGAAGGATGATTATACTGAAAGCGTTGAGGGGACAGTCAATATCAAAGGGGACATCAGCGATTTCAAAGCCATGGAACAGCTTTGTAAAGAGCTGGCAAAGCGGCATGACGGACATCTGGATTTCCTGGTAAACAATGCCGGTTATACGCATAAATGTCTGGCGCAGGATTTTCCGATGGAAGAATTTGAAAAAGTTCTCCATGTGAATGTAAGCTGCACATTCCGCATGAGCCAGATCTGCTATCCGTATTTAAAAGCAAGCCCACACAAAGGACGTATTATCAATATTTCCAGTATGAGCGCACACCTAGGCTTCACACAGGTAGTTCCGTACTGCACCAGCAAAGCGGCTGTCTGCGGCATGACCAGAGGACTCGCGATCGAGTGGGCTTCTGATAACATCTGCGTAAATAGCATTGCTCCCGGATGGTTTCACAGTAAGATGCTTGATGATGTGATGGATGATAACCGCCGTGAAAAAATTTTAAATCGTATTGCTGTCCATGACTTTGGTGATGTCACAGATCTTGGCGCCATGGCAAAATTTCTGATCGGTCCGAACGGAAGCTATATTACCGGACAGGACTACGCGGTAGACGGAGGTACATTAGCTTTTGGTTATTAAAAATTCAAAAATCGGGCGTTTTTTAGATCAAGCAGCTGCTGTTCTGATCTGTATACTGCTGGTGACTCAAATCGAAACAAGTATCGCGTGGGCATCGGATACTTCCGATAATATTGTAATTCCAGCATCAAAATTATCAGAGGATGCAAACGGCTTTTGCTCTCTCCAGCTGGAGGTCCCTGATTTTGATCAAATGACCATATCCTGGACAAGCACGGAGGATCCGCTTATTTCTGTACGTATAAAAGATTCAGAAACAGATCAGTGGGGAGACTGGCAGCCCATTGTTAAAAACGGTCAGTCCTATCTGCACCGCATGGGCGGTCTGTTCAGTTTTCAAAAAAGCGAATATAAATCTCATTTTATAACGATAGAAATCTGTGCAG
>JBJENW010000356.1:0-6374 GCA_051880395.1 Lachnospiraceae bacterium | reverse complement strand
CGGGTTCGCGTCCAGGGAATGCGAGAGCGGTTTTCTATCACGATACAAATTTTGGATGCTTTTTTGCGCTCTGCCAGTGCGATCGGAATTTCAATGTGGCAGCGAAGGGCGCTTTTTTTGTATAACAGGCAGATGAAAGCCAAAATGCATAATAAAGCCTGCGCAAAAGAAAAGATCACCAAAATCTGGCTGGTATAGATCATTCCGATATAAAGGGTCAACATACATATCATAATTCCGATTATAAAACTATTCACGATATTTTTTCTCCTGATGGGCAGCTGGCTGTTTTACAGTAGATAGAATTTCTGTCAAAACAGCTTGTTCGGTCACATGTGTGACACGTGCTTTGGTGTTTAGAACGATTCGGTGTTTTGCAATATCCAAAAAAATATCCGTCACATCTTTTGGCAGAACATAATCCCTGTCGTGCAGATATGCCCATGCTTTTGCCATACGCGTGCATGCGATCGTTCCGCGCGGACTGATGCCGAGTTCTATATAAGAATTTTCGCGTGTGGCGGCAGAAAGGGTTGCAATATAACGACAAACACTTTCGTGTATGAACACGGCTTCTACTTCTTTTTGTAATTCTAATAACCCTTGTGATGTCAGGATGCTTTCCACTTCATTTGCAGCATTTTTGGTGCTTTTTCCCTGAGCGATCGCAATTTCGCTTTCTAAATCCGGATAGCCCATACTGGTGCAGATCATAAACCGGTCTAATTGTGATTCCGGTAATAGCTGTGTCCCGGCACTTCCTTTTGGATTTTGTGTTGCGATCACGATAAATGGCTGTGGTACAAGATGGCTGATGCCGTCTACCGTGACAGCCCCTTCTTCCATGACTTCTAGTAGTGCAGATTGTGTTTTGGGAGAGGTTCGGTTGATCTCGTCTGCGAGAAATAAATTACACATGATCGTACCCGGCTGATAGGTAAAGGTGCCGGTTTCTTTTTGATACATGCTAAATCCAAGAATGTCGGACGGCATGACATCCGGTGTGAACTGTACGCGGTGATGGTCTAATTCCATTGCTTTTGAAAAGGCCAGCGCCAGTGTTGTTTTTCCTACACCCGGTACATCTTCGATCAAGATATGTCCGCCTGCGATGATCGCGGCAAATGTTTTTCGAATGACATCTTCTTTTCCTGTTATGACTTTTTTGACTTCTTCTATGATGACTTCTGTCGCTTTTTTTACGGTATTCATGTTCTGACTCCTTATATGATCTGTTTGTATTTAGTATACCATAAGAAGAAACGCTTGCGTATTTTTTTCTTATTTTCAGTGCTTGTTTATAGAAAACAATTGTTACTGTTCCTACTATACTTACGCTCATATAAAGCGTAAATATAGTGTGAAAAGTAACAACAATTTTGGGGGATTTCGGAAAAACTAGTAAATGAGGTTAAGATTTCAATGTTTCTCTCCGATGAAAAAATTAGACAATCGGAAATTGCAAGACAGGAGGAAAAAAACATGGATAAAAAAGTAGCAGAGTTGTTAAACACACAGGTCAATAAAGAGTTTTATTCCGCATATCTGTATCTGGATATTGCAAACTTCTTTGAGGACAAGGGATTGGACGGATTTGCAAATTGGTATCAGATTCAGGCGAAAGAGGAGCAGGATCATGGAATGCTGATGTATCAGTATCTGCACAACAATGATGAAAAGGTGACGTTAGAAGCCATTGATAAACCGGATAAGACATTTGTGACGTTGATGGATCCGTTGAAAGCCGGTCTGGAGCATGAAAAGTATGTTACTTCTTTGATTCATACGTTGTATGGGGCAGCACAGGATGCGAAAGATTTCCGGGCAACACAGTTTTTGGACTGGTTTGTCAAAGAACAGGGCGAGGAAGAAAAAAATGCGAATGATCTGATCACAAAGATGGAATTATACGGAGATGACGCAAAAGCGTTGTATATGCTGAACAGTGAGTTGGCGGCACGTGTATATAATCCACCGTCACTTGTGTTATAAAATTTATGTATGTTTGTGATAAATAAAAAAGAGTGAAAGAAAAAGCTTTGATGCCAAAAAGACTGACATCAAAGCTTTTTGATTTCTGAAAAGAGAAACCTTTTTAAAAAAAGAGAAAATAACTGTTTACATAAATATGATTGACATAATAATGCCTTTAATAGTATACTTTTTACTAGGGGAATGAACGTTAATGAGGGAACCTGAAACGTATTATAAAAAAAGGAGGATCTCATGAAAAAGCAATTGAAACGTGTAGTTGCATGTGTGATGGCGATGTTGATTGCGGTGACAACCGTGATGTTCGATCTGCCGGAGCAGGTTTATGCGCGTGGCGTAAGTCCGCAGTTGAATGCATTTGTAACTACAGAAACCTTGGAAGATTTCGAAGATTCCAAGGCAGTCGGTAACTGGAAAAAGGAGGGCGATCAGCTGGATCTAGCGGCTGTCACAGGACAGTCCGACAGTACGGCACTATCCTACACCTATACAATGGGAAGTCAGGGATATGTAGGTGCGTACTGCTCTTTGAAGAGCGTAGATCTCAGCAAATACGCAGGAATTTCTCTGTGGTTAAAACAGGACGGTTCCGGAAATACCTTCAAAGTACAGATCAAATGTAAAAACGGAGATGTGTGGGAAGGTATCATTGATTCTATGGGCAGCAGCTCAGGAGAAGTCAAGATGCCATTCAGCAGTTTCCAGGAGTGGGGTTATAACGGCGGAAATAAAGCAAAAGCCGGAGAAAGCCCAATTACACAGATCGGTATTTACGTAAATGGTTCTGGAAGCAATACGATCTATGTGGATGATCTTCAGGGATATGATGGACCACAGAAAGAAGTACTGGATCCGGAAACTCCGATGGATGATGACGGCGTAGATATTTCAATCGGCACAGATGATTGGAGTGGTGCTGACAGCAACTCGGACGGATTGAAAGTTAACGTGTCTAAGAAAAACACTGAGGTTCGTAAAGATTTAGATCAGTCACAGGTACTTGGTGGAAAGAAGTATGTCGGATTTGATATGGAATACCCGGCAGCGTTGGACGGTAAGATTTCCGGAAAAATTGCCGCTATCAGAAATAAAAATGCGGTAATTAGCGGCGGAAGTACGAGCAAACCAGCCAGCACAAGTAAACCGAGCAGCACAAACAAACCGAGCAGCACAAGTACGCCGGCAAGTACGAGTAAGCCGACAACCGGCAACAACGGTGGCAGCAGCAACGGAAAAGGTATGTACGTGAAAGGAACAAAGTTGTACACAGGGGACGGCAATGAATTTATCATGCGTGGTGTCAACTATGCGTACTGCTGGACACCGGATGCTTTGGACCCGGAAGCAAAAGGTATTACCCTTGGTGGTGAGTGGGGATCGAATGCCGCACGTATCTGCCTTTCTATGGGATTACGTACAGACTGGTCCAATGCCGGACATGAAAACTCTGCAGAAGAGATTGAAAACTTAGTAAAACTCTGCCGCGAGAGTGGACAGATTGCTATTTTCGAATTACACGATCCGACGGGACCGGATTATGATGCCTCCTGGCTGGATAAATGTGCGGATTACTGGATCAAAATGAAAGATGTCCTGAATAAAAATAAGGACTATGTCATTGTAAATATCGCAAATGAGTGGGGACGCGATGGCAGCGCGATGAGCGCATATGTAGATGTTGTAAAGAAGCTTCGAGATGCAGGTCTGGAAAATGTATTGATGGTCGATGCACCTGGCTGGGGTCAGGATATCGGCGGCCTGACAGGCGCAATGAGCAGCATTTATAATGCAGATTCTACCGGTAATATCATGTTCTCCCTGCATATGTATTCACAGGCAGGTGGAAGCGACAGCGTTGTTAAGAGTAATATTGATACGCTGCAGGGTACAGGAAAATGTACAGTGATCGGTGAGTTCGGCTGGAAACACAGCGGAGCAGATGTCGCTTATAAGACGATCATGGATTACTGTGAGCAGAAGGGCGAAGGCTATCTGGCATGGTCCTGGACCGGAAACGGTGGTGGAGATGAAATTCTCGACCTTGTAAATAAGAGCTCCATGGAAAAGACGAGTCCTTGGGGAACGGATGTCTTTGCACATATTGCAAAAACAGCAAAGAAACCATACAGCGGAAGCTCTAGCAGCGGTGGTTCTGGCAGTAGCGGAAGCTCTGGAAACAGTGGAAATTCCGGGAATAGTGGAAACTCTGGAAACAGCGGAAACTCCGGTGAGACAAGCGATGGTATGTACGTCAAAGGTTCCAAGCTGTATCTGGCAAATGGAAATCAGTTCCAGATGCGTGGTGTGAATATCAACCATGCATGGTATAAAGACAGAACCATTGAAGCAATCAATAAAACCGGTTCTCTTGGTTCAAACTGTGCACGTATCGTTATGAGTGACGGTACTTGTCCAAACTGGCAGTCTTCACCTGAGACAGCAACAAGTCTGGAATCTATCATCAAGACCTGTCGTGACAGCGGTCAGGTGGCAGTTGTGGAGATTCACGATGGTACGGGATTTGATGACACAAAATACATTGATTCTGCAGTGAACTATTGGATCAGCATGAAAGATGTACTAAACAAATACAGAAACTGCTGTATCGTCAATATTGCAAATGAATGGTCTGGTTCATGGCTGAGTGATAATTCGTCTTATACAAGTGCGTATAAGGGTGCGATCCAGAAACTGCGTAATGCAGGAATCAAGAATGTCTTGATGATCGATGCACCTGGCTGGGGACAGGATATCATGGGACTTGCAAGTGTGGCAAGCGAACTGAAGTCAGCAGATTCCACCGGAAATATCATGTTCTCCGGACATATGTACTGCTATGGCGCACCGGATGATGCAGGTGTAAAACAGCGTGTGGATGCATTTGTAAACAATGATTTATGCTTCTGCGTTGGAGAGTTTGGATGCAAACATAATAAATGGGATGGATCGAAAGATGTTGTAACGGATATCCCATATAAAACAATTATGAGTTACTGTCAGGAAAAAGGCGCAAACTGGCTGGCATGGAGCTGGTATGGAAACGGTCAGGAGAAAGACCTGCCGGCAGGCGCACTGGATCTGGCAGATTCCGGAAACAACTTGAAGAGCCCATGGGGTACCGATGTTGCAGCTGAGTGGAAAGGTTCTACAAAACCGGATTTCAGCGGCGGCTCTAGTGATAGTGGAAATTCTGGTAACTCTGGAAACAGTGGAAACTCTGGAAATAGTGGAAACTCTGGAAATACCGGAAGTACAGGTGAAGGTCTGCATGTTGATGGAAATAAACTTTGCACAGCAAGCGGTCAGGCAGTTCAGATGCGTGGAGCAAATGTTGCGCATGTATTCTTCCCAGGAAGATCTGCAAACAATATCAAAAAACTGTCAGATTTAGGAGCAAATGCAGTTCGTATCGTACTTGGAGACGGAAATCCGGCAGCAAATGGATGGAGTGCGGCAAAGAACACGGTTTCTGATATTGAGCCTTTAGTCCAGTTTTGTAAACAAAATGGAATGATCGCAGTTTTGGACGATCAGTGTACAACAGGTGGTGATGACACCAGCTATTTAAATAAGGCAGTCGATTATTTCAAAGAGATGAAAGACTTTTTGAATAAATACAAAGACTGTGTAGTAGTAAATATTGCAAACGAGTGGTCCGGCAAATGGGTATGCGATAATCCGGGTTATACGGATGCATACAAGAGTGCAGTAAAATCTCTGCGAGATGCAGGCATCAAAAATGTTTTGATGGTCGATGCTGCAGGCTGGGGTCAGGATATCATGGGACTGGCTGAAGTGGCACCACAGATTCTGGCAGCAGACCCAGATAAGAACACCATGTTCTCCGGACATATGTACTGCTATGGCGCACCAAATGAATCCGGTGTAAAACAGCGTATCGATGCATTTGTGGATAACAATCTGTGTTTCTGCGTTGGAGAGTTTGGATGGAAACATAAAGGCGATAACGGTGCACAGCTGATTCCGTATGAGTACATCATGGACTATTGTCAGCAGAGAGGTGCAGGCTGGCTGGCATGGAGCTGGTACGGAAACGGAGCAGAAGGAAACTATCTGCAGGCAAACGAACTGGATCTTGTAAATGAAGACAACAGTCCGAGAGGCGACTGGGGTAGCAAAGTGTTCGCACAGTTGAGCGGTGCAACAAAAGTAAACTTCAACAGCAAAAACACATCTACCTACAGTACAAAACCAACAGAAAAGAAAGTATCTTTACTGTCCTTGGCAGCAAAGAAAGTAGAAGAAGCAGAGGAAGAATCTGCAACAAAAGCATCCAAAGGATTGCGCATTGACGGAAACAAACTGCTGGATGGAGATGGAAACGAAGTCATCATGCGTGGTGTCAACATTCCACATGCATG
>JBJENW010000355.1:0-36289 GCA_051880395.1 Lachnospiraceae bacterium | reverse complement strand
TAGGAAATCCCCCTCGGTTGAGATATTTTTCGGCAAAGTGCCCAAAAAGTGGTGGTCGCGAAAATGTAGTGGGAGGCCAATAAAGTAGAGTTCGCAAAGACTTACGCCCATATAAAGCGTAAGCGAGTTTACCGTGATTCCAGAAAAAGAAGCGCTTGACGTTTTGGTACTAAAGTATTATAATTAAATTGAGAATCATTATTATTATCAGATAAATAGAGGAGGAAAAACGATGATAAAATACAGCCGCCAGCGCGAAGCCATTAAAAATTTTTTGAAAATGCGCAAGGACCACCCAACCGCCGAAACGGTGTATTTCTATGTCAAACAGGACTTCCCGAATATCAGTCTCGGAACCGTCTATCGGAATCTGTCACTTTTGACCGAATTAGGCGAAATCCAAAAAATTCCCGCTGCCGATGGTGGCGACCGATTTGACGGAAATCCGGTTATGCATTACCACTTTTTTTGTAAAAAATGCGGTTGTGTCATGGATCTGAATCTCGACCCTCTTAAGGAACTTGATGAAGCTGCCGATAAATGTTTTGACGGCATCATAGAAGGACATACCACCGAATTCTATGGAATCTGCCCGGAATGCTGCCGCAAACAAGCCATGGCAAAGGAACAAACAGATATAATAACAGAAATGGAAACAATATCCGAAGAAAAATAGGAATCATTCTTAAAAAATTAATTGACTTTTTTTCTCTGTTATGGTATTTTAATATCAGTAACAGTTATCGTTATTGTTTCTTTGAACAGAAAACCAATTATTTTATTATAAGAAAGTGAGGACATCAATATGAGTAAATTTGTATGTAGCGTATGTGGATATGTTTATGAGGGAGATGCTGCTCCAGAGCAGTGCCCAGTCTGTAAGGCACCGGCCGAAAAATTCATTGAACAGAAGGGAGAATTAAGCTGGGCTTCCGAGCATGTAGTCGGCGTTGCACAGGGTGTCAGCGAAGATATTCTTTCTGATCTGAGAGCAAACTTCGAAGGCGAGTGCACAGAGGTTGGTATGTACCTTGCTATGGCCAGAGTTGCACACAGAGAAGGCTATCCGGAAATCGGTATGTACTATGAAAAGGCCGCTTATGAAGAAGCAGAGCACGCTGCTAAATTTGCAGAATTATTGGGCGAAGTCGTAACTGACAGCACAAAGAAAAACTTAGAGATGCGTGTAGAAGCTGAAAACGGCGCTACTGCTGGAAAGACAGACCTTGCAAAACGTGCAAAAGCTGCAAACCTGGATGCGATCCATGACACCGTTCATGAAATGGCTAGAGATGAGGCTAGACATGGAAAAGCTTTCGCTGGTCTGTTAAAGAGATATTTTGGTTAATCCTTTGCTTTTTCCATAAAGTTTTCAACAAAAAAACAGGTGAGAATCAGTTGCCAGGTTCTCGCCTGTTTTTTGTTTTATCAGGATTCTGGTTGTTCATCGATCTGACGGACAACTCCCATAAAAATCGGCAACTCCGTTTGTTCATCGATCACGGCATAGACAAACGGACGGTCTAAGATCACTTCCTGAATCTGCGCGGATGGCGCCGCCGCTGCATCATTTGCGATCTGTGCACTTGTAGCTGCCGCTGCCTTCGTTCCTGTCTCATTTACCTCAATATGCGTTTTCTGCCAAATGTCTGAAAGATACAAATGGCTGTCTTTATATGTCCCGATTCCTTCTAACTTCGCCTTATTTGGATCAAACACATCTTTTATTCCAAGTGCCTGCAGCGTTTCTTTGAAACTCTGACGGTCTGAAACTGTAAATGCCGGCATCTTTGTCTGCACGGTATCCCACACACGGATATTTTGAAGAAGCGTGGTAAATTTTGCTCCTGAAAGTTTTGAGAGATATGTGTCAATATCAATGTCCTCATTCGGCAAAAGTGCCACAAACCGATACCCGTCTTTATAATTTTTCATGAATCCTGTCGCTGTATCATCCAAAAGAAATCCATTCTCCGTCCCAGACATCATCTTCACCTGCTTTGTCGAGCCATCTGCCGCATGAAAGATTCCGTCACTAATCTGTTCGGGTTCATACGCCTGCTGCCAAAGCGCTTCAAATGCAAGGGCATTTATGAGATAGGCCTGATCATTCTGCCGAATCATCGGCACCAGATTTGAAACAACGCCATTCGTTTTTTCGCTGACCCAGTCATTGATGTGCTGTGCCGTTTCGTCAGAAAAAGGCTCCTGCCGAATCTGTGCCTGAAAACGTTTATTCATTTTTGACTGGTAATCCTCATTCATCTGAAAGTTCTCGCTTTTATTCAGCCAGAGCGCATTTGCCATATTCAGGCGGGCAGCGTCATTATCGATCAGCTGATCAGAAAAATAAATCAGATTCCGATTCTGCGCCTCTAAAGATACGCCCCCAAATGCTTCCTGCATCTGCGTCTGCGTACTGCCAGAAGCTCCATTCTCAACAAGAAGCAGTGCTGTTGTCGCAGAAAGAGGAGAAATCAAGGTATCTTTCTTCTTTTGATCCGCCTTTTTTAATAACGTAACAGCAAATTCTGTATATGCGTCCATATAATTCGGATCCATCTTTCCCTCTTCCTCTGAAATTTCCATTGGCTCTTCTGAAGAATCGGACTGCTCCTCCTGTAAGATATCTTCTGAAATCTCCTGCTGATCTGATACCGGCACCTGTTTTTTTTGGCAGGCAGACATGCCGATAAAAAGCACTCCCAAGAGTGATAACCATCTCCATTTTTGCTTCATAGACTTTCCCCTCTCTGTTTCTGATACGATCATAGTTCCTCTGCCAGGCTGTTTTCCATCTCTGTGCAAAAAACGCAAACTGTATCTCTCGTCTTCTTTGCCTGATATAACGCCGCATCCGCTTCGTGGATGAGAGTCTGACTCCGCACTTTCTGCTCTGCTTCTGTGGTCGTGACCCCGATGCTGACACTCACAACCGCACATACCGGCGAATACGCATGTGGAATCGCACGTTTTTTGATATCCAGACGAATCTGCTGCATCACCTGGATTGCCTCTTCCTTAGACGTATCCGGCATGATCACGATAAATTCCTCTCCGCCGTAACGTGCTGAAAAATCCGTTGTACGTGTATTTTTTTTCAGCGCATCCGCCACCTCCTTTAACACCAGATCCCCGGCCTGATGTCCATAATTGTCATTGTATTTTTTGAAAAAATCCACGTCCATCATAGCAACCGAAACCGGAGTTTTTTTGCCTGATATACTTCCATATTTCTGTTCCAAATACAGATCAAGTGCGCGCCGGTTATTCAATCCCGTCAATCCATCTTTTTCACTCATATCTTTAAATTTTCTGTTCAGATGCGCAATCTCTGCATTTTTTCGCCAGATTAAGATTCCACAGACACTAAAGACAATGATCACCACACCCATCGCTGTCGCAAGATGATACATCTGCCGGTTTTTCTTCTCCAAAGTCGCAATCTTTTCCTGCTTTTGCGTGCTCTCAAATTCTTCTACCAGTCCCTGGGCATTTCCGGTTGCCTGCACCCTGTAAGCCTCTGTTCGCAGCTCATAAAGTTCATCTGCATACTGATAGGCCAGCCTGCTTTCTCCCATATCACGATATACTTTATACATATCCTGTAAATAGCCGGCACGAATCCCCGCATCCATTCTTTTTGTCTTCTCATCCATTTTTTTGAAAGATTTTAACGCTTTTTCATAATCGCCAAGTTTATAATACGCACACCCATAAAGACTGTCCAATGTCACATCAAACCCATCATATGCGAAACAACTGCTTTTTTCATACCGCTCTTTTGCTTCATCAAGTAACGTCAACGCGCGTTTTGCCTGTCCGGTATAAACATCATACAGTGCTCTTACCGTCAAAAGATTGGTCTTATCATCCTCCTGCCCTTTTCCGACCGGTTCCCGATCTGCAGCCTTTTCTGCCTCGTCAATAGATTTTCTGGCACTCTCATATTCCCCTTTTGCAATGTAAGTAGCCGCCATATTTTGACAGATATAAAGTTTTTGCTGTGCGTCTTTTTTCGAATCTTTCTCCTGAAATGCATATGCCTCTTTCAGATAATCCAGTGCTTTATCATAATTTTGATGATACATGAAATCAAGACCGATATCCGTTGCGATTTTCACCGTCTCCGAACTGTTTTTACTTTCTGCCACTGACAGTGCTTGAATTTTATAACGCATTTCCCGTACCGTATCATCTGCATAAGAATAAGCAAGTGCCATCTGAAACAGAACTTTTTCCATGTTCGGATATTCACTCTTTTGCGCCATCTTATATGTTTTTTTCATTATCTTAACGCTTTTTTCGCCACCGTTTGGCGTATCTGCCACATCAAAGCTTCGCCACATTTCCAGCTGGATCAAATACTGTTTATCCTCTACCCCCTCATACACCTTTTCCATTTTTTTTGCAAACTGATCCGACACGATAAACTCATTTTGATAAATACTGATCTTGGATAATTCATAATAAATACGTGCTAAAAAACGATGATGACTCTTCGTATTCTCACACAATTCTGTTGCTTTTTTTAGTTCCTTTTTCGCTTCTATATACTCTCCGTTGTATGCCAAAAGACTTCCCTTTATAAATGCGACTTTTTCTTTTTCATCCGGATAGAGTTTTTCAATTTGATGTTTCTTATTTTTTTGATTCCACTTCTGCATGATCTGATCTTCGTATGCAAAAGAATCCGTTTCCAGTAAATATGTAACGATATCCCCTGAATCTGTTGTTTTGCTTGTCTGCTCCTCTTGCATTTTTTGCTGTTCTTCTAAGCTTTCACTCTTTTTGCCTCCCAAAAACAAACAGGCTGCCAAAATACAAAGAACCAGCATCTGCAGCATTTTTTTTCCTTTATCCTGCATTTATTTTCCCCACAATCTGCGAATCTATGTTCCTCGTTTCCTATTTGAATGTACTACTCACCGACAGATTCTGCAAGCAAAAATGCAAATTTTTTTCATTTTTCGTCACTCTTTGTAGAAATTTGCCAAAAGAATCCTGCAAAAAAGGGCGGCTTTTCGTCCGTCCTTTTTTGCTCGCTTTTTTATCTCAAAATCGCATTTGTCTCCTTGATCACACTTTGCACATGCACCGCGATCTGGCTGACTTTTTCCATATTCATCTTGATCTTCTCACTATTTTGTGCTGTCTCGTTTACGGTGTGAATCGTCTGGTCGACCGTCTCAAGCAAAGTTTCTGTCACTGTATTAAAATTCTCGATCACCCCGTTGATCTGTTCAATGGCCTCCCGAATCTTCCCCTCGTTCTCCTCAGCGTTACCGACGGAGGCTTTCGAGCTTTCCGATAGCTGCCGGATATTTGTTGCGACTACAGAAAAGCCTTTTCCCGCTTCTCCTGCCCTGGCCGCCTCGATCGCAGCATTTAAAGACAATAAATTGATCTTTCCCGCAATTTTTGCCACATCTTCTGTCATCTCATTGTACTGCATTACGCTGGCATTGATGGCCGCCATCGCTTTTACGATCTCACGGTTCAGATCATTTAACTGATTCATCTGTGCAGCGACATTCTGCATTTTCTGACTGCTGCTCTTTCCGGTATCCTGGATCAAAAGTGACTCCTTTTGTACGTCCTCGATGTTTTGCGTCAGATTCTCAAAAATTTCTGTCAGCTCATCATTCATCTGCCGAACATCCGTAACGATCTCACTGACTTTTTTCTTTTCCTGCAGTGCCACATGATGCAGATACTGGTGACAGTTTTCCTTTTCATTGATCTTTTTTGCGATCGCAATCGCCATATCCCGGCATGATTCATACCCACAGGCATGGCAGTCAAATTCCCTCGATTCCCGACTCATTTTTCCCATTGCTGCAAACGCTTCCTCAATCTGGCTCTCTGTAACTGCCAGAGGATGCGTTTCTTTTTTCTGATATGTCCGCAAATAATCGTTTATATTCAAACGTTTATCAAAATCTGAAAACTGCTTATCAACACCTTTTTTCGTTGTATTTTCTTTCCGCCGGTTTTTGGCGTATTTTTCAACATCATGCATGATGGTTCCCATGGAAAAGCAATTATATTTTGCTCCTACCGCAGTTCCTCCGTTACAGCCATTTTCACAGTTTAATACATCAAAGACCGCCGGAAGCCATTTCTTTTGCTCATTCGCATAGGTGTCTAAATCCCGATACAGTTTTTCTGTTCCCTCTGATGTCAGAATCTCCAGATTCGGATCGTGATACAACAGATTCTTCATCAAGCCGCCCGGTCGCGGATAAATTGCGCCCTCCATTCCCGGTTCATCGTCAAATTCAAATTCACAATAAGTATTTGTATTTGGCAGATTTACATGATTTGCTTCGAGATAATCTCTCAGATGCTCCATCGTGACATTGTACTCGACGACTCCAGTATCCTGAAACTCTTCTTTTTTTGCGATACAAGGCGATAACGCCGCAATGCTCCCCCGATATCCCAATACTTTTTTTATATAGATCGCCAGACATAACATCGGGCTCTGTACGGGAGAAAGATGTGGTATCAGCTCCTGCTTATGCCGCTCAATATATCCGACCACCGCCGGACACGGCTGCGAGATCAGCTTTGCATCCGGATGCTGCTGCAAATACCGCAGATGCGCCCATGTACAGATATCCGCACCAAATGACACATCATAAAATTTCTTCACCCCCTGTTTCTTCAGCCACTGCAGGACATGTCTCCATTTTCCGTCAAAGGCGATTTTGATCGCCGGTGCAACAATCATTGCAATCTCTTTTCCAGCACGCAGATCTGAAAAAAATTTCTCCGTATCATCTTCAAAGCTTCTGGCACCTTTCTCACATGCCCGAATACAGGCCCCACACTTGATACATTTTTCATCGTCTACATGAATCTTTATCTTTCCGTCCTCTCCCATGCGCGCGATATTGGCATCTCCTGCCGGACAGACACGCACACATGCATTACATCCCACACATTTCTCCTCATCTAATCTGATCGTACTCATTTTTTTCCTTCCTTTCGAAACGAAATCTTTCTATATTATTTATCGGATCATTACCATCAGATAACAAGGGGAGCTGCCAAAACAGCTCCCCTTTCTGTCACTCAATAATAATATTGGAACAACTCATATCTGTTGCCAGATCATATACCTCTCCCGTCTCTAGTCCCACGACCTTTGGTCGCAGTGCATACCCTGGAATATTTTCTACAACTTTTGCACGTTCCCCATTGCTCAACTGTACCGTGCTCCCGACCGAATATAGGATCACACTCTGCAAAAAGCTCTGCATCACCGGAATATCCAACTCCTCCGTCATCGACATGATCATCTCCACTGCCGTCCTCGGCGTAAATGCTTTTTTATACGGACGTTCTGTGACAAGCGCATCATAAATATCCGCAACAGAAATGATCTTTGGAAACAGATGGATTTTTTCTGCTGTCACACCGAGCGGATATCCTGTGCCGTTGCACTTTTCATGATGTTGCAGAACACCAAGCAGAATCGGATTGGTCACATCCTTTTTTTCTTTTAAGATATCATAGCCAAATGCAGAATGATTCTTCATCATAGCAAATTCCTGATCCGTCAGTTTTCCTGCTTTATTTAAGATCTCATTCGGAATCTTTGACTTTCCGATATCATGCAAAAGACCGGAAACGCCCAAATAGAAAATGTCTTTCCGCGACAAGCCGTACTGTTTTGCAATGATCATCGACATCGTTGCCACATCCACGCTGTGTTTAAAGGTATACTCATCACTCACCTTTAGCAGACCGATGTCAATGGCAATCGCATCATTTTGAGCGATCGCCTGCATCAGATCATTTGTAACGCTTTCTGTCGACTGGATTATATCTTCATTTTCTGTGTCATTATATAAAAACTGTACGCCCTCTGCGACCCGTTTTCTGACGCTCTGCGTCAAATGCACTTTCGCCCGGTCGGGAATCTGAATTTCCTCAATCTTTGCTTGGATCTGTGGTTCGATCTTTTCCTCTTCTTCTATTTCTTCCCCTTCCCGGATATAAACACCCGGCACACCCATCTTTAATAAGGATTCGATCAGATACGCATCGAGCGGCGTTTTTCTTGCGATCAGTACGCGTCCCATCCGGTCAATGATATTCTGGTCAATTCGCATTCCCTCTTTCAGGGACCGTGTTCTCACGAAATATCTCTTTACCAAACCTTCCTCACCTCGAATTACCCAAAGGTTTTTTCCTGTATTATTATTTCGGCTGAGCTGTATGAAAAATTTAGTATAAAAAAATCGCTGCACGATCGTACAGCGACTTTCCGTTTTCAGTTTTTATGACACCTTTCAGGATTCTTTTGTCAGATAAGCCACCACGCCACGGTTTGCCAAAACATCGACGATCAGGCGGCCATCCCGGATTTCCAGGCTCTCGGCTGTTTTGACATCGGCTGTTTCCGTATGTTGTACTTCTGCGCCCGCGGCGGATTCAAATTCCCGTAACACGCGCTGCAGATTTGTGATCTTTTCCTGTACGAGGTCAAATCCTCCCTGCAGGGTTTCCGGAAGTGGCTGGTCTTCGGTCAATTCGTGTACAAGTTCCTGCAGCTGTGCCGCACCGCTTGCAATGTCTCCCGCTGCACCGACAAACTGACCTGCCTGCTGTTTTAATGCTTCTTTGATCTGTCCGAACCGCTCTTTCTGTGCGGCAAGAGCGCGGGCGGCTGCTTCCTGTTTTTCTTCCTCGCTCTGTTCTTCCATGGTCAGCAGATTGACCGCCTGCTCTGCATCCACCGGAAGGTTCACTTCGATATGTGCCGGGGCGTCATCGTTATTTAAAAGAATGACCACTGCTTTTCCATCTAAGACGCGGGCAAACGCAAACTGGCGGTTTGTCAGCATCAACTGTTGATACTGGCCGTATGTCAGCTCCGGAAACTGTTGTTTCAAAAGGCCGAGTTTTTTCACAAGCTGTGGCAGCTCTGCCTGCTCATCGAAATCGGAAAGTTCGAGATCCGGCCGCAGATTCCAGTCGGATCCGCGCTCTTTGTTTCCCTCGATGCCAAATTCCGACCCGTAATAGATCGACGGGATGCCCGGAACAGTATATAACAGGATCGTCACCGGATAGAGGTGTTCTTTGTTATTCAGTTTCGATGCAAGACGCGCCACATCATGGTTATCGGTAAAGGTGTAAAGTCGTGTTTTTTCTCCGACCAGTCCGTTTAGCCGCTGGATCGTATGTGCGATCTCGAAATAGTTATGATCATTATGTCCGGAATACAGTCCCTTATGCAGTTCATAATTTGTCACCGAATGCAGTGTCTCTCCGTTTGCCCAGCGGGAATAGTCGCCGTGAATGACTTCTCCCATCAGCCAGAATTCTGGTTTAATGGTATTTGCAAGCCCCCGCAGTTCCTTCATAAACTGGAAATCCAGTACATCCGCGGCATCCAGGCGGATTCCGTCGATATCAAATTCATTGACCCAGAAACGGACCGTGTCAAAATGATACTGTTTCACATCCGGATTCTGCTGATTCAACTTGGCAAGAAGGTTATAGCCGCCCCAGTTGTCATAACTGAATCCATCGTTATACTCATTATTTCCGCCGAAATTGATATTGCAGTACCAACCGCAGTATGGGGAACGCTCGCGGTTTTGCCGAATATCTTTCATGGCGAAGAAATCCCGCCCCGTGTGGTTAAACACACCGTCTACGATCACGCGCATCTGCATGTCGTGGCAGTGTTTCACGAATTGTTTAAAGTCCTCATTTGTCCCGAGTCTGCGGTCCACCATCCGATAATCGATCGTGTCATATCCGTGGGAACCCGACTCAAACAGCGGTCCAATATAGATCGCGTTGCAGCCGATGTCTCGTGCATGCTCTGCCCACTGATTCAATTTGTCAAAATGGGATTCTGCCTCACCTGTGTTATCGTGAGCGCATCCGCACAAGCCCAGTGGGTAAATATGATAAAATACTGCGCTGTCATACCATGCCATAGTGCATCTCTCCTTTTTTCTTTTCCTTATTGTATTCCCTTTTTTGAAAAATAACAATGTGTTTCACTTTATCATTTTCGGAAAAAATTGTGTTTTACTTTATATAATTCGACATTTTCTTTTTTTTCACTTCTGTGCTAGAATGAGGTATCTCGATGAAAGAAAGGAAGTTTATCACATATGGGTTATATCACGACAAATGAATGGGAGCATTTTGATTTTAAGGAGGCACAGATTGCGGAACTGCGTCTGCAAAATGGCGCGTTTTATGCAGTCTTAGACAATGTCAAGATTCTACCGGAAAATTCGAAAAACCGGGATATCCGCAAGATGCGCACGAACAATCTGACATTTCGGATCGCGGACTGTTCGATCGAGGCGTTTGTGGAGGAAGGGTACAAAACGTATAATGCAGACGGTGTCCTGCAGCAGCAGGTTGCGGACCGCCCGATTCCGGAATCCGAATACAAATCCGCGTTTGAATCGCTTGTGGAATGCACCATCTACTCCCTCGAAAAAGAAGGGGACTGCTACATCTTCTCCATCGACACAGAAGACCACACCTTTCTCCTAAAAATATCCGGCACCGAAGACCGCGAAGAATGGGAGAAATTTTTCTCCCTTGATTCCATGTAATACATCGCAGCGGCACGCAAGTGCTCACAGCCTGGGTTCCTATGGGGACGCAGAGGCACACGCGTGTTCACAGCCGGTGGATTCTTATGCGGACGTTTGCGGGGTTCGGCGGTTGGAAAGGAACGGGGCAGCTGGAGCAAAAGTGGCTTGGCAGAAAGGAAGTCGAGTCTCACAGGGGCGGGGGAATGATGCTTTATGTTTGCTGCCTTTCGAAGGTCGGACAGGCTGCACGAAATTGTACGCCAGAGAAAGAATCAAATTCGGATTTTTTCTCTGGCGTACAATTTCGCACAGTCTGTCCGCCGAGCGAAAGGCAGCAAAGGCATCACTCCCCCGCCCCTGTGAACTCACTATCCTTTCTGTCAAAGCCACTTTTGCTCCAGCTGCCCCGTTCCTTCCCATCCGCCGAATCCCGCAAACTGTGTATTGGAACCGAAAGGCTGTGAGCTCTTGTGTGCCGCTGCTATATATTAGAATTGAAAGAGCGGGAAATCTCGTGAGAAAATGCTATATTATAGTAGAATCAAGATGAATACTTTTCCGTGCACCAATATCATATATTAAGATGAGCAGATATGTACGCTATGAAATTCTTAACTAATCGGTTCCGATACACAGTTTTGTAGCAAGACAGGGCATTCCTGCGCAAAAAACGTTTCGGCAGGTGCAGGTGAGATCCTGTGCTTAGAGTGCCTTATACTCGAAGGCGATCCTGAGAGTATTAGGCACTCTTAGCACATAGCTCACCTGCACAGGAGCCGTGTTTTTTGCGCAGGGATGCCCTGTCTTGCTACAAAACGTCCGCCCCAGAACCCAATTAAAAATTTTTTAGTACCATCTGGTCATCGGCACTTCGTTGTTGATGTCGTTGGTGAGAAGGATCTGGTGCAGATCGATGATCCCGTTTTGGAAGGTGGCTGCGCAGGCGCACAGGTAGAGCTCCCACATGCGGGCAAATTTTTCGTCAAACATTTCGACCACTTCGTCTCTGTGTTTCTGGAAATTCTCGTTCCAGCACAAGAGGGTGCGGTTGTAATGGCGTCTCCAACTCTCGACATCTATGGTATAGAAACGCAGTTCTGCTGCGATGTTTAGGATTTCGCGCAGACTCGGGATCATGCCGCCCGGAAAGATGTATTTTTTGATCCACGGATCGCCCGGATGTTCATGCAATGCGCTGATGAAATGTAAAAGAAATAAGCCGCCCGGTTTCAGAATGCTTTTGACGCACTGCAGGAATTCTTCATAATTCTTTCGTCCGACATGCTCCACCATTCCGATGCTGACAACACGATCAAACTGTAAATTTTCTTTTGGAAGATCACGGTAATCAAGCAGCTTTACACTCAGATAGTCCTCAAGATGTTCCTCTGCGATCCGTTTTTCGAATTCTTTTTTCTGCTCTTTGCTCAAGGTAATGCCTACCCCGTGGATCTTATACTTCTTTGCCGCACGAATCAAGAGAAAGCCCCAGCCGCAACCGATATCGCACAGGCTCATGCCTTCTTTCAAACACAATTTTTCCAGTGTCCGATCCACTTTATTACACTGTGCCTGATACAAGGTATCGTCCTTGTGTGCAAAGTAACCGCAGGAATAACTCATCGTCTCATCGAGCCACATCTTGTAAAAATCATTTCCGATGTCATAATGAGAGGAAACCTCCTTTTTCTGGTTCTTTTTGGAACTGGATGTAAAGATCAGTTTTTTCAATTTTTTCTTATCTGTGGAAAATTTAGCCATCTGGCCTAAGAACATATTTAAGACATGATACAGGTCACCTTTGATCTCTATATCTCCATTCATATAAGCTTCACCAAGTGCAATGGAGGTACTGGTTGTCAATTCTTCTAATGTCGGCACCTTATGAAAGGTTACTGAAAAGGTCGGCTCTCCTTCTCCGATCTTATGTGTCTCTCCATCCAGAACGATCTCGAATGGATTTGCATCAAATTTACCCATAAACTTTAAAAATTCTTTTTCTACGAATCCCATAAAATCTTCCTTTCTATTCTGTCAAAAATTAGTTGTAACTAGTATACCAAAAACAAATCCCCCACATACCAAAAACTGGTATGCCGGGGTTCTTTTTATGCGAAAACGAGGTTTCCCTCTAATGCATCTACGATTTCTTCCATAGATGTTTCAAATTCTTCTGTATTATTGTTGTGGAAAATCAACAGACTTGTCTCGTCGTCTTCATCGCGCAGATTTTCCGGTACTTCAAAATTGCAGCCTGCGATGTATTCATCCCAGTGCTCTAATTTCCATGTATCGCGGTCAGAATTTCTCTGGATCATACGCGCATGTACGATCTCCGGATCGGTTTCTACCCAGATGACAGCGAGAGTCGCATCTTTTTGTGCTAATTGTTTTTTCAAGTTGTGAATATAGGACATATCTCGGATTTCTCTGGTAAACGGCGCATTGATCAGTACGAGATCTTCGTATTCCAGTGCCTCTAATGCCAAATCGATCGTACACTCATACTCGAAATCGCGGATATTTTCCTCAAAAAAGTCACTGCTGCGATTGTATGGCTGTCCAGCCACCTTAAAGATCCGCTTCGATAACGGGATCAGAGTATCCTTATCCAGATATACGACGTGGTCGAGACGTTTCGCTAATTCCTGTGAAACATACGTTTTACCGCAAGCAGGCGGTGATGTTACTAAGATCAGTTTTTTTGCCATTTCTTCCATAAACCTCATTTCTTTTCAAACTTCTTTGTGATACTCTCCTCATGCCGCCGTATTTGAACCTATGCATCCGCATATCTCAAAACACTCTCAATAGCATACCATAATCTCGTCCTGTATGCAAGATTTTCATCCCGAAAAAATCTCAATCTCGGTGGGTTCCTATGCGGACGTTTTCGAAATTCGGCTGGGTGGGCAAGGCGGGGCGGCTGTTTCCAGAAGGGCTAGACGGAAATGAAGTCGAGTTTGGGTGGGCGGATTTGTGATGCTTTATTTTTGCTGTTTTCCGAATGTCGTACAAGCTGCACGTAAGTGTATGCGTGAGAAAGACTCGGAAACGGACTCTTTCTCACGCATACACTTACGCACAGCTTGTACGCCTCTCGGCAAAACAGCAAAGGCATCACAAATCCACCCACCCAAGCTCACTAACATTTCCGCCAAAGCCCTTCTGGAAACAGCCGCCCCGCCTTGCGCACTCAGCCGAATTTCGGAAACTGTGTATTGGAAACGATAGGTTGAGATATTTTTCGCTATGGAAAATGATAGTGAAACCGATACTTTTCTGCACATTTTTATATATTACAGAATACGTTCCGACTGCAACTCTTTTCCTAAGCGAAAAAGAATGGTGGAATTCTCCTGTTTGCCGCTTTGTTCTCTCTGTTTTTCTTCTCATATACTATATCGATGTTTCATTCTATGCCTTTATAGCCTTTTATCAGAATCATCCAGTTCCAAAAACAACTTACTTTTATACAATTGTACGATCAAAAAAATGCTCAGCGGTCCGAGTATCACACCTGAGATACCATAAATGCAGATTCCGGCATACATGCTGCTCATCACAACAAGTGGGTGTACTCCAAGCCGATGTCCGATCAGCCTTGGTTCTAAGGCATTTCGAAGAAGGCTGCAGATCAGATAGATCACAATCCGGCCGATAACTCTGGCATATTCTTTTTTCAGGATTCCCCAGAGCGCCCATGGAATCAGTACCGTTCCTGTTCCAAGAAAGGGAAGTGCATCGCAAAGACCGATCGCTGCACCGATCAGAATCGAATGCTTTTGTTTCATCAGATACAATCCCGCCGTACAGATCGCACTGACCAGAAGAAACAAGACCGCCTGTGCTTTCAGATAAGCACCCGCGCCGGCTTTTGCTGTTTTTGCAGTATTCAGTACTTTTTTGCCCCAGGCGAAGCCACCGATCTTTTCGCAGAATTTCTCATACTCATATAGAAACCGTACACTTGCGATCATCGTTAAAAACAGTACAACTACTGCAGACAGACATTGTTTTCCAACCGTATACGCTTTTTCGGAAACGCCTGGAAGTGCGACATCTTCGATGCGTTTCACATATGGTTTCAAACAGCACCACTGACACCAGATCTGCTCTTTTTCGCGATAAACAAGATACGCTCCTCCTGCTGCGATTGCAAAAAGAACCGCGAAAAATGCTGCTGTTACGCCAATACAGCAAAGTTTCTTTTTCCACATTCTTTCTGTTTTTATTCGCTCTTCCAACCGCTTTTCCACCGGGTGGAGAATCGCCGCTAATACTGCTGCCAGAACAAACGGCAGCAGCCAGCGCAGGACATAGCGCAGCAACAGATATATGAAAAGGCTGATGAGAATTCCCCTTATGCATTTTTTCGTCCATTGTTTTTGTTCTTCTCTCATAGAAAAAGTATTTGCCGAAACGGACAAACTATGCTAAAATGGAATCGATTTCGGTGTGCCCAATTTTTTACTTTGGAAGACTGCCAAAACGAGTGATATTTTTGCCTCGTTTTGGCTTTTTTTGTATTTTTTAGGAGATTTTTTTATGTATCTTATGATTGATAATTATGATTCTTTTGTCTTTAACCTGGCGCGGTATTTTGAAGAACTTGGAGCAGAAATTTTGACCGTGCGCAATGACCAAATCACGCCCGGACAAATTGAGATGCTTGCAAAACGCCGTCATCTGGAAGGACTGATTCTTTCTCCCGGCCCTAAAACTCCGTCCGACTGCGGCTTTTGCAAAGAGATTGTTTCTGCCTTTACCGGGAAAATCCCCATTCTGGGGGTCTGTCTTGGACACCAGATCATCGGAGAGGTCTTCGGCGCTAAAATCGAAAAAGGGAATCGCCCGATGCACGGGAAAGTGACGCAGATTCACCACTCAGGCAACGGTCTTTTTGCAGGACTGCCATCCTCCTACGAAGTGACGCGCTATCACTCTCTTCAGGTTTGTGCAGAGGATTTCCCGGATACCCTGCAGATCGATGCCCGCACAGAGGATGGCGTGATCATGGCGATCAGACACAAAACACAGCCCGTCTACGGCGTCCAGTTTCATCCGGAAGCGGTTCTGACTCAGTACGGGCATGAACTGTTGTCCAATTATATAAAAATTTGTAAAAGGTGGAAAAAAAACGTATGAAAACAACCATATATGAGCTTCCGTTTTACCGGGAACTTTCCGATTTTTTTGAACAGTGCCATACACAGCCAATGGCCATTTTTCTCGATTCCGCTTTAGAAAACCAGTACGGGCGTTTTTCGATCGTCGGTCTTTCTCCCTACCGCATTGTTTTTGAAGAAAACGAAACGTGTTTTCTGTGGGACCTTTCCGATCAGACCCCTGCTCCGGAAACGTTTGATTCGACGGATTCGCGTTTCCAGCGTGTGTCCCACTCTTTCGAAACGGAGATGGACCGGTATCTGAGCGAGCATTTTGAGGAAAATCCGACCGAGCTGCCGCTTATTTCCGGTGCCATCGGCTATCTCTCCTACGACTACGGACGAAAATTCGAACAGATTCAGACGCGGCATCCGAAACGGATTCAGATGCCGGATGCCCTGTTTCTCTTTTATGACCTGCTTTTGATCCAGGACAAACAGAACCGAACGCTGACACTTGCAGTGCAGGGGAAAACATGTACTCCCCCGGATGCGCTTGGGCACATCACCCGGCTTTTGGAACACACAAGTGCAGCACCTTTTGTGCCAAAGCATGAAACGCTTGCCTTTGCGGATTCTGATTTTTCGAAGGCAGATTATCAAAAAACCATTCAGCGGCTGATCGAGTATATCGTCGAGGGGGATGTGTATATCACCAACCTGACGCAGCAGTTGTGTGTAAAAAGCAAACGAGCACCCTATGATATGTACCGCTATCTTCGCACACACAATCCGGCTCCATTCGCCGCTTACTGTAATTACGGCAGTTTTCAGATCGCGTCTGCCTCACCGGAACGGTTTTTGCTTGTAAAAGACCGGCAGGTACAGACACGCCCGATCAAGGGCACACGGCCGCGCGGCAAGACTCCTGCCGAGGATGCCACGCTGCGCGAGGAGCTTTTGCATTCTTCGAAGGATCGGAGTGAACTTTTGATGATCGTAGATTTAGAGAGAAACGATTTCAGCCGCGTGTGTGAGATAAATTCTGTCAAAGTGCCGGAATTATTTACGATCGAGGCGTATGCCACGGTCTTTCATCTGGTCTCTACGATCACAGGGACACTGCGGCCGGATGTCGGTCTGATGGATCTGATTTCGGCTGCATTTCCGGGCGGTTCGATCACCGGCGCCCCGAAAATCCGCGCCATGGAGCTCATCGATACGCTCGAACACAACCGGCGCGGTCTCTACACCGGCTCACTCGGATATCTTTCGATGGACAAAAACTGTGATCTGAATATCATAATCCGCACAGCCGTGTATCAAAATCAAACTTATTTTCTCGGAATGGGTGGAGGAATTACGTCTGAATCCGATATATCTTATGAATACGACGAAACACTTCAAAAGGCAAAAGCACTACTTGAAGCGATCGCAGAAGGAGGAATGATCAATGATACTAAATGCAGATGATGGATTTTTTTTCGGTCTCGGTGCTTTTGAGACGATTGCTCTGGAACATGGGGTTCCGGTTTTTTTAGACGCGCATCTGAAACGTCTGGAACATACCGCAAATTTTTTACGGATTTCATTTTCCAAAAAGGAACTGAAGGAAAAAATAGATGCCTGTCTTGCCACTTTAAAAAATAATAATTTAAGATTTGCTCTAAAGATCACGCTTTCTCAGGAAAATATGCTGGTAACTGTGCGGGATAATCCATATACGGCCGTGGATTATAGACGTGGGTTTTACACCTATTTAAGTAATGTGCGGCGCAACGAGACTTCACCTCTCGTCTCACACAAAACGTTAAACTATGGGGATAACATTCTGGAAAAACACCATGCCCACAATATCGGCTATGACGAACCGCTGTTTTTGAATATGAAAGGAAATCTGGCAGAGGGAGCGACCACGAATGTATTTCTTGTAAAAAACGGACAGATTTTTACTCCGTCATTCTCAAGTGGTCTTCTTCCGGGCATCATGCGGGACTGGGTCATGAGCCAGATACCTGTACGGGAAAAAATTTTACCGGGAAAAGTCATCGAACACTGTGACGAGATCTTTTTAACAAATTCGCTGCTCGGCGTTATGCCGGTATCCAAATTTGGGCATCGCAAGCTTCCTTCCCAAAAGATCGGGCGGGAACTGATGACCAAATACCAGGAGATGGCAGAAAATCTCTTATTTTAGCCAATCGTATGAAAAATATCTCAACCGTAAAGGTATTTCCTATGCGGACGTTTCCGAAATTCGGCTGGGTGCGCAAGGCAGGGGCGGCTGTTTCCAGAAAGGCTAGACAGAAATGAAGTCGAGTTTGGGTGGGCGGATTTGCGATGCTTTATTTTTGCGGTTTTCCGAATGTCGTACAAACTGCACGCAGGTGTATGTGGGAGAAAGACTCAGAAACGGACTCTTTCTCCCGCATACACCTACGCACAGTTTGTACGCCTCTCGGCAAAACAGCAAAGGCATCGCAAATCCACCCACCCAAACTCACTAACATTTCTGTCAAAGCCTTTCTGGAAACAGCCGCCCCCGCCTTGCGCACCCAGCCGAATTCCGGAAACTGTGTATCGGAAACGGTAGGAAGTTTTGACAGACAGTTCTGTGATGCCTTTTGTATTCAAAACATATTGACAATATAGGAATAATAAGTTATTATAGTTTATGACAAAAAATTCCAGAAGAATCTTACAAAAAGTTTTAAGTTTTTATATAGAAGAAAGGAGTTTATACTACCTATGGCAACAGATTATTCAGCATTGAAAAAAGGCGGTTTCATGCGCCAGAAGCAGAAAAATACATTTTCCCTCCGGCTTCGTACGGTCGGCGGAAAGGTCACGACCGAGCAGCTTTTGAAGGTCGCGGAGGTCGCTAAGAAATTCGGAAATGACTATGTGCATCTCACTTCCCGGCAGGGAATCGAGATTCCGTTTATTAAATTAGAGCAGATTGATGAAGTAAAAGCCGAACTGGAAAAAGGAAACGTCTTCCCAGGTGTCTGTGGTCCGCGTGTTCGTACGGTCACAGCCTGTCAGGGGTCTGCAGTCTGTCCGAGCGGATGTATCGATACCGCAGATATCGCAGAAAAGATCGATGCGCGCTATTTCGGACGTGAGCTGCCGCACAAGTTTAAATTCGGTGTCACCGGATGTCAGAATAACTGCCTGAAATCAGAGGAAAATGATGTCGGTATCAAGGGTGCTATGAAAGTAGACTGGAAAGCGGATGCCTGCATCCAGTGCGGTGTCTGCGTGAAAGCCTGCCGCGAAGATGCCATTACTCTTGCTGACGGAAAGATTTCCATTGACCACTCCAAATGCAATTACTGCGGTCGTTGTGCGAAATCCTGTCCGACCGATGCCTATGATACAACGAACGGTTATATCGTATCCTTCGGTGGTACTTTCGGTAACCATGTGGTCAAAGGCGAACCGATCATTCCGTTTGTGGAAGACGAGGAAAAATTGTTCAAACTCTGTGATGCTGCGATCGAATTCTTTGAGAAGAATGCAAATCCGGGCGAACGTTTCCGCTTTACTATCGATCGTATCGGAAAAGAAAAATTTGAACAGACGATCAAAGACGCTTACGAAAACTAAGCATATGGTTTAGGGAATCCGCAATGCGGATTCCCTGTTTTACTCTTAAGTGTAAAACGAAATCTTTTCACCTTCTCAACCACGTTTTATATCAGTTGCATATGTTCGATCATTTTTTTCTTCCGCAACAAACGAAATGTGATTTCCCTTTTGCAATACTTCTGCGGCATGCGCAGTCTGAGCATAAATCGTTTCATTGATCGTGTATTTTACTCCATTTTCTCCTTGAACATATGCGTATCCGTTACCGGTTCTTTTATTGGTTCCGACGTATGTGATTTTTCCTTTTATACGCGCCTGCTGTGTCTGCGTCTGTTCTGTTTTCATTGCAACCGGTTTCTGGTCCGGCTTTTGATTCGTTTTAATGCGATTTTGTTTCCATTCTGTTTTCGTCTGCCCGATCTGCTGTCTCCGTTTTTGCTCTGTGCTTTGATTTGGCTGTTCGACCTGCTTAGAAATCGGTGCTGCTGTAGGCACTTCGTCGTTTACAAGCTCCGGATGTTCCTTTTTGTATCTTCGAATGATACGATATGTATCGGTTGCAACATCACTATTCAGATCCAGATATAATGTCCGGTCTCCGATGATATAAAATTCTTTTTTTGCCCGCGTCGCCGCGACATTCATCATATTCGGTTCGCTGACTGCCCAATTGGCTGCACCACTGCTCTGGGAGTCTGCACCAAGTACTAAAAATACGATCGGTGCTTCTTTTCCCTGAAACGTATGGATCGTTCCGACGTTGGTCGGTTTGCCATGTTCAAATCTGGTAAACCCGATACTTTTTAATTTCTGCGCAAGCTGATATGCCACATTTGCAAATGGCGTGATCACATAAATCTGATCTTTTTCTGTTTTGTCTGCGATCTTCGGATTTTCTTTCATCATCTCTTTGATTTTCTGTAACAGAAATTCGCCCTGTGCCTCGACATATTTATTGTTTGCTTTTCCTCCGACATCATACCATCCGGTTTTTCCCAGTCCCGGCATGCCCTGTACCATCAGACCATTATACGAAATGTGATTGGAAATCGTAAACATCGGATCCTGACATCTTCGATGCACCCAGAGTGGAATTCCGATCCAGGATTCTTCCTCCTTATCCGGTTCGCGGTAAAATCCGTAGGAACTGGCTGCATCCACTAAAGTCTGTGCAGACGCGGAATCCGACAGATATTTTTCTGTCACGCCAAAATGTTTACTCAACATGCTTAAAACGCTTGCATCTAATGTCAATACCGGTTTGATCTGGGAAGGATCTCCGACTACCATGACATGTCTGCTGCGATAGATGGCTCCGACTGCTGCCTGCGGAAGTGCCTGTCCTGCTTCATCCACAAAGAGATGCCCCAGTGTTTCTTTTCCCAGATATTTGCACATACGTGAAAAACTGGCAAAAGTCGAACTGATGACCGGAATCGCCATATTGATCCAATTCCATGCCGCGACGATCACACGTTTGTTATCCAGATATTTTTCCTGCATACTCCATATGATGGTAGCTGCTTTCAGATTTTTTCGATTGTCATCCAAAAATTGTTTTCGCACGCGCAGTGCAGTCAGAAACAGCTTTGATTGTGCGATCCGATATGTCTCGTCAAACCAGGGATTGGACAATTGTAACTGTTCATACTCCTGGTTCATATCCAGCGGTTTTGCCTCTCTGCTGTTTGTCTGATGGAACACCGCCCGCATCTGTGCTTTCTGGCGTATGGCTTCCATTTCCCGATACTGCTTTTCGAATTTCTTGTAGATATCCTCATCCGGGTCATACTCTTCGTTCAAATATCGGATCATGTGCTTGATGGTCGTGAGAATCTGATTCATATTATCGGATTTTCCACCTTCCATGGAAAACAGTCCCCAGAAGGTGTCCTCGCCCTGATTTGGTTCCATGCAGAGCTGCTCTGTTCGTTTTCCATCTTCATCTGCTTTCCATTCAGCCGACACCTTTGCATTTGCAAGTTCCCAGAAATAATCGGTCTCTTTCAAATCCTCGATCAGAGTTTCATCGATTTCTTTGATGAGTGGAAGCTCATTTACAATGTTTTGAACTGCACCATTATTGGAACTTGCAACCACGATATTATTTTCTGTGATAGCCTCTGGAATTTCTCCTATGGAGGCATTGTTATAATATTTTGTTTCATCTGTTCCTTCGATCCGATGTTTGGATAATCTTGCAATCTGATGTGCCTGCTGCACGATCAACTCTGCAAAAATATCTTTTAACAGTGTCGTTTTTCCTGTTCCCGGCGGCCCATTGACGCTTCGCATCTGACTGTTATCGTATCCGATGGAAAGATTGACCGCCACCTGCTGCATGAAAGAAAGCGCATACTTGGTGTTACTCGGAAATCTTCCGAGCGGATAATTTTTCGGCTGCAGAATTTTTTCAAATACGTTCGGCTGAAAATTTGGCGAGTCATTTTTACTGTCTAAATTGATGCGTCCTTTCGTATTTCCAAACAAATACGCATCGAGATTTGTGGTTTTTATTTTTTTTGCTTTTTCCAGATCATCGATAAAAAACGAGTGCAGATTCGTTGCATCTGTTTCGATATTTTTTACCACCTGCATCCTACAGTTTTTGACGGAGATATCAAATCTCTGAAGAATTTTTTGGATCGCTTCATTAAACCGCATCGGATTTGTTTCTGCTCCATCAAAATCCTGATCAAACTGTTCTTTTAATTCTTCTTCAAATTCACGGAATTCTTTTTCACTCGGAGTCTCTCTTTTATAACGAATGTAAGCGCTCGCCGTAAAAAAGAACATCTCGTTTTGATACGTTAATTCTTTGTCAAAATAGAGCGCAAAGCCGAATTTATCCCCCATGCGTATTTCTTCATTGGTCGGCTTTAGATGATATTTCTTTCGAAGAAGCGAAATCACTTCTGAAAATTTGAAGATGTCAAAATATACAACGATTCCGCCCTTTTGTCTGGGTCTGAAATTTTCTTTCGCCACCTCACTCTGAAACAGGGAATAAAAGTCATTCTCCTGCAGATCTGACAATGTATGGATCGACTTGTCTCTTAATGAAATATCTCCTTCCGACAGGTGTTCTACCATGATCCAGGATTCCAGGATCTTTTCTTTTTCTATCATTCTTTATTCGTTTCTCCTTTTTTCCTCTTTCAGTTCCAGATAGATATCCAGATACCGGTTTAACTGCTCCACATCCTCTTCACTTCCGGCATTTAAGATACGAACAATTCCTTCCGGAAGCTTGGAGAGAGCTTCATTTTGTTCTTTTCCAAACATGATGTAATCGAGGCTGCAATGAAAGATATTGCAGAACTCCAACAAGTTTCGAAGAGAAAAGCTCGACGTCGCGTTCTCCACATGGCTGATGTGTTTCGGGCTTACTTCAAGCATATCAGCGAGTGCCTCCTGCGTGATTTTATGGGAACGGCGAATCTGGGCGATTCTTTTTCCGATTGCTATTAAAGTGTCATTTTGCATAAAAACTTAACCTCCCACATATAGTTTATGTGGAAGGTTGGGAGAAAATAACTACTTTGTTGGTTTAGTTTTTTGGTGTAAGTATACCTCAACTTGCCTATTTTCGGACCGGGCGGCCGAGAACATCTACAATGCTGTCTCCGTCTTGATCTATGAGGTCTTCGACTCCTTGTGTTCGAAAAACTCCTCCCTCTTCTGACTGAGAATCCCATTTCTGCTCTGCCTGATGTGTTTCTCTGTTTTTTTCTTCCTCTTGATTTGTTTCCAACTCCTGTTCTTCCTGCGGCTGCATGTATATTTCATCCAGATCCTCTTTTAAAATCGTATTCAAATCTGCATTTTCTAATTTTGCAACACGCTTTGACATTGCCATAATCAAATTGTCATTAAAATTTCTCACCCATCGACCGTTACCCTGATTATATGAAAGTCTATAATTATTTTTCACTACTTCGCTATAATACAGTTCGTCTACTTGATAATCCCGTTCCGGCTTATGCAGATCCAGTAAACCGATCTGTACAATCTCATCTGGTGTATAATCTTCAAAATCGAACGTAAATGGAATCCTACTAGAAAGTCCCGGATTGGTCTGCATAAATTCTTCCATTTTATTGGTGTATCCTGCAAAGAAAACGACAATATCTCCCCTGTACTCCTCCATAAATTGTAAAATTTCATTGATTGCCTCTCTTCCAAAATCCCACTCTCCTCCCTGGCTCAATGTATATGCTTCATCAATAAAGAGTACGCCTCCTAATGCAGACTCCAGTTTTTCTCTTGTCTTGATGGCTGTATGGCCGATATGTTGCCCCACCAGATTACTTCTTGACACCTCGACCAGTTCATTTCGCCGAATGATTCCTTTTTGATACAAAATTTCTGCTATGATTCTGGCGACAGTTGTTTTTCCGGTTCCAGGATTTCCAACGAAAAGCGAATGCAGGGTAAATGTATCCTTTTTCTGTCCCTGTTCCTCTCTTCTATAATTCAATTCTGCCATTGAAATAAAATCATTCACTTGTTCTTTTACTTTTTGAATGCCAACCATTTTTTGCAGTTGTTCTAACGGACTCTCTCCATCATTCTCGTCTTCTTGATATTTATCCTGTGCTAAAACGGTATCTATATCTTCGTTTTTGATTGTCTGCAGATCCGATGTTTCTTCCTTCATCACACGATCTATGAACACTTTTAACAATTTTTCATTAAAACTATGAATCCAAATTTCATTGCTCGGATTAAGTGTTTTTTTATATGCATATTTTACCTGTTTCTTATAATAATTTTGATCTTCTAATTTATATTGCTTTTCTGCTAATTCCCTCTCGCCAAGTTCAACAATTTCTTCCGGTGTATAATCTTCGCATTCAAACTTATATGCTACATTTACTGCCAAACTACGATATGTATCTAGAAACTTTTCCATCTCCTCTGTAGTTCCAGCAAAGATAATCATATTTTCTTCCGAATGTTTCTCTTGGTATTCAAGAATCGTACGTATCAGTTTCTCCTCCTCCGGACTTTTCTGATATTTTATATTAATAAAAAAAACTCCTCCCTTGGCAACTTCCAATGCCGCTGTTACCAGCTTTTCATCAACTTGATTCCATAGTATAAACTCTGATTCATTCCTCACAGTCATTTTAAATTCATCGCTCTGAAACGCTCCTTCTTCATAAAGGATCTCTCCGATCAAACGGGCAATTTTTTCTTTATCAATTCCTTGATTTCCTACAATTATGGAAAAAAGATTCTGTTTCTGCGGTTTTAAGCCAATTGCATTTCTTCCTTGATTAAATTTCAACATATTACGCATTTTTTCTAGCTCTTTTTTAACACTTCCTAATCCCGCTAGTCGTTCCAGTTGTTCCTCTGCGCTTGGTTTTGTTTTTTCGCTTTTATCATTTCTATTCGCGATTACATGATAACCGTAGCAAAGCTTGCTTGTTTCATCTACGTCAAATCGAAGCTGTGAATGATTTCCCTGTGTATACGTTAATTCCTGAATATTTACAATAGATTTTTCTTGTATGCAAAAATTTGGCAAAGAAAGACGATGTATACTAATTGTATCACCATGTACCACAGAATGACCACTTACAGAAAAATCCACTTCTTCCTCATTCTCTCCCTGCATATTAAGATTCCCTTTTATATATACATAAGACTCTTTTTTTACACTTAAACTCTCCTTAATTTCAGTATTTGAAAACAGTGCCCTTCCACTGATCACCGTCACAGATGACAGTGTATCTTTCTCCGACTCATAATATGCATTATCGTTCAAACCGACAGCTGCTTTGAATTTCGGCTGTTTTACCGTACAGTTCTTTGTGGTAAGCTTACTGTTGTCACACCATATAGCCGGTTTCCTTTCCTTCGCATTTCCTCCTTCTATTTCTGTTAATTTTATAGCTACACTTGAATTTATCGCATAAATAGCACTAGCCTCTTTTATTTGAAATTCCGCATTGCATACAGTGCATTCTGACTTATTTCCAATCCATATAGCCGAACAGGAATTGCTATTTGTCTGACTATTTTTAATAATCACCTGTTCTAACGCTATCTTCGCCTGTTCTTTGCCAACGATCAGATGATATTGTGGCATACATTGAAGAGATAAATCCTTAAATGTAACGCTTACACCTTTTTCAATACAAAAACATCCTATAATAGTTGGGTATATATAGTCAGATAAACATTCGTCAAATAGTTCTTTTATTGCATCTATACTCTCAAAACCATCCACGTACTTATTAACACTTTTTTTACGAACCTTTTTCCCAATAATATTCAAATTTTTGTTCAATAGTATTGAAGCATTCTTACTTAAATCACATATCATCTGTTCCTCTATACAAATTGTGTCCCCATTTTCAGCCTTATCCAATGCCTCCATGAACGACAGATTATCCTCCCCCATACCTACCAAAAAAGTATTTTTCATCTTATTCCTCCGCATAATCACATGCTATTTCCTGTTCTCTATCTTTGTTCCCATTCTATCTGTTCTAGTTTTTTCCTAGCTTCTTCCAATCCCTGCTCTGCTGCCCACTGCAACAGCGGCACTGCCCGATCATATTCGCCTGCCGCTGCATAACGCGAACCAAGCTCATACTGTGCCTGTGCATTGCCTTGCTCTGCCGACAATTTCCAATAGTACATCGCCATCTCCCAGCTCTGCTCTACCCCTTTTCCGGACCAATAACGCAAAGCCAAATGCTCCTGCGCTTTTGGATGTCCCAATTCTGCTGCATTCTGATACCAGCGTACGGCTTCTTTTTCGTTCTTCTGTCGTTCACAGGTTTGTGCGTATTCTGTCATTTTCTCCACTGTCATCTGCTGTGGATGATCCACTGCCCCATGTCTTCCACAATACGGAACATATGGAATGACTGGTGCAACCGCCACAGAATCAATCAATGCGACAGCTTCTTCCACTGCTGTTTTTCCGTGTAAAAACCAGACCTGACCCCTTTCTAAGGTCAGGTCTCTTTGTGCTTCTGAAAACAGATATTGGCATCTCGGACAGTAAAATACGCTCTTTAACGCATAATTGGTATCGATAGAAGTGCGGATTACAGCCGCCTTCTGTGCATTTGATTTTAACAATAAGTGTCTACAGTTCGGACAAATATAAGTCGAGGTATAAAAGCTTCTTCCCAGTTGTTCTTTTCTTTGAACCTCTATGACCTGCTTCAATGCAGATGTTCCAAAATTCCTGTAGTTCCAAACATATTTATCAAGAAGTATCTTGTCCATGCGTTCTCCTTTTCTATTTCTGTTTCCCATCCGTCACTTATTTGCACAGTTCTTCCAACAGCGCCTGCGCCTGTGCATGTCCCTGTACTGCAGCTTTCTTTAACATGTTCACCGCTACCTGGGTATTTCCGACTTGTGCATGACGCCATCCCAGTTCGTACTGCGCCTGTGCATATCCCTGATCTGCTGCAATCTCCCACAATTCGATCGCTGCATCTCTGTTTTCTGCTACGCCTCTTCCGTTCCAGTACATATACGCCAGACTGTCCTGTGCAGGTGCATATCCGTGACAAGCTGCCTGATAAAAACGATAGGCTGCATGTTTATCACTTTGTTGTATGATCTGTCCGTTATAATACAGACATCCCAGATTATATTGCGCGCCCGGATGGCCTAAATCTGCTGCATTGATATACCAGCGAACCGCCTCATCGTTATTTCCTCTCTGCTGATGTGCCTGCGCCAGTGTTGCCATTTCTTCTGGTGTAAACTGTGTTTCATGATGATATTTTTCACATACACCGCTATATGGTGGCAATGGTGACAGAATTTCCGCCGCAACGCTGTCGATGTGCCGCCATACTTTTTCTACAATTTCTTCCTGATTCAGAAACCATACCACACCGCTTTTTAATGTAATTCTCGGCTGTGCTTCTGAAAACAGATAATGGCATTTTGGACAGAGAAATACACTTTGCAATGTATATGGTTCCTCTTGCGGTGTCCGAATCTGTACACGTCCCTGCGCATTGGATTTTAATAATAATTCATTACAAGTCGGGCAAATATAGGTGGAAGTATAAAAACTTTTTCCCAACTGCTGCTTTTGCGGTGGCGTTCCAACATTCTTAAACGCCGAACCGCCAAAATCTCTGTAACTCCAAACATATTCATCAATAAAAATGCTATCCATAACGTTTCTCCTTTTTCTATTTCATAAAATCAAATAAATCAATCTGTTCCTCACGCAATGACTTGACCGGACGATCATGGATCTTGTCCCCCTCCTGCACATTTCCACATAAGAGTGGGGAGCGTGGATCATACTTTTTTGCATTCTCTTTTACACTCTGTGGACTATAATTCGCATAGCAGTATTTGCACCCATGCAGACACGTATTATACGTTCCGATCTCGATACTGTCCACACAGCCGCATTCTGTTCTCTGGTTTTTGTCTTTCCCCGCCTTGATTTTGCAGCCGATCAGCTGTTCGATCAGTTGTTTGTCAATACAGCTGTTATGCTCGATTCCGCAAAAGTCCAGATCGATTGCCTCCGCACAACTGCCAATTGCCATATCATTTGCTTTTGCGATATCTGCCAGTTCTTTTGCAAATGCATTCAGCTGTTCTTTCGTCATCTCCTGTGAATGTACTGTTTCCATGTTTTTCTTATTTTTTGCATAAATATCTACAAAGCTGATGACGCTTTTTTTCGTATAACCACGTAAAGCTTCCGCAATCTGGCGGAAGGCTTTGATATGATATTCGGGTGTATAGGTTTCCGTGAAAATGATTGGATCGTAACGCCAGATCACTTTTTCGCTGCCGATTTTTTCGGATAATGTTTGAAAGATCGGAATCATTTTTTCTTTTTTGTGTGGTACATTCGGTTCGATATCTTTTCCGTATCCCGTAAGCGTAAATTGGAAATAATAATGATACTGCTTTAATTCTTCCAGCCGCGCAATCATAGGCTCTGGATTTTTCGTCCAGAATACGATACAGTCCACGACCTCCGGCGAGAGGTCGATGCGACTGATCTGATGCGCGTTCATGGGATTTCTTACATATAAACACTGTTCTTTGATTCGATTATAAAACCACTCGGAATAATACGCGGGTATATCGGTTCTTCGACTGGCACTGATGATCAAACAATCATCTCCTTTCCCTCACAGATTTTTCGAATTTTATCACTTGCCAGCGCAATTTATCGGTCCAGTGGATCGGCGCGCGGTCAATGTTGCAGGCGTCTTTTCTACAATTCTTTTTCGTACAATATGATTTTAGATTTTTTATGTAATTCATCAACTCATTATATTTTTTATCGTCAATGGTCGTAATTTTTTCTTTTCGCGGTTCTTGATCCAGATTGTACGACACCGATGCACTGATCTGAAATCCAGCCTGTTGAAACGCTTTGATCAATGCATTGGTTCTGGCGCGGTCATCCTCTAAATTCTGCGTCGTATAGCGCATGGAAACCCCCAGGCATACCTCCTGTTTTAAAAACGGGGTTTCCCGAATTTTTTTCAATATTTTTTGAAAATCGGCATTTGAAAATTCGCTGATCGACTTTGGAAAAAAGAATACGTCTTCCGAAAACGCAAATCTTTCATCCAGATAGCCCAGGACATCCTCATAGAACGAATAACGCTGATCTATTTCCCTTTTTTGAAACTGATCGGACCATTTTATGAGATCCACTGCGGTATATTCGATGCTGCTTTCGCTGGCATACGCGCTTTCTTCGATTGCAGATGCCAGGGACCAGTAGTCCTGCTTCGCACCGGCTCCGACGGAGAAAACCCGAATTTTCTCCGCCGTTTTCCTTGTTCCATTAAAGTTCGGTAACAGTTGTAACATTTGTTCGTACATCATTTTGTATTCATAGACATATGCAATGGTAAAACGTAATAAATAATACCGCTGCACCTGTTCATTTGTGTAATCCGGAAGATGCCCGCTTGAGAAACCACAATCTCTCAACTCGCACAGCTGTGTCTGCTTTTCTATATTTTTTTGGAAATCAGAACGTATTTTTTGTATGTACTGGTCGATGGATTCCATCGTAAAATTCCTCCTTTGATTTTACGATATGCAAAAACTTTAATTATGAACGTAAACATCCACTCTGGCATTGTTGACTCTGTTTCTCAAATCGGCAAGCTGTGCATTTGTATCCCTTTGTGCATTCAGTGACGATTGAGCCAGTATGTTCGCATAATTCTGCTGATCTATCATTTGCCGCTGATTATTCAGCATTGCGTTTTGAGAATCCAAAATTTTCTTTTGGGAATCTTCCATACGACGTCTATGCAACTCCTCTTCGTAAAGATTTACTGCTTCTTTCAAATTATCTGCACGATAATTTTCAATGTTATAAATAAATGAATCTACTGCTGCAACACAACAATAATTTTTCGGAAACCATGACGCGCAATTCTTTGCGTATTCCTCCTGAACCTTTGCCAGTTCTAGCAAAGTAGCATCTATTTTCTGATTCACACTTTTATTTTGCTGATCAATTGTCTCATTTTTCTTTGCACACTTTTTATTATGCTCTTTGATCGTAAAATAAGCGATCGCACCGCCTACAATCACTGCTGTTAAAAATTCTGTCAGGTTTCCATCACGAACCAAAATATCTATCACGACCATCAATGGAAATGTAATATTGGTCCAACACAAAACGTATCCTACTGCTAACACCATAAGCACTGTATATAAAATATGCTTTGGCGATACATCAAAATATTCTACGTTTTTCTTCAATTGAGATTTCAACTTTGAGATCTCTTGCATTAAATCTGCTGTCTTATGAATTAATCGGGATGCGTACTTTAAATCATTTAATAAATTTTCCTGCATGTTGTTTCTTCCTTTCTTGTCTCATTGTTTCTTTTATTTTACGTTTCCTTTTACAGCTTTGCTCCAGTCGCCAACTATCTTCTGGGATCCGTCTGTTTCGACAGTTACAAAGGCGCGCACACGTACATAATAATTCTTTTTACTCAGCTTCGAAATGGTCGTTTTCGTTGTTGTAACGGATACTGTTTTTTTCTTTTTAAACGCTTTGTCTGTCGCGTACTGCACTTGATATCCGTCTACACCGTTTTGTGATTTCCAGCTTGCTGTCAGCTTCCCTTTTGCTGTTTTCAGTTTTGGTGCTGCGGTTTGTTTTGGCTTTATAGTAATGGTGGCAGTGGCCGTTTTTTCACTTCCGTCGAGTGTTTGCGCGGTAATCGTTACGATCCCTGGTTTTCGTGTTGTCACGTTTCCTTCTTTTACCACGGCAAGTACCTGATTCTGAGATTTCCAAAGCACGTTCTGTTTGGTTGTTGTTTCCGGAAAAATTTTTGACGATAAATCCAGACTCTGCCCGACTGTTACAGTCTTTCTTGCTGGTGTAATCTTAATACTCTCAGCTAGAACGTCCGCTTTTTTGAAAGAGAACGTATATTTTCCAACCAATGTATGCGGATAATTAAAGCCGTATATTCTCAAAAAATACTCTTCCCCTTTTTCAAGAATAATTTTTTCCTGAGCTGCATATGGTCGATTTGCATTTAAAGAAAATTCTTCATTTTCTACCCGTTCAGAATCATATAATTCAGCATAAATATTTGTTGAATCATTTGACGTCAGATTGAAAACATATTCTCCCGTTTCTGGTACAGTAAATTTATAATAATCAATTCGATCTATATCTGATTCATACATAGATAAAAAACCAATTACTTTTTGATTCACTGAAAGTGCAGAGGCCGATTCAAAACTATTATGATAGGTAGTATCAGTATTTCCGGCTTCCTTAAATGCCGATTTAATGCTGTAACTTCCTATGTAATTATTTCCTTTTACACTTATGTAGTATCTCCCTGCATTTAACCAATATGTTTCCTGATTTAATGCTTCATTCCGATAATCGTCTTTCGAATCATATTGTTCAAATTCACTACTATATAATATGAGTTCCGCTTTTTTCAGCGTATTTCCATTATAGTAAATCGTTAAGTATCCTGCTTTTGTCAAATCCACAGAGAAGTAATCCACTTCCTTCTCATCTACCGAATCCGACACCCAATCCCCATTCAATGGAAGTGGTGTTGCATTTTGGACTGCATCTGTCGGAAATCCCGTTGCAGACTCGACCGCTGGCTGTTCTGCCGCATATACCGGATTTCCTGTCAACGGCATTCCTGTAAATGCCCAAACTGTGGCAGTAACCATTGCCAGCCATTTGTTCTCTTTTTTTGTTTCTTCTCTCATACAAACTTCCTTTCTTCTTGTCATTTCTTGTACTGTCGATTTTCCTCGATTAAATCGAATTCTTCCTTATTATAGCAGTTTCTTTTCAAAAATCAAACCTATAAGATATATTTTTTATTTAAATATAACCTCTGTAGTAACCATCTCCTTTTCTATCTTCCATACCTCCAAATAAAATGATCCACGAATTTTCCCCCAGCCTCTCATTTTTCAATGCACTCGCACGCTAAGAATTTCTCGCTTTTCCCAAGAAAGGACTGAATTGCAAGGGTTTTGTGCTGCTTACGCAGCGCAATTTTTAATTTGGGTGAAAAACTCTCCCAAAACTATAAATTTTACAGGAGGAAATGCATTATGATGAAAAAAATCTATGCAAACAAAGTATTAAAGGAAGTTCGCGACCAGCTCGACGGTTCTCGCAGAGCAAGTCTTCAATCCAGCAAGGATAGCAATGGAGACACTCAGTTTTACATTGTAAGTTCTGCCGCTGATGGCAAGGAAATCCGTATTCAAATTGAGAATAACGGTGCATCTGCGAAGGATACTGCAAACTCCATTGTCTCCAAAATACGGAGAAGAAAAGCGGACAAACTGGATCAGGCATCCGCAGATTATTTCCATATTTAACTTCCAATTCTCTTCGTTCTAAATTGTAACAGAACGCACGTCTTTTACAAGTTGTGAATATAATCACAATATGACTGAAAAAATTCACGGCTTCATTTCTTTTGAGCAGGACTGCCTTTTCGAGACAGTCCTGCTCTTTTTTTTAAACGATCTCTACTACATCGTTCGGCGTGCAACCAATAATCTTGCAGAGCTTTGTCAGCGTGACCATTGTGATGGCTTTTCCTTTTTTGATGTTCGCCAACGTGCGGTTGTCGATGCCTTCTTTCAGAAGACGGTATTGAGACACCCCTTTCGTTTTCATTGTTTTCCATAGCGGTTCGTAGTTGAACATTTTAATCTCTCCTTTCGGCTACTAATTTCTAAATAATGAGTTTTAATTTTCCAATTATCCGAAAGGGTAACTGCGGTCGGATACGACCGTTCTTAGTCTTAAAAAATCAAAATGATTTCAGTAATTTATATTTTCTTTTATGGCAAGTATTAATGTATATTCTTACAGAATATACATTAATACTTAAAGCCCATGTCAAAAATTTGATTTTTCCTTTTTATTTCATGGGTTCCGAGCGTTTTATTTGTCCTTTGTTTTTTTCTTCTTTTTTCTCCATTTTTCTTTTATATCTACCTATTTTTCTCTTATTTGTCCCCTGTTTTTACAACATTCTTTTGAAGTCTCTTTGTACCTGATTTTGCAGCTGATTTTCCCCATAAAAAAAGCCACTCTGACATTCCATCAGAGTGACCGATTTTTTGTTCTTCTATATATAAATTGGTGGTTTCGCCCGCATCTTGTCCGTCATTTTCGCTCCGGCAAACGTCTCTTCTTGCGATTCTGTTTTTGAAGTCATTGTGTTTTGTGTATCGACCGTCATTTCCGGAATTACTTTTTTTGATGCAGTAGACTGCTGCATGATTCTTTGCTCATTTACAACGCTTTCGTCTGCATTGATTACTACCTGCGTCTGCTCCCTTGCTTCCTCCCAGTTCTGTGTCTGTTCATTTCGTCCGCTTAGAGAAAACTCCTGCGCCTGTTCTTTTGATTCCTCCAACACATCGCATTCTTCAAAATAATTATATTTTGTAAAAAAACGATAACAAATCTTCTGATTCGTCGGACCATAGCGTTGTTTTAAAATTACCAGATCCACTTCCCGTGGAAATTTTGCTCTCGCTGCGTTCTCATCAAAACCGTTTTTGCCAACACCATGTAGTTGCAACCCGATCAGACTATCCGAACTATATTCGATATTTCCACTATCCTTAAAAGAAGAAAAACTGACTTTTTCCTTATAACTTGTACGGTTAAAACTGGAAATCACAATGATCGGAATATGATACCTTGTCGCAAGTATCCGAAGCCGTTCCACATTGTAATTAATATTTTGTCTTTCAGTCGGTTTTTCATTTAGTGGCAAAATAGATAAAATCTGCAGATAATCTATAATCACGATCGGACATTCTTTGTACTTTTTATAACATTCAATGATACTGGATTCAATCTTTTCTACCGTAAAAGAAATTAAATGATTTTCCAGAATGATCAGTCGTTCTCCATGCTCCTGCAATTTTTTTACAGCTGCCTCCTGTATCTCCCATTCTTTCCGGCTTCGGCTTTTTGATTTTTTCTCGTTCATTAACGAGTTGCTGGTCTGTGCCAGCGTTTCATCCTGACATTCGACTGCGAGACGATAGGTATACATACTGATCAGTTTTGCTGTCAGATCTGTTTTTGGCATTTCCAATGAAACATACATCACATACGAACCGCGTGCTGCCATCGCATCCGCCATCTGCAAAGAAAATGTGGATTTTCCCAGCGAACTGATTGCTCCGATATAGTGCACACCGGTTGTCCAGCCGCCTCCCAGCGCCCGGTCCAATTGCGCAAAACCGGTTGGGTAATATTTTTTCCATAGTTTGCTATCATTTCCCTTTTTAAACAACTCTGCGATCGAACTTGCCGGAGTCAGGTCTGATTTTGCATTTTCTTTGCCTTTTGGTGCGTTTGTTTCCTTCTTATCCATTCTTTTCTCCATTTTTTCCTGCTATAAAATTTCTATTCCGCGTATCGCTTTTCGTCCCCCCGTGTATTCATCACAGATCAGCGCATACCCCTTTATGAATCCTTCTTTCTGAAAATGATCTAAAATGCTACAGATTCTCTGGTGATGTTTTGACTTTTCTTTTCGCCAGTTTTTATAGGTATCTCGTTTTTCTCGATCATACCCGATATTCGGAAACAGTCCGTTTTCTTCCTTTCCGGATTGCTTTTTATCACAATAGATGATCCTTCTGCTTTTCATTTTGTTTTTCTTGTGACCCATGACTGCGATTCTTCTGCAAAGGTAATTTCGAATTTTGATGATATCCTGCGTCACTGTCATATTTGGAAGGTGATAAAACGAAAAAGGGACCGCTATGATCTGTTTGATTTCCTTCGCATATTGATACAGGCTCCAATTCTGCGTGTCCATATGATATCCCGGCTTTGCGATTCTATGATACGCCGGCGTCCACTGAATATCGGTAACCGGAAGCAGGCTCCCCATATACAATCCTTTCCCTTCTTTTTTCCTCACACGCCATTCTTCGCTACAATCTATGTTACATCGCACTGCCCGCAGCTTTTCTATGCTCGCTTTTGCTTCTTTCTTTTCCTTTTCCGTAACCGGTTTTTGCAAATCTCCTTTGATCACCTGCACCAAAAACTCCAGCGTGAAATCCCAACACTTGTATTCCGCTAACGTAAATGCGGCATCCATCACTGCAAGGTCATACGGTGTCAGTACAAAATCTTCCAACTCGCTATACACATTTCTCGGCATAAATAACACTTTGATCCAAATGGGGTCTTTTGTTTTTTTTGCCTGCATAACCTGAATATATATTCTTTGTTCCATGATTCCTTTTCGGTTTAAAAGCTTATTCACGATGCTGCAATTGTTCATGTATATGTTGTTTATGTTTGGTATCTGCTCTTTTGTGTTCATCAAAAATATCTAACTCTCCCGCTTCTTTTTTCCCTGCACGATTTTAGTTTCAATGCGAAAACACGCCTCAATATGCATAATCCAATGCCTGGAAAATGGCATTTGTATCAGACCTCTGATATCTTTTCCGCACCAATAGTCTATAAGCCAGCATGCCTGTTCCTGTGTGCCTACCACATGTAAATTGCACAGCCTGCTCTTATCTTCATCATTAAATTTACGTTTCATATCCTTAAAAGAAAAATTTTTCAAGATGTTCTCGGTACTTTCCTTCACGTCCTCTATATATTGATATAGATACTCCGAATCCAGTTTTTTCGAAAAATCTTCAATCTCTTGATCGATCAGCTCGTTTCCTGTGGTAATAATCGGTGATTTCATCCGTTTTTGATAGTTCTCTAAGAAGAAAACCTCCTCATCCCTTTGTATCAGCGAATGTGCCACAATATCCTCAATCCGAAAAATATGCCACAAAGAATACGCAATCGTTTTGCTATGGTATCCATTTGCTTTTGGGAAAGGCATCTTGCTAAAATCTTCTGGCGAAAGTTCTTGCTTCATACGCAGAATCTCATTCATTATTTTCTGCCGTAGTTCCAAAAGAGTCTTAATTCCATCAGAAAATGTTTGCTCCTTCCGTAGCTGCTCCTGCATACGCTTATTTTGTTCTGACCATTCCTTATTCATATCCTATTCCAACGCTTTCTGATAATATGCGGCTTCCTCATCCTGAAACTCTTGTTTTTTATTTTCCTCGTCTTGGTTAATTCTTCTTCTCTAATTTTTTTATCTCATTTTGACATTCTGTTTGCTTTATATCAATCATATTAAGCAGCCTCCAGTTTACACTATGTGTATATTGTAGCATTTAATGACATGTTACACAATTTGTATTTTCCCTGCTCTTCATAAATAAGTTTTTCCCAAGGTTCATATCCTTTCATATATCCAAAAGAGGGGTGCAACTATTCGCAGACGCCAAGTTACTACCGATACGATTCCGGCGCACAGCATAGGCTTCCGTAAATTTTTGCACCCCTCTAAATCACTAGGTTCTATGTACATTTAATCTTGCTACATATTCTCCAAAAAATCCCGCATAAAATCAAGGTTTCTTCGACAACAAGCAAACAGTCTC
>JBJENW010000354.1:0-36402 GCA_051880395.1 Lachnospiraceae bacterium | reverse complement strand
TCCTGTGATTCGTCCAGCTTATCTTTTGCAGTGGGTGTAACAATGCTTGACAAGGAAATGGAATGGAACGAAACGCTGAACACACAGCTGATCCGGTCAATGGAACAATCCGTGACACCGCATCTTGGCCAATCCATCGATATCCGAATATAAGTAGTCTGCTGAATAAATTCCCCAGCCAAAATTGGCTGGGGATTACTATTTTCATTTTTCTAATAACGAATACATCTCATTCCAATTACACACTTCAATAGAGCACTGATGCACTTTCGTTTTCTTATCGTAATTAATTCCGACCAGCAGAAGACTTCCGGTATATTGCAAAAGAGAATCCGGGTATCGTTTCTCCTTAATCTGTTTTAAGGCTGTATCCGCGCTTTTGTTCCACTTTAATTCTACCACAAGTGCCGGATAAGAGGATCGATATTCCGGCTTTGGAATATATACAAAATCTGCAAAACCGCGTCCTGTCGGTAGTTCTCTTACCGGTTTAAAATAATACTGCATAGAACTGAGATATGCAATGGTAAGTACACTGCTGAGTGAATTCTCGTTATTATACTGAATCGAAGATGCAAACTCCGTATGAATTTTCTCAATTCCATCTGCAACCACTTCCTCATCCATATCCAGCGTAGCTTCCAGTAACTCATTGGACTGTTGCTCAAATCGGACAAGTTCATTCCACTTTTTCTTTTTGGTCGCGGACATAAATTCCTGCCTGATTTCTTCATTCGGAATATAAGCCGTTTTTTTCTGCTGATCATACGCCAGATATCCAAGATGAATAAGCAATGTCAGCACATCATCTTTACTGTCAAAACTAACCATATCATTTTGGAACGAAGATGTATCAACTGCAACAGCATCACCGGAAATCATTTCAATAATTGCTGTTTTCAATCCATCAAAATCCATGTTGATATACGGTCGAATCAGCTCAAATGTTCCGGTCTTTGACCAGTAACTTTGAAAAGTATCCCGCAGCATCACACTTACAACTGCTTTTGGATTGTACGTATGCGTACCAGAAAGTAAATATCCATCATACCATCTCTCGACTGCTGAAAAATCTCTGCCATACTTCTCGCACAATTCTTTTACTTCCTCTTCTGTAAAACCAACATACGGCGCAAGCGCCCCCGCATCCAACATCGTATATTCATCAAAATTGTTCAGAGACGATTCCGACAATATTTTCTTGATCGGCAAAATTCCCGTCAGATAGGCAAGCGCGATAAATTTTGTCGGCTCTACTCCCTTAAACATTTTACGCAAAAGACCAATGTATTCGTCCTGTACTTTTGGGTTCATGGCTTCATCACGAATAAGCACATCCCATTCATCAATAATAACAACAAATTTATTCCCTGTCTTTTCTGTGATCAAAGACATTGCATCCGGCAGTCCTGTTACTTCCTCGTCAATGATCATGGGATAGGCTTCCCTAAGTTCTTTTACAACAGCATCCTGCAAAACAGTAACGATCGTGTCAATATCCATTCCAGGCTCGATAAACCATTGCACATCAAAGTGAATCACATCATATTTGTTTCGATATTTTTCAAATGAATCCATTCCACTGATTTTCAACCCGTCAAACATTTCTCTGGAATCACAGCCCTTGCTATAGTATGCCGTCAGCATATTTGCCGTGATTGATTTCCCAAAACGACGCGGACGACTGTTGCAGATAAATGCCTGCATGGTATTGATCACTTTATTGGTGTAATCAATGAGTCCTGTCTTATCCACATAAATTTCAGAATTTAATGTTGTCTGAAATGCACTGTTGGTAGGATTCAAAAATCTTCCCATCTATCACGCACTCCTTCCTACGATTTTCCATTTTCCATCATACACGTTTTTTCGTAAAACAGATCAACTGTTGCTCAAAAAAATCCGCTATACAACTACTTCTAGTATAGCGGATTTTTTTTGTTCTTACAATTTTTATTTGCTTTTCACACTCTTAGTAACATAATATTCCTCTATAAAAATACAAACGCGACTCGTTCTTGAATTTTAAGAAAACTTATAAAAGTTTTATCTTTTATCCGTAATTTTCTAAAAAAAAATATAAAGACCGATATATTTTATAACACACAGCACTTTCATAAATTTTCAAAAGAAAAAGCACCAACTGTATTAAAGGAGGGATCATTTATGCAATTCAAGGAAGAAGAAAATATTTAAAGAAGGAACTGGGGGATATCGTAGAAATCAAAGAGCAGCTTTTACAGGCAATGGATCGTGTAAAAGACGTTTCACAGAAATCTGCAAACTCCTCGAATGAGATCAGTCTGGCGATCGAAGGTCAGGCGCAGGAGGTACAAAATATTCTGACGAATATGGAAGTGGTGAAGAATGGAATGAACTGTTTGGCAGATGTGCTGAATGGGAAACAATAAACGAATCTACGCCTTGGGGGATTCCTATACGGACGTATTTTCGCTGTGTACCGTATTTAGGATTTCTGCTACAGTTTCTTCGTCCTGCTGCCACGTTGCTGTGAGAAGGCGGTCGGACTGTTCGAGTGCGTCAATCACTTCTTTCCAGTCTTCCCCCTGAATCGCATTGCGGAATTCTCCACGAATCTCTGCATTTGGAATAAATACTTCCGAATGTTCGCTATCGTATGCCAGATATCCCAAATGAATCAAGAGCGTCAGTACGTCGTCTTTACTGTGAAACGTTGTCATATCGTTTTGAAACCGCTCGGTATGAGTGGCAACCCGACCACCTCCAAGCATCTGAATAATCGCATCTTTTAATCCATCAAAATTTAAATCGATATAAATTTTTAATGCCTCATACGTTTCTGTCTGCGTCCAATAACTTGCAAATTCCTGAAATAATATAGCATCTACCACCGATTTAGGATTATAGATATGGGATACTTTAGGAAATGAATAACCATTGTACCAACTTTCCATCGTATTATAATCCACGTCATATTTTTTACAAAGAGCCTTTACTTCTTCCTCGGTAAAACCAATGTATTCTGCAAACATTTTTGGTGATGTCATGGAATACTCCATAAACATGTTTAACGCAGAATGAGTTCCGTATTTTTTTATCGGAAGAATTCCGGTCATATAGGCAAGGGAGACATAGGCTTTATCTTTTAAGAGGTTTCTTATGAAATCCAGATACTTTTTCTGGTCATCTTCAGAATACTGACGATCTCTTAAGATGCAATCCCATTCGTCTATGATAAAGATGAAACTTTCTTTTGTCTCACTATATATGTCTTCCAAAGCCAAACTTAAAATATCTTCTTCCTCTTCCATAACACCCGGGTACTTTCGCTTTAATTCTCGAATCATACGCTTTTGAAGAAAAGAAAGCATTTCTGTAACTGAATCGGTAACACTTAAAAAATCCTGTATATTCAACATAATCACATTATATTGATTCAGATGTTTTCGGTAATCTTTCGCTTTCGCAATTTTATATGGAGCAAATAATTCAGATGAATCACAGTCTTTTCCATAATAAGCTGCCAGCATACATGCTGTTATTGACTTGCCAAATCTTCTTGGGCGGCTGATACAGATACAGTTCTGCTCCGTATTCAGTGCTCGATTTGTTAACATAATTAATTCTGTTTTATCTACATATATTTCTGAATTACATGTTCTGTAAAACCTGTCATTTCCCGGATTCAGATAAATACCCATAAACCGTTTCCTCCTTGTATCAACTCAGTTTTTATGATACCTTTTTACCTTTATTTTATGCTAATAATACTTTGAAATCAAGTAAATCGCAACAGTTTTTATAGCCGACTCGGCGTCAACCGAACAAAAAGATTCTAATCGCTCTCTTCTGACGAAGGTTCGATAAGTTTTTTCATAAAATTTCACTTTTTTCTCCAAAAAGTTTAAAAAAAAAAAAATAGAGCCGATAAATTTTATATAAAATAAAGTTTTATTCAGTTTTTACAGATTTAGGAGGAATGAGTGTTATGGAAGGAACTGTATTGGAAAAAGAAGAGAAAAAGATGAATACAATCATGTTTTTGTTAATGATTGCCCTACCCATTGCCGCCTTTTTGTATGTCATGCTTTTTTTAAAAGGCACTGCGAGAGATTCTATTGTATTTATAATGTGTGTAAGCAGTATTTTAATCAAATTATTCGAAAAGCCTCTTGGAAAATACGCAAAATATTTATACTCAGCCATTGTACCAATCGGTGGTTGTATTGTGATCGCTTTTGGAAATGACGGAAAATTTGGTGCCATCACGCAGGTATATTTCATGATGTTAATTCTGATTATTGCATATTACGATATAGCCTTACTAAAGTATAATATTATTTTAACTTTAATCAGCAATGGCATTTGTTTGATTCTCTTTACGGATGCTTTTATAAAAATGCATCTTGTCATGATATGGATTTTTATCGGAATTGTATATATATTAGCCGGCATTGCAGCTATATTGGTTGCCTCCAGAACAATCGATCTTTTTTCTTCTATTGAAGAACAAGGAGAAAAACGCACAAAAATGCTCGTCGAGGTCAAACAAGCCTTCGAAAACATCCAGTCTTCCACCGAAAATATCCAGACCTCCATCGAATCTGCCGAACAGCTTTCGCAGGAGATTGCCGCTTCCACGGAGCAGGTATCGGACAGCGCCGATCAGCAGATTCACGAGGTAAACGAGAGTATGGACGTGTTCCATTCGCTGGATGAAAAGATTTCGTCCGCAGAGAAGAAAATTACCGAAACGGTGGAGAAGATCGAAGAACTTAAAACAAAAAATACAAATGGTATCCATTCTGTCACCACTCTGTCCGACAAGTTTAAAGAGAATATTGACATTGCACAGAAAGCAGCGGAGGGTGTTGCCTCGTTATCCCAGAAATCGGCTCTGATCGGTGAGATTACGGAGAGCATTCACCAGATCGCGCAGCAGACTAACCTGCTCGCTTTAAATGCTTCGATCGAAGCGGCGCGCGCAGGCGAAGCCGGAAAAGGATTTGCGGTCGTTGCCAATGAGATCAATGACTTATCCACACAATCGACGAATGCGACGCAAAAAATCGACACAATCCTGAAGGATATTTTTACAACTGTGGATGAAACCGGGACCACCATCAACACGAATCACACCATTGTCAACGAATCCTATAACGACCTGACCAGCACCGTCGAGATTTTCCACAGTATGCTCGACTCCTCAGAAGACGTGATTTCTTTCACCAAAGTTTTGGAATCGGAGCTGCATGAAATGCTTGCCATCAAAGAACAGCTGCTCTCTTCCATGCAAAAGTTAGAGCAGATGTCCGAAGAATCCGTTCAGGCCACTTCCGGCATCAGCAGTTCCACGGAGGAATCTGTCAGCTCCATGGAGGAGATCGTACAGTCTATGGAAAGTATCCGCGCCGGTATGGAAAAACTGATGCAGATTTTAGAATCCAATTAGACCTTCTTTTTTATAATAAAAACGCCCCACTCTTGAATGACTGGGGCGTTTTTATTATAAAAAAGAATCTGCTTCGCGGGATTGCAACAAAATTCAGAAAGTAGTATGATAATTGTGGAGAGTTTTATAAAAATACTGAAAAAGGGGGGATTTTATATGAAAAGAAGACTTTGGTTCTTCCGTGCGCTGGCACTTGGAATGAGTGCGATCGTGCTCGGAACAACACCGGTGTCTGCAGAGGAACTGCAGAGTCCGGACAAGCTCGAAGGCGAGCAGACGGATTCGTTTCCTACATTCGGATTTTGCGGGGAGGATGCGATGTGGGAATATGACAAAACCACACATACCTTACAGATTACCGGAAACGGAAAAATGGATCAGTTTCACACCGAACGCTTTCCGCTGATCGCCAGAGCCCAAACATCTGGAGACTGGGAAAAATATCCTTGGGAAGCCTATCGCGATGAGATCGAGCAGGTCCATGTGACCAGCGGTATCACTGCAATCGGCAGCGGCTCCTTTAAGGGACTTACCAAACTTACGCAGGTAGAGATCGCGGATACAGTGACAGAAATCGGCGAATATGCATTTGCAAACTGCCCGCTTCTGACAGCGGTCACCATCCCAGAAGGCGTGACAACCATTGATAGCGGCGCCTTTTATGACGATTCCAACCTGGAAGAAATCCATGTTGCGCAAAGTGTAACAAAAATCGGCGCATATGCATTTGAGGACACGTTATGGTTGATCGAACAGATCCGAACAGACCCGACCGTGATCGTAAACGGCGTTCTGATTTCCTGCCAGACACGCGGAAAAGAAACAGTAGAAATTCCAAAAGGCGTCACACACATCGCTGCAAATACTTTTGCTGAGACGAGCATGACAGAGGTCATCGTTTCGGATGGTGTAAAAAGCATTGATTCCGGTGCGTTTTATATGAGCCGACTGCAAAAAATAACCATTCCGGACAGTGTCACAGAGATTGGAACAGGCGCCTTTTTCCCGTCCACTTCCGTAGTGATCTATGCAAATACCGGCTCCTATGCCCAGCAATTTGCCACGGAAAATGGCTTTACGTTCGTTTCACTTAACGCAAAAAAGAAATCGTCTGTGATCAACGTAAAAAAGACGTATGAAAATGTATACGGAAAACCGGCCTTTTCCTTAAATGCCAAACTGAAATCCGGAAACGGAAAACTGACCTACAGCAGCTCCAATCGTAAAGTTGCAACCGTTAATGCAAAAGGGGAAGTGCAGATCAAAGGATGTGGCATGGCTGTAATCACGATAAATGCAGCAGAAACCGATCAGTTTTCTGCAAGCCATTGTGAAGTGACGATCAAAGCACGCCCGAAAAAACAGACGATCCGTCTAAAATCAACAAAATCCAGACAATTGTCCGTCCTTTGGAAAAAAGATTCGTCCGCATCCGGCTATCAGATGCAGTACAGCACCGACAAAAAGTTTCAAAAGAATACAAAATCTGTTTTTGTGAATAAAAACTCTGTAAAAGGAGCAAAGATCACAAAATTAAGTGAAGGAAAAACCTATTACGTCCGGGTTCGCTCCTACAAAAGCATTCGTTTTTCAGGGAAAGATAAAACATTGTACGGTGATTGGAGTGCCAAAAAACATGTAATGATCAAAAATAATGAAACCTGACTCCAAAAAGGTATACGAAAAGTGTGTAAGTTTTCATGACAAAACTTACACACTTTTTTCAATCTTTATTTTACCTGTATAAATCCGTAGTTTTCCAGGTTTTTCATGTACTGGACAAGCCGATCGTATAACGGTTCTGCTTTTTCTCCAAATGTTTCATGTACCAGTCCCGCAATCTCATAGACGGTATGCGTGCCGTCTAAAAACGGCCAGATAAAATTCCCCATCTCGTCCAGATGAATGTAGGAAATTGGAGGTTTTTTCAGAAAACGCTGGGCCATCCGATTACATAGCCCTTTATTCTCAACAAGGATCGTTACATTTCCCTTTTCATCCGTCTCAGATACATATTTCTGATTCTGAATGGGTACAAAATCCAGATAATTTTTTCCCACCTGTTTTTTATTTTTCTTTGCCATCTTTCTTCTTCCCCCATAATGCAAATTTCAGCGTAAACAAGATCATGAGCACCATCAGCACGATTCCACCGATGATTCCGGTATTGCATGTCCCTGACAGATCAAGTACTTCGGTCACACCGCAAATGGCAAGGATCGCCAATAGAATTCCCACCAGCCCTTCTCCAGCGATTAAACCGGAACAGAATAAAATTCCGTGACTCGACTCCCCTTCGTCTGTCTTTGCTTTTCTGTCCACAAACCAGCGGATGATTCCTCCGATCATGATCGTAGTACTCAACTCCAGAGGCAGATACAGTCCAATGGCAACCGGCAGCACTGAAATTCCGAGAATCTCGATAACAATGGCAATAAAGACACCGATAAATACCAGCGCCCACGGGAGATTTCCGTCCATCACCCCTTCGATGATCATCTTCATCAGGGTTGCCTGCGGTGCAGATAGCTCTGCGGTTCCAAATCCCCATGCCGAATTTAATAAGATCAGGACACCGCCGATGGTAAATGAGGAGACAAGCGCACCGATCAGCTCTCCGATCTGCTGTTTTTTCGGTGTGGCACCGAGGATATAGCCCGTTTTTAAATCCTGCGAGGTATCCCCTGCCATCGCCGCAATAATACAGATGACCGAACCGATCGCGATTGCGCCAAGCATGCCGTGTGCGCCGCCATCTCCGGTTGTCTTTAAACATAACGTGGCAAACAGAAGCGTTGCGATCGCCATTCCCGAAACCGGATTGTTACTGCTGCCAACGATGCCGACCATTCTAGAAGATACCGTGGCAAAAAAGAAACCGAATACAACGATCAAAACGGCTCCGAGCAAGGTGACCGGAATCTGCGGGAGCAGCCAGATCGCAAGCGTCATGCCAAGAACCGCAATTCCGATAAATTTCATGTTCAGGTCCTGTTCGGTACGAACACTGCCCGCAGCCTGACTGCCTTTCATCCCTTTCATGGCATCCAAAAACGTACGGATGATCAACGGCAAGGATTTTACCAGACTGATAATTCCGCCGGCAGCGACTGCTCCCGCACCAATGTAACGGATATAACTACTCCAGATGGCACCCGCTCCACCATCTGCGTACATTTCCCCAATCGTTGTCGTTCCCGGATATAACACTGCAGTGTCTCCGAATATCACGATCATCGGAATCAAAATAAACCACCCGATCAGACCACCGGCCAGCATATAGGAAGAAATCTTAGGTCCACAGATATATCCGACACCAATAAGTGCCGGATAGACTTCTGCCGAAAATTCGGTCTTCAATGCTTTTACCGGCGCTGTGATCACACCCGGAATCACTTTTAACCCATCGACCACAAACTTAAACACTGCGGCTAATCCCATACCTGCAAAAACAGACTTGGCACTTGACTCGCCTTCTTCTCCCGCAAGAAGCACCTCGGCGCATGCGGTGCCTTCCGGATATGGCAGGACACCATGTTCTTTTACGATCAATGCGTTTCTCAGCGGAACCATAAACAATACGCCCAGTACACCGCCGCAAAGTGCGATCAAAAAGATCGTCAACAGGCTCGGCGTATCCATTACCCCCTCTTTTGCCCATAAAAACAGAACCGGAAGCGTAAAGATGGCTCCCGCAGAAAGTGATTCTCCCGCAGAACCAATGGTCTGGACCATATTGCTCTCTAAGACCGAGTCTCTTTTTAGGATCACGCGGATCACTCCCATAGAAATCACGGCTGCGGGAATAGACGCCGACACGGTCATACCGACACGCAGCCCCAGATAAGCATTTGCCGCACCAAAAACGACTGCCAGAAGCACACCCATGATCACAGATGTGATTGTAAATTCCGCTGTTATTTTTTCAGCCGGAACATACGGCTTAAATTCTTTCTGATTCATTTAATCCCTCCTCAGTTGTTTGTCAAACTCGCGATCTCTAATAAGATCAACCCAAAGAAACGCCAAACATACTTTTTTTTATTGTAGCATATCGCTTTCCTTTTATATATCGGAATTTTCTGGAAATAATCTAACATGTGCATAAAAAAAAGTCCTTTTGGCTTCTATTGAACCAAAAGGACTTTCTATTCTTTAAATTTTAAAAGCTCTTACATTTTTGTGCAACTGTTGTACCGAGTTTTCCACTGACTTGGCATTTTCCATAACTTCTGCGCAGTTAGCCGCGATCGTTGCACTCTTTTGTGCGATGTTGGTGGTACCGGCTGCCCCTTCATTGGCCGCCTTTGTAACACCTTCAATGGAGTCGACAATGCTGTTCATGGAGGCAAGCAGCTGCTCGGAGGTCGCACTGAACTCGGACATCAGATCGTTTACGGATGACGCATCCATGTTATAAGCATCTGCCATTTTCTCAAATCCATTAAAGCTATCCAATACCTCCGTGTCTACAAATGCAAGCAAACGATTTGAGTCTGATGTCAGATTCGAGACTGCCCGATTCACATTTTCTGTCACGGATTGAATGTTTGCAACGGCATCTTTGGACTGCTCCGCAAGCATCCGGATTTCCTCTGCTACTACCGCAAAGCCCTTTCCTGCTTCCCCGGCCCGCGCCGCTTCAATAGAAGCATTCAATGCCAGCAAGTTGGTCTGGGATGTGATATTCAAAATGGAATCCGCAAGTATTCCAATCTGATCTACCACCTTTGCATCCTCCAATGCTTTTTCCAGTCCATCCCGGATATCGTTTAACATATTTTGAATTTTTTCGCGGTTTTCCACGGTCTGATCTTTTGTGTCTTTTGCACGTTTGTGAATGGCTTCGGCTTCGATCGCACCATCCTGTGCGCGCATGGCAATACCCTTTGCTGCTTCTCCGATTTCCTGCGACATCATATTGATCTGTTCCGCGGAAGCCGCTGTTTCTTCTGTACTGGCAGCCAGTTCTTCTGTCGTTTCTGATACATCTACGATTTCTGCATCCAGAGATTGAATGCTTTCGTTGATCTTTGCTACGACAGCATCAATATTTTCGGCTTCTTTTTTGACATCTGTAAGTGAATTTTTCACTGCCACACGCATATGATCCAGTTTTCCCGTCAACTGTCCAAAATCATCTTTTCTGGCAAGCAGCTTTTCTTCCAGTGCCTGGGCAAAATCTCCTGCTGCAACCCCGGAAAGATTGTTCATGACACGTTTGATCGATTTTGCAATATCATTTGCAATGTAATTTAAAAAGATGAACACTCCCACTAACATGACAATGCAGACTATAACCAATATTTTTGCTCTTCCTTTTACATAATTCCACATTTCCTCGTTTTGATCCGTAATTTTGTCTTCAATATAATTCGTATAATTTCCTGTTCCGATCACCCAGTCAAACGGCTCAAAATAGGCACTGTAAGACCGTTTGGGAGAGTTTTCCGTCTCCCCCTCTTTTGGAAACACATAATCGGTATAGCCACCGCCATCTTCCACCGCTACCCGAATGATCTCTTTTACCATCTGGTATCCATTTCCATCCTTCGTCTCCATACGGTTGGTTCCCTCTGTATCGCTTCCAAGCGATACCACATTTGTTCCATCGGACTGATCGATCCAGAAATAGCCATCCTCACCATACCGCATCTGACGCACGACATCTGCAGCCATTTTTTTTGCTTCTTCCTTCGTATATGTCCCATCTTCACATTTCCGATTTATCTCTGTTAAAAGTGAAATCACGCCCTCCACTTGCTCCTTAATGCTTTTGTCATAATCTTCGCGGGTAGAATTGTCCATGCTTGCTATGGCGTTTCTCTGTACCGCTCTCATATTACTAATGGATATCAGATTTCCTGCTAAAACTAACGCCAGTAACACTACAATAATGAAATTTAACTTTGTTCTTACCTTTAAATGTTTCACATGATTACCCCTTTTCCCATTTTTTCTGATTTTCTTTTGTTTTTAACATAATTTTACTATGTTTTCAGACAACTGTCAACTATATAATCCTTTTGTCCTATAGAACATTTTTTAACTTTCTGCTTATTTTATAAAAAAAACTATAAGAAGGATTTTTTATGGCAAATAATCCCAAATTAGAAAATGTGCTAAACCTGACGTTAGACACCCCACCCTCTGAATGGGAAAAATCTCCAGAACTGTCTACCGGTTTTGACGCTGCTACCCGACGCTGGGAAGTCATTGTGCGCTACGCCAATACACTTGACCGAATCCGGGTAGAATTTCCTGATATCCAGATCATCGAATTATACGGAAATTATGCGATTTTCTCTGTTCCACAGGCACAGTTAGATGCACTTGCGGCGATACCGGATATTGTATTTATTGAAAAACCGAAACGACTGTTTTTTGCGGTAGACAACGCCCTGCGTGCCGCATGTGTCACCGGACTTTCCGATGCACCGGATTTTTTGACCGGAAAAGATATTTTGATCGGTGTGATCGACAGCGGAATCGATTACACACATCCGGATTTTCGCAACCCCGATGGCAGCACACGGATTCTGCGCCTATGGGACCAGACGATTCCTCCGACAGGTGATGTTGCTTCTCCAGAAAGCTATCCCTTTGGTTCTGAGTACACCAAAGAACGCATCGATCTTGCGCTCTCGCAGCCCACTGATGCAAAACGCAGGGAGCTTTGTCCCAGCATCGACCGCTCCGGCCATGGCACACATGTCACTGGTATCGCCGCTGGAAACGGACGGGCATCCGATGGACGATTTCGTGGTGTCGCACCAGAGAGTCCCCTAATCATCGTAAAACTTGGAAATCCACAGGCGGACGCATTTCCTTATACCACACAGTTAATGACCGCTGTAGATTATATCGTTCGATTTGCCGCCGAAGCGCGTCTGCCCGTCGCATTAAATCTCAGTTTCGGCAATAATTTTGGCTCCCACAGCGGTACTTCTCTGCTGGAATCATATCTCAATACTGTCTCGGAGTACGGACGTACCACACTTGTCATTGGAAGTGGAAATGAAGGGCTTGGTGCCGGTCATGCATCCGCAACCTTTCGCCAGACTGCAGACGGTCAATGGGAAGCACAAAGCATTGCCTTTTCTGTTGGTCCATATGAGACCTCTTTCAGCATTCAGATCTGGAAAAATTATGCGGATACGTTCGATGTGGTGTTGATTTCTCCGTCCGGCAGGCGCATCGGCCCTTTTCAGGAGGTTCTGGGCAGTCAGACGTTCCAGATTGGACAGACAACGCTCCTTTTCTATTTCGGAGAACCAAGTCCATACAGCATTTATCAGGAACTCTATCTGGAATTCCTTCCCTCTGACACCTACATCGAAAGCGGGATCTGGACGTTTGAATTTCTCCCCCATCAGATCAAAGACGGCTCGTTTGATCTGTGGATGCCGGGCAAAGAGTTCCGCGGAGGCGATACGGCTTTTCTGATTCCAAGTGTCTCCACCACACTCACCATTCCTTCCACCGCCATGCAGGCCATCACAGTCGGCGCATATGACTCCATATACGACCAACTGGCTGATTTTTCCGGACGCGGGTATACCTGGCAGACAAATTTTGTCAAACCAACTCTCGCCGCACCCGGCGTATCCATCACTTCCTGCGCCCCCGGCGGAGGATATACCACCAAAAGCGGGACTTCCATGGCCACACCATTTGTCACCGGTGCCGCTGCGCTTTTGATGCAATATGGAATTACCGATCAACACGATCCGTTTTTATATGGACAAAAAGTAAAAGCTTCTCTGATCCGTGGTGCCCGCCCGCTTCCTGTTTTATCCGTGTATCCGAACCCTCTGATCGGTTGGGGTGTTCTTTGTGTCAGAGACAGTTTCTAATAATTTTACATTTTTTTTTATTTTTGCATCATATTTTTTTAATTTTCAGACGATATAAATATTGCATTTATGAGCAACTGTAAAAAATAACCGCCGAATTTACAAGAGAGGTGTTTTTATGCATATACAATCGCAATGCTGTGCATTTGTTCTTCTGTTATATTTATTTTTTATGACAAAACGGCAAAAAAAGGTCGGTCTTTATACCGAAAAACTGTTTTTTAATACTTTGATACTGACCATGGTGAGCGTGTGTCTGGATATTTTTTCTATTATTGCTTTAGTTTATGTAGATTTCCTTCCACACTTATTTGTGACAGGCCTCTGCCGCCTCTACCTGATCAGTCTGTGCTGGATGGGCTTTCAGGCATTTGTCTATACCTGCCTGGATGCATTTTCCCGCGAACGGTACAAACAAAATATCCGACTGGCCCTTATTGCCATGTTTATTTTTTGCGGGATCATCGGATTTTTACCGATCGATCTGCACACAGATGGGTTTAACGCCCACACCAGCGGCCTCGCAGTTCGTGCAGCTTTTTTGATCGCCTTTCTATTGATCTGTGCCACACTGTATATGCTCATTCACGAAAAAGCGAATATGAATGCCAAGCGTCGCACCATCATCACCATCTGGCTGGAGATCTGGACGACCGCCATCATTTTACAGATCATCGCTATGGATCTACGGGTGATCGGTTTTGCCTCCGCGCTTTGCATGACGCTTCTGTTTTTCGAACTGGAAAATCCGGAGGCTTATTTTGATCGGGAAACCGGTCTGTACAATGGGCATACTTTGATCAAATATCTGAATCAGAAATATGAAAACCATCAGACATTTTCTGCTTTGCTTTTGACCCTTCCACCTACACAGATTTCACATAGTTCCGATTCTTCGACGGATTATGCACTAGATGAGGTTGTACGTTATCTGGAAACACTGCCGTATGCGAAAATTTTCAAAAATGTCGAACAGGAATTTTTTCTATCCTTTTACACCGAAGAGGAAATGATGCATGATTTTGCTCTGATCCAGCAGGCGTTTCAGACCAAATGGGCCGCTTCGCCTTCCCATGCAGACGAGGTTCTGTTCGAACCGAATTATCTGCTCTTGCCGGATAGTTCGGTCGCGGCAGATGCAGATGAACTGCTCTGGCTGCTTCATTATTTCAATATCCACTCCAGCGGACTGCCTTCAAATCATGTGGTCACCATTGATGAAAATGTTGTGACGCAAAAACGGCTGCATGAAGAAATGGAACACCTGATCATTTCTGCTTTAGAAGAGGATCGTGTGGAAGTTTTTTATCAACCAATCTATTCCACCGAACACAAAAAGTTTGTTTCGGCGGAAGCGCTTGTACGAATCCGCGACAGGGACGGAAGCATTATTCCGCCGGGTCTGTTTATATCTATCGCGGAGGAAACTGGTCTCATCGCACAGATTGGAGAAACTGTATTTGAAAAAACCTGCCATTTTATAAAAAAAGAAGATATCCGGCAATATGGCATTGAATACATTGAGGTCAATTTATCCGTTACCCAATGTGAACGCCGAAATCTGGCTTCCATCTATAAAGGGATCATGAACGACTACCATGTCGATCCGAGCTGCATCAATCTGGAGATCACGGAGTCTGCCTCTTTGATGGCAAAGAATATCCTTTTGGAAAATATGCGGATTCTGATCGATTACGGTGTCAGCTTTTCTTTGGACGATTTTGGAAACGGACAGTCAAATCTGAATTATATCGTAGATATGCCGGTTTCTATCGTGAAGTTTGATAAAGATATGACGCATTCCTATTTTGACAATGCAAAGGCAAAGTCTGTTTTGAGTGCGACCAATGATATGATCCATAAAATGAATCTAAAAGTTGTATCCGAAGGTGTGGAAACGCGCGAACAGCTCGATGAAATGATCTCCATCGGAATTGATTATATTCAGGGATTTTATTTTTCCTGCCCGCTTCCGCAGGATGAATTTCTGGAATTTATTAAAAATCAGCAGCCGCTTTAACTACGGCTGCTGATCTCTTTTTATTTCTTTTTATAATATTGTGTGACGGTGATTCCTTTGTCGCCCAATCCTTTTTTGTGATCAAGCCCAACAAAATGACCTTTCGAATCCTGCCAAAGTGTTTTCTTTAACAACTTGTATTTCGCTTCATCCCACGATTTCCAATCATTTTGGAGGAGTCCACCCGTATCACCGGAATTTGGATTGATACACCAGAAGGTATGACTCATATTGTATTGATTCATGTATTGAGACAACAGTTTCATCCATTTTTCATTATCCTTGCCATCAAGAAGTCCACCCCATTCTCCGATCAGAAGTGGTGCTTTCTTTTTCTCTACCAGATAGCCCCAGGAATCGTACCAATAATCCTTTCTGAGGGATTTTACGGTAAATTTCTTGTTAAACCAGGTCTGCTGGTAAACCAAAGGACCATAATCATGCGGGGAATAGACGACCTGCTTATTCCAGGCGGAATGTCCTTTGAAGGTGATCGGGTATTTTCCTGCCTCGCGCAGATTTCCACCCCACCAGGCGCCATTATAATTGGTATAAGCGCTCTGGGCATTTTTCTTTGCTTTCTCGGAATAGCTGTGTCCTTTCTTCGGTGTCTGTTCAACCCCTTCTACAACGATCAAAAGATTTGGATTGATCTTTAAAATCGCTTCCGCACACTGCGTTGCGGCATATTTCCAGTTATTTTTGTCTTTGGAATTATCCCACTTTGCGTACAGCTTTTCATCTCGTTTTCCATGCGGCTCGTTTTTTAGATCACAGGCGATGAGTGTATCGTCGTTTTTGTAACGTTTTACCAGCCACTTCCATCCCTCAATCCAGTCTTTTGTAGTGATACCAGCTTCTGTGTTATACCAGAGCGGATAGTTATGTCCGGAATTGTCCGCTTTCGCACTGTGCACATCCACCATGACTTTGATGCCGTATTGCTTACACAGCTGCATCATTTTGTCAAACACCTGTAAATTATTCATGGAACTTCCGTCTTTATTGACCAGATCCGGATTGTCCTTATAATACTGTGTATTGGAAAAATTTGTGGAAGTTGTTTTTCCATTTTTCCATTCCAGTAAAAGCTCGGTGGAAACCGGGATACGAAGCAGATTGATTCCCCGGTTTGCGCAGCCTTTGATCACGGTTCGGATATCCGCGCCCCAGCCGAGACCATGTAACAGGCGCTCTCCGCAGTTAAATCCAAACCAGTTTGCTCCGGTCAGACGAACGACTTTTCCGTTTTTGTCCACGATCGTACCGCCTTTTGTGTGGAGCCAGTCATCGTTTGGAGATGTGGCGCCGGTTGCGTCCTCTTCCTCTGCGTCATCGGCTGTAGATTCTATCTGCTGTGGATTGCTGTTCTGTTGTTGATCTACATTTTGCTGCTGATCGTTATTTTGTTGTATGCTGCTTTGCTGCTGATTGCTATTTTGTTGTGTGCTGTTTTGCTGTTGGTCGTTATTCTGTTGTTGTGCATTACTTTGCTGCTGGCTGCTGTTCTGTTCTTGTACATCGCTTGTCTGCTGTGGAGCATCCGATTCTTCCGCTGCCTGCTGCGTTTGCGCATCGGTCAGTGCATCCTCTACCTGCTCTGTCACACCAGTCGTCTGTTCTGCCTGCGCTGCAGAGTCACTGTCCGGTGCGGTTCCCCAGACGCGTTTCCCCTTGTTATATAGTACGATGTTTTTTGCAAGTTTTAGATCGTTACTGTTTGCGCCAATTCCTTTCAATGACGGACTGTTTTTATAATTCCATTTGCCCGGCGCCTGGATTCGGAACTGTACTTCGTTGCGATAGTAATTCTGACCACCTGGGAAGATCTGTGCGCCGCTCAAGTCGATTTCCACATAGTAGATTCCTTTTTTCTCATTCCATGCTTTTAAATTAGAAACTTTTGTTTTTTCATACATTTTATAGTTCGAAACAATCTGGAAATCCTGCGGTTTTGCACCATTTTTGATTGCATCGCTGATATCAACAAAAAAGCGATATTTCAACTTGTTTGTCACCTGCGCCGGCCATGCGGTCTTATTGTATACCACCGCTTTGATCTCGACAAAGTTGATCGTATTCTGATTGTCCTGTGCATTGATTCCGGCTTCCACAGAAAGTTCCGGGATGTTATCCTTTTTCTCATAAGCTCCCGCACTTTTATCCAGTTTTGCCGGCTGTTTATAACCCTGCATCGCGTACATGGCTGCCATCAGCCCGGTAAATCCGGCATTGTAATCACAGGCGACCTCGTTGGAATAGTAATCCCCTCTGTCATCCGTATACTTATCATCCGCCGCTTTACATCCACCGACAAGTGCACCCACCAAAAGATGCCGGGACTTTTTCGGTTCGGCACTCAACTGATCGAGCCAGGTGCCGTGTGCGGTACGATGGTGTACATTTCTCGGTTTTGTTGTATTGGCATATCCAACCTGGAAACACTGGCCAGAGCTTCCCAGTGCATAATCCGCCTGTGTTTTTGCCCATGTTTTATATTTTTTTGCCTTTGATTTGTCTGCGTATTTCCAGTTACTGTAGACCATTGCAACAAACGCAGATGTGGTTGAGTAACGGAGTGATCCCCACTCAGAAAGCCATGCCAGACCTTTTGGCGATTTTGCTTTCGCGCCTTTTGTCCACCAGGTAAGATTTTGTTCAATCGCTTTTTTACACTGTTTTCCAATTTTTGAACTTCTGTCCTGCTGTGCGATCAAAAGTTCTGCACCATAGTGTACATCATCCCAGTTCTGTCCGTAGGTGTACGCAATATCATTGCTCTGTCCTTCTTTTCCCCAGTTTTTTACATAGGATTCTGCTTTTTCCAGATATTTTTTCTCTTTTGTCGCACGATACAGCCAAATATTTGCCCAAGATAATTCGTCATAGAATCCGCTCCATGACTGATAAAATCCATTTGCTGCAGTATAGCCTGCATCACTCTTTGCATCCTCTGCCATTTTTAATAGTTCTTTTGCATGTTTTAAGCATTTTTTTGAATATGATGGTTTATCACTCTTAAAGACGATCGACGCTGCCGCAAGCGCTGCAGCGGTCTCCCCGCAGACCGTGGAACCTCCGTTTGAGGATTTGTTTCCGACCGAATAGGACGGCCGTTTCATACGCGCTTCTACGGTTTCGGCCGCGCCCCAATAGGTATGATCCTGATTTCCGTCTCCCACCTGATAGTAATATACATTTTTCTTCGGATGACATTTGATAAAGTAGTCATTCGCCCACTTTACCTCGTTTTTGAGATATTTTGTCTGTCCGGATTTGTCAAATGCTTTTTTATTTTCCAGATAGGCCCATGCCAGTGTCGTCGCAGTGTAGGACATCGGCAGATTAAATTTCACATGATCGCCGGCATCGAACCAGCCACCGGTTAGATCCACACCGTGATCTTTTCCATCATTCAAACAAGAATCGCCACGCCAGTTATTTCGGTTATATTCTTTTCCGTCTAGCTTTCCAGATTTCTGCAGTTCGTAAAAAATCAATGATTTCTGCAGAGCAGTCGCATAATTATACTTTTTACTTGCAGCTTCCGTCTGAATCAAAGAAAGCCCCGGTACCTGTACAGCCTCTGCGGTCAATGTTACAGCCAAAAGAACTGAAACCCCTTTTTTCAGCCATCCGAACCTGCTGTGTTCGTTTCTTTTTTTCATAAAATCTCCTTCCTCCTTTTAGAAAGAACCGGAGAAACTTGCTGTTTTCCCGGTTCTTTTCTGCTTTTTGTCTAAAGCGTTTCCCCTTTGTTTATTTCGTTTTTACGGTTGCAACAGAAGAGAAATCACCTGACAAAACTTTTGAACCACTCTTTGCATACGCTCTCACTTTAAATTTGTAAGAGGTTTTTCTCTTTAACTTCGATGCGGTCAGACTGTTTCCTTTTACCGTCTTATACAGCTTATATTTCTTTGTCTTGCTATCGTAACGATACACCTGATAGCCTTTCACACCGCTCTGTGCTTTCCAGCTCAATTTCACACTGGTAGTTCCTGCTTTGTATTTTACACTGGTTACTTTTGCCGGTTTTACGGTGATCGTAACAGTTGCTTTTGCCTTCGTATTACCCAGTGACTGAACCGTAATGGTGGCAATTCCCGGTCTCTTTGCTGTCAGGTTTGCTTTTCCTTTGCTGCTCTGAGAGGTGATCGCGACAATCTTGCTGCTGGATGTCGTAAATCTCACTTTTGTATTTGCCGCATTCGTCGGTAAAACAGAAGCCGTAAGGCTGAATTTCTTTCCGACGGACGTCGTCTTCTTTGTATAGGACGGTTTCACCTTTGTCACTTTTTGTGCTTCTTTTACTGTAACAAAACACTGTGCCTTGGAGCCGCCATCTTTTGCAGTTGCTGTAATGATCGCTGTTCCGACCTTTTTCGCTTTGATCAAACCATTTTCTACGGATACGATCGTCGGATCACTGCTCTCCCAGCTAACCGTTTTATCTGTTGCGTTTGACGGTACAAAGATCAGTGACAGATTTTTGACATCTCCTACGTTCAGATTTGCTGTTCCGTTTTCAAACTGAATGTGATCCAGTCTGACTTCACTGACTGGTTCTTCATTTACCTGAATCATGCACATGTCGGTTTTTCCGCCGTCCTCTGTGCTGACAGTGATGACTGCGGTTCCTGCACTGACTGCTTTCCATTCACCGGTAGCAGCATCGATCGATACTACACTCGGGTCACTGCTCGACCATGCGATATTCTGATTGGATGCATTTTCTGGAAGAACCTTGGCTTTCATCTGACCGGTTTTTCCTACCTGTACAGAGGTATTTCCTGTCGTGATCTCCACACCACTGACACTGATGATCGTCGGGTCTGTAGACGTTTTCTCTACAATGACCACGCAGCTGGCTTTTTTACCATTTGCTGTGATCACAGTTACCATCGTGCTTCCATCTTTTCGTGCTTTGACGGTTCCGTCTTTTTCCACGCTTACAATGGAATCATCTTCTACACTCCACGTTACATCCGTAGAAACTCCTGCCGGTTCTAACTGATACTGCAGTTTTCCGGTAGCGCCTTCTTTCAGACGCAGAACCGACTGGATAAAGCGGATCGCAGTCGGCTCCGTCGGCTGACTCGGCTCGGTCGGCTGATTTGGGCTTGTCGGTTTCGACGGACTTGTCGGCTGACTCGGGTTTGTCGGTTTGCTTGTATTGCCCTGGGACGGCTGTGTCGGTCTCGTCGGGTCGCTCGGCTTATCATCAGACGGCTCTGACGGAGTCGTCGGTCTGGCTGGCTGACTCTCTGCATCCTCCGACGGTTTGGATGGCGTTGTCGGGGTGCTCGGTTTTGAATCGGACGGCTCTGACGGAGTCACCGGTTCACTCTCACTCGGCTGATCGCCGGATGGCTTACTCGGTGTTGTCGGCTGTGCAGATCCTGAACCGGATGGAACCTCTGCTTTTGTCACTGTAACGGTACAAGTCGTTTTTACCGGATGCTCTTTCGAACCGGACCATGCAGTAATTTTTACGGTTCCGGCTGCGATTCCTTTTACGACACCATTTTGTACCGTTGCGATCTTACGGTTTTCGCTCGTCCAGTATACTGTATTGTTTGTTGCATTCTTTGGCTCTACGGTTGCAGTCAATTTTGTCTCTTTTCCAACCTGTACGGATACAGAAGTCGGATTTACCGTAATGCTCTCTGCTTTTACATAGCTTGTATCTGACCCCTCACTCGGTACCTCTGCCGGGCCGTCTGGGCCGCTTGGATTTTCGGAATCTGCACCTTTTCCGCTATATTCTTTCAGACTGATTCCGTTTGCTCCCAATGCTTTTTCATGATCCAGACTGATGAATTTTCCATCTTTTGTCTGCCACAATGTCGTTTTCAACAATGCATATTTTTTCTCATCCCAGCTCGTCCATGTTGCATCCAATAATCCACCGGTATCTCCGGAGTTCGGATTGATACACCAGAACGTATGGCTGATATTCTTTTTATTCATATACTCTGCGAGCAGATTCATCCATTTCTCGTTGTCCTCACCGTCCATGAATCCACCCCATTCACCCATCAAAAGCGGGGAAATGTTTTCTTCTACCAGATACGCCCATGCATCATACCAGTAGTCATCCAAAAGTGTTTTCTCGGTAAAGTCCTTATTAAACCATGCCTGCTGGAATACCTTTGGACCATAGTCATGCGGAGAGTATACGATCTGATCATTCCACTCTTCTTTTTCGAGTTCCATCGGCAGTTTCTTAACCAGACGTAAGTTACCGCCCCACCATGCGCCTTCGTAGTTCAGATAATTGCTGTTGACATCCTTCTGTGCTTCCTCATCATAGGTATGTCCGTCTTTTGGATTCTGTTCAATTCCCTCTACCATAATCAAAAGGTTCGGGTTGATCTTTAAGATCGCATTTGCACACTGCTCTGCAGCATATTTCCAGTTGTTCTCATCTTTGGAATTGTCCCATTTTGCGAACAGCTTTTCATCTCTTTTTCCGTGTGGTTCATTTTCCAGGTCACACGCAATGAGGGTATCATCGTTTTTGTAACGGTTTACCAGCCAGGTCCATCCGTCGATCCAGTCCTGTGTGGTAATTCCTTCTTCTTCGTTATACCAAACCGGATAGTTATGTCCGGAATTGTCTGCCTTTGCACTGTGTACATCGACCATGACTTTCACACCGTATTTTTTACAGAGCTCCATCATCTTATCAAAGACTTCCAGATTGTTCATCGGTGTACCGTCTTCTTTTACTAATGCCGGGTTATCCAGATAATAATCGGAATTGGAGAAATTGTAATTGTCGACGACTGTTCCTGCTTTCCACTCCAGCATCAGCTCTGTCGAAATCGGAATACGCAGTAAGTTAATTCCTCGGTCTGCACACTGAGAGATCACGGTTTCAATATCCGCACCCCAGCCGATTCCATGCAGCATACGCTCGCCGCAGTTATAACCGAACCAGTTTGCACCGGTCAGGCGAACGGTTGTTCCGTTCTTGTCTTTGATGTCTGCACCTTCGGTGTGCAGCCAGTCATCGCCGGTCTTTTGTTCTCCATTCGGCTGGCTGTTTGGCACACTTGTGCTCGGTTTACTTGTACTCGGTTTGCTTGTGCTTGGTTTGTTACTTGGCTCTGCCGGAAGATTCGGTTCTGGATCCGGGTCCGGATTTTCGTTTGGATCTTCAATGCTTGGTTCTGCACTCGGCTGAGTCGGTACGCTCGGTTCCTTGCTCGGCTCTTTGCTTGGTTCCTGGCTCGGTTCCTTACTTGGCTCCTTGCTTGGTTCTTTGCTCGGCTCCTTGCTCGGCTCTTTACTTGGAGCCTGACTTGGTGTATTCGGTGTACTCGGTCTTACAACCGGAGTTTCGGATGGTCCAACTCCATTTGGATCCTGTCCGAATACCTGAACCCCATCATCATAAACTGTGATATTGTTTGCCAGTGTAATGTCCTGATTTCCCTCTTTCAATCCCTGTAAGGACGGGCTTCCGGAGAAATCCCATTTTCCAGGTGCTTTGATACGGAACTGTACTTCACTGCGGTAATAGTTCTGTCCACCCGGATAAATCTTTGCTCCATCTAAACTGATTTCTGTATAATAAATACCTTTTGCCTCATCAAACGGTTTCAGAGGAGAAAGTGTTGTGCCATCATACATCGTATAATTTGAACTTACTTCAAAATCCTCTGGGTTTGCACCGTTTTTGATCGCATCACTGATATCCACATAGAAGCGGAAACTCAGTTTATCTGTCACTCTTGCCGGCCATGCGGTCTTATTGTACACAACCGCCTTAATTTCCACAAAATTGATCACATTTGTCGCATCTTTGGCATTGATGGATGCCTCAACAGAAATTTCCGGAATATCATCCGGTGTCTCATAGGCTCCTGCATCCGGATCAAAGGCATCCGGCTGTTTGTAACCGTTTCTTGCATACATTGCTGCCATCAGACCGGTAAATCCTGCATTATAGTCGCAGGCAACCTCGTTTGAATAATAGTCCCCACGATCATCAGTGTATTTATCATCGGCTCCTTTACATCCACCGACTAATGCACCAACCAGCAAATGTCTGGACTGTTCCGGTTCTGCCGTCAACTGATCCAGCCATGTTCCGTGCGCGGTACGGTGATGTACATTTCGAGGGCAGGTATCGTTTGCATATCCCACCTGGAAACACTGACCGGAACTTCCCAGGGCATATTCTGCCTGGGATTCTGCCCAGTCACCAAAACTTTTTCTCTTTGCGCTGTCACCGCCTTCCCACTGCGCATAAACGGCTGCAAGGAATGCGGATGTCGTTGCATAACGCACAGAACCCCATTCGGATAACCAGGAAAGTCCACCCGGCGATTTTTTCTTGGCACCAGCTGCCCACCATTCCAGGTTATTCTCAATATTTTTTAAACAAGCTTTTCCTGTTTCTGATTTACTATCTGCCTGTGCGATCAACAGAGCTGCACCATAATGTACATCATCCCAGCTGTGTCCATACTGGTATTCAATGTCATTGGACTGTCCCTGCTTATTCCACTTGGAAACATAGCTCTCCGCTTTCTCTAAATAGGATTTCTCTCCAGTCGCCTTATACAGCCACATATTCGCCCAGGCGAGTTCATCATAAAACCCGCTCCAGGAATGATAGAATCCTTCTGCCGCGGTATAGCCTTTATCGCTGCTGGCTTTTGTTGCCATCTCCAGCAATGCCTTCGAATGTTTCAAACATTCTGCAGAATATGCCGGATCATCGTCTTTAAATACGATGGATGCGGCTGCGAGGGAGGCTGCCGTTTCACCACAGACTGCCGATCCGCCGTTTTCTGCGGTTCCATCCACATAATAAGACGGGCGCTCCATACGTGCTTCTACGGTCTCTGCCGCTCCCCAATATGTATGATCGGCATTTCCATCACCGACCTGATAATAGTAGCGATCCTCTTTTGCATGACATTTGATAAAATAATCATTTGCCCATTTTACTTCATTCTTCAGATATTTTGTCTGTCCGGTCTTCTCATACACTTCTGTGTTTTCCAGATAAGACCATGCCAGTGTTGTTGCCGTGTAAGACATCGGAAGATTAAATTTTACATGATCTCCCGCATCAAACCAGCCTCCGGTTAAATCCAAACCGGCATCCTTACCATCATTCAGGCAAGAATCCCCACGCCAGTTGTTTCGATTAAATTCTGGTCCATCCAATTTTCCGGATTTTTGTAACTCATAAAAAACAAGGGATTTCTCCAGTGCAGTGGCGTAATTATACTTTGTTGCCGCCTGCACCTGTGTAACCGTGTGAAGCCCCGGCACATCTACCAGTCCGAACGCCATGGTACCTGCCAGAGTAAGTGCCAATCCTTTTTTCCAGAACTTTTTCTGAAAGATTGCTCTCTTTTTCATTACATCCTCCATTTCTCTTGCATTCTGTCTATATTTTTCCTATTTGCACTTTAGGCTCCGCCAAAATCGGCAGAGCCTTCCAGTGTTTCTCTCGTGTTTTTACTTAAAACTTATTTTCTTTTTGTAGTAGCAGACACATCTTTATATCCGCCAGTAACAGCCTTACCAGAGATTGTCTTGTAAGCAAGCACTCTGAATTTGTATTTGGTCTTTGCTTTCAGTTTTGTCACTGTATAGCTGTTTTTCTTCGTTGTCGCATATAATTTATATTTTTTGGACTTCGAATCATATTTGTAAACTTTGTATCCGCTGACACCGGACTGTTTTGTCCAGCTCAGTTTTACGCTGTTTTTCTTCAAGCTGCCGACTTTTAATCCGGAAATTTTTGCAGGTCTTACGGTGACATAGATACTGCTTACTGCTTTCTTATCTGCAGAGTATACCGTAATCTTTACTTTTCCAGGTGTCAATGCCTGTAAAACTGCACTCGATGTCGTTGCTGTTGCACTTGTGCTTACTTTGGCAACTTTTACGATCTTGCTGTTTGAGCTCTTGAATGTCAGCTTCTTATTCGTCGCATTAGACGGTGTCACAGTTGCTTTCAATGTCTTCTTCGCTTTTACATCCATGGTAAAGGACTTCGACGGAGAAAGCTTGATCGTCTTCACTGCTGTTGTTGGCTGTGCAGCTTTTACTGTAATTTCCACAGAATCTTTCTTTGTCGAATCGGTTTTAGAAACGGCTGTGATCGTTACAGTTCCAGCAGATTTTGCGATTACCAGACCGCCCACAACTGCTGCGACATCCGGATCGCTGGTCTTCCACTCTACATCCTGAGAAGCGTTCGACGGAGCGACGATCGCTGTCAGTTTTGTTGTACCACCAACCGATAATTCGGTTGTCTCTGCTTTTACGGTTACACCTGTTACCTGAACGGCATCCGGAGTAACTGTGATCTTACATGTTGCACGATGTGCACCTTCTACGGTTGTCGCTGTGACGGTTGTCTCACCGACTCTTAATCCTGTTACCAGTCCGTATGCATCTACAGTTGCGATGCGCTCATCTTCTACGCTCCAAGTCAATTTCTGGTTGGTTGCATTATCCGGTGTGATCGTCGGAATCAAAAGTTCCTGTCCGCCAATACCGATGGTCACTTTATCGTTATTTAATGTTACTTTTTCTACCGGTACCGGAATCTCTTTGACTGTCACTTCACAGGTATCCTGTTTTCCGTCAGCAGTAACAGTGATGTATGTTTTTCCAAGTTTCTTTGCAGTGAGTACACCTGTCGTCTCATCTACAGAAACGATGGACGGATCATCACTGTTCCAGAATACTTCTTTTGCTTTTACGCCTGTCGGATGAAGTGTGTACTCCAAGGTCGTCTTTGTTCCAACAGAAAGTTCCACCTGACGTGCGTTAAAGGTGACACTTGTTACTTTTTCTGTTGTTGTCTCTGGATTTACTGTAATCTTACAGCTTGCAGATTCATCACCAACTTTTACCGTAACGGTTGCTGTTCCTGCTGAAACACCTGTGATCTTACCATCCTTGTCTACACGCACGATAGAATCATCGCTTGTGCTCCATTCAGGGATCACATCTTCTGCGCTTTCGATCGTTACAGGTAATTTTTCTGTCTGGTTCACTGTGATGGAATATGTTTCCGGCATATCAATGCTGGTCGCCGCAACTTTTACAAATACGGTTGCATATTTACCGTTATTTGACATCGCAGTGATCACTGCAGTTTTTCCTTCTTTTAATCCTGTCACTTCTCCATCTTTGGAAACATATACTGCATCCGGATTCGAAGAAGTCCATGTCAAAGTCTTATCTGTTGCATTTGAAGGTGTGATCACTGCATTAATTTTTTTGCTGTCACCCAGAGGAACTGTAATCGAATCCTCCTGGATCGTAACAGCTTTTACAGCGATCTTATTGTCATCTTTCTTGTTTACGGTCACCTTACAGGTTGCTGTAAAGTTTCCGTCTTTTGTTGTTACAGTGATGTTTGCTGTTCCAACTCCTTTTACTGTTACAACACCATCTTCTACGGTTGCAACTTTTGTATTGTCAGATGCCCATGTCACTTTCGGATTGGTTGCATTATCCGGTACAACAGTTGCTGTCAGTGTAACAGGATCGTCTCCTTCTTCTAACTCTAAGCTGTCTTTGGAAAGTGTCACGCCTGTAACAGGAACAGCGTTTCCTACTTCGGAACCACCTTCTGAGCCACCGTCATCAATCTGCTCCGGTAAGCCGTCAAAGAGACGAATGTCATCAATTGCGATTGTTCCTTTGTAGTCGGTCTTGTTTCCAACAAATCCAAGTGTGAATTTGTCTACATTGGTTCCAACTGCATTTTTCAGCGGTGCGTATACCAATGCGGTGTACATACCTGTTTCTTCATCTAACACTTTGTTGATAATTTTTGCTTTCTCGCTGAATACAACGCTTTCTTTTGTTGCTGCTGTTGCATCTTCACTTACTGCATCATCTGTTACAAACATATTTTCAACGAAGTTTAACATCTGAAGCTTGTCAGATACGAGTGTTGTTACGCTGCTGTTTGTCTTTGTCTTTGATGAGTTATACAAATCAAAGTTGCTGAACTCTAAGGTTCCGCTCAGATCGCTGCCGCTGTTCGAATATACTGCCCAACCTAATGCACGTAAGTCGTCCATATTCGTCAGACTGCCGTCATAGGAAGTAGCAAGTCCGATCTTCCACTTCGCTTCATCGAGTTTATAAATAACATCGATAGAATCTCCCGGCTTAATTTCACGATCCGGCTCAAACTCACCGTTTACATATCCCGCACTTTCTGACCATGTCCAGCCTCCGCCTGTACGCATCAATGCATTAACGCAGACTGTACTTGTACCGGTATTTGTAATGGTTGCTTTCATCGTGTCGTACTCAGTTGCATCGATTCCGATTCCCTCTCCCGGTACGGTATGCGCCTGTGCACCAGCTTTTTTCTCTCCGACACCCTTGTAGTTTAATACCAGTGTGTCACGTTCTTTATCTACTGTCAGAGATTCAATCTGTGACTGCATCGTAGAATCCTGCTCTGAAGTATTATCACCTGAGAATTTCCAAGTGAAGGATCCGATGTGTTTCGGACGATTGATCTCTTTGACTGCTTCTGTAAATTCACAGTCTACCTGTTTATCTGTACTATTCATAGGTGGATCCGGTGTCACATCTGTCGCACAGCTTAAGATATCCACGGTTCCTGTCGGTTTATCACTACTCTTCTGCAGACGAAGTAAGATCATTCTTACATCATCACTGTTATTGAAATTTCCGACTTTATAAGTACAGATTCCTGCACGATGTTTCAGGACTCCGAAATATCTCGGATTACATGGCTCACACCACTCCCAGTCATCACCGGTCTTAAAGATCGGACAAACCTGTACGGTTGCATTTGTGTTATTTCGGATAACGACACCGAAGTTCTGTACTTTCGAGAAGTCTAACGGTTCATCCGGAATATAAGTCAGACAGATATCTTTTTCTGTCTCTTTTGTCAGATCGATAGATACATTGTATCCGTTTGGATCTAATTTTGTTACTTTTGCGTCTGTTAATGTATAGCCTTCTTCACCTTTTAATGAACCATTCTGGCTTAATACCCATTCACCTTTGCCCAACAGATATGGATTAATATCCACGTTGATCGCATCCGGATCTTTCGGCTCATCTATTACTTTTTCCGGTTCTTTTAATCCGGCAATATCCTGTGCTACCACTGTACCAGTATATGCCTTTTTACCTGTGTATGCCATCTTAGATGTATTCTGGATACCATAGTCTCCACCGAATACACAGGTTCCCCATGCTGATAAGTTCATCTTATCAAGGGTATCCACCATGTCTAACTGTGAATTGGTCGGGCTCTGCTCATTTCCGCCCCAGGACCATGCTAAGGTACCAATTCCTTTTTCTTCACAGATTTCCATCATTTTTTCGAATTTTACTCTTGTATCAGAATGGAACCATCCAAACTCACCGATACAGATGCAGGCACCTGTTGCAACGGCAGAGTTCAAATAATCTGTTACTTTTTTCTCGGTCTCTCCAAAGCTTGCATATGCATGAATGGAGAACATGATCTGACCGGTTGCATCTGCTGCTGTAATTCCAGGAATGGCTTTTACCAGATTCGGCACATCCTGTGCGTATCCCGGTGCATCCACCATCAATACGCTTTCGATTCCGGCATCACGAAGTGCTTTCACAGCTTTTTTGTATCCTGCTTCATAAGCATCCGCATTGTCTGCCCAGTCACCATACCATTCGTTTGCAATATTTAAGATTGCATAGTCTTTATTATCGTTCATGAACTGAACAACATCAGACTGTGTCCAATAGCTGATTGCATTGTCTAATCCGTGTTTGCCTGTTGTGGTATTGATACCGGTGGTATCCTGTACGTCAAATACACAGATCAAACCTTTTGTTTTACACCAGTTCATAATGTTTTTCAATTCAGAAAGGGTTGTCTTATCCCATTCATCACCATCACTGATACATACACGAACGGAGTTCGCTCCTAATTCAGCAACTTTTTTAATGGAATCTTCTGTATAGTCTGCTTTCCACGGATGTGTGATATTCACACCACGCATGATAAATTCTTTACCAGATCCGTCATACAGTTTTCCGTTCTTTACTGTCATTGCTCCGGTCTCCGGGATAACATCCGGTGTACTTGGAGCAACACTTGGCTCTGTACTCGGCTCTGTGCTTGGTTCCTGACTCGGCTCTTTACTTGGCTCTTTGCTCGGTTCTTTACTCGGCTCCTGGCTCGGCTCTTTACTTGGCTCTGCACTCGGCTCTGTTTCTTTCTCGATCTTTGTTCCGGTAATCTTTGTACTGAATTTACCGTCTGCTTCTTTCGGGTACTGAATCTTGTAACCGATATAGTTCTTTCCGCTGATATCGAATGGATTTGCAGAGTAATCTTTTGCTACATTTGCGGTACTGTCAGTATCATTGCTGTTCGCAGAATAATCCAGTCCTACCTGCAGATTTCCGCTTCCTAATGTAACGTCCGGTTTTGCATCTGTCACACCTTTCTCACCGTGTCCATAATTTTCTCCGGCTGCTGCTTCCCATCCGTTTGCAGATACACCGAAATCATCTAAGAAGATATTTCCTTTTGTTTCGGTTGGATCTACCGGTACTTCTTTGACGGTAATGGTACAAGTTGCTGTCTTGTTTCCGTCGTTTGTTGTTACTGTGATCTTCACAGTACCTGCTTTATTCAGTGTTACTTTTCCATCTTTTACTGTTGCGATCTTCTCATCGCTAGAGGACCATGTAACAGAAGTATCGTCTGCATAAGCCGGTTCTACAGTTGCTTTTAAAGTCACTGTACCGCCTACATAAGCAGTTACTTTTGTCTGGTCTAATTTTACTTTTTCTACGTGAATTGCTGTATCTTCGCTTGGTTCGTCTGTACTCGGTTTGGTACTTGGTTCCGTGCTCGGTTTATCACTTGGTTTCGTGCTCGGCTCGGTACTTGGATCAGTACTTGGCTTAGTGCTCGGTTCCTGACTCGGTTCTGTACTTGGATCCGGATCGATTGGTTCATCCGGATTCAGATCTCCACCGCCGGCTCCGTACATTTTGATATCATCAAAATATAATGTACCCTGACCGCTTCCATTTACGTAAATAGAGAAGGATGTGATCTTCTCGTCATTTGGTTTTCCTTCTGCCTGGTTATTTTTATCTTTAAACTGATCGAACGGTATCTGGATTACGCCTGCAGTTGGGTAAGTTGTTCCCATACTGTCAATCCTGTACTCCCATTCCACACCGTTTTTATCTTTTAACTGTAAGGTCAGTGGATTAGCCCCACCTTCACTTAAATCTGCCCACATCTCGATACCATCGAAGGAAGCAAATTCGCCATCTTTTACAGTTTTTATAAGTCCGCACCAGCTACCGATCGCATACTTATATGCCAGTGCTGTGCCGTTTCCTTTATCTTTCGCAAGTGTTGCTTCTACCTGATCACCATACTGATTTTTTGCCCATGCAGCAGATACTTTTGCATCGCTTTCATAGCTTTCGAAATCATCGATGATCTCGCTTCCTGTCGTATCAGAGATGACGATCGTGATCTGTGGATCCACACCTTTTGCAAAATCTAATACGAAATTAACCTTTTCGTCTGTCACAGTAGCAAGATAGTTTGCTTTGATGGTCAGACGATTGTTGCTGTATGTATAATTTCTTGTTCCTACAACCACTTTTTTGCCATCTTTGATGACTTTTAATGCCTTCAATTCACCACCATCGTTCGGTGTTACCTTGAAGATTACATTTTTTGCCACCAATGGGTTCTTGTCGAAAGCTGCCTCTGACGGTGTCACTACCGCATCTGTAATGCTGGAGTCTTTGACTGTCAGTGTATAGCTTGGGCATACACCTGTCGACATAACAAACGTAAGGGTATAAATACCTTCTTCTACATCATTCAAATAGCTGCTCTTTAATGTATAGCTGTCACCAGATGCACTGTACGCACTGCTAGAAAGTGTTTCTCCATCCATAGTGATTTCTTTGAATGTTGCACCTGTCTGTGTTTTTAATTTTACTGTCACATCGCTGGCATTTGCCTTATCAAAGGTACCGCTGGATTTGTCCAGTGAGTTACGGTCACCCTTATTTAACATAACCTGTGAATGTTCCTGAACCATTTTTACCAGTGTCGCATTTGTTCCGGTCGGGTCTGCCTGACTGTCCTGTGGATTTAACGTAACGCTCGGTCCGTAAATCGTATATCCGTCATAGTTCGGATAATATCCATAAGAATCTGATTTTCCATCTAATCCTGCTACAGTATTACTTGCGATCATCCAGAAGGTATCACCGTCATAGTCCACACCGTCTATCTTTTTACCCTCGATAAAATCAAAGAGTGTCTGATAGTATTCGACACGGTCTTCGATGATACGTCCGTCTTTGGTCGCATTCCAACCGTACTCTTCCAGAATAACGGCTTTTCCGTTTTCGTGTGCGATCGTGGAATGATATTTCAGCCATGCTTCCATCATCGGAATATCGAAATTCCAGTCTGATAAGTAAAGATGCGGTGTACCGAAGTCGATGCTGTCGAGTTTCATCAACGCTTCATAATCGCCCATTCCACCGTTAAATTCCTGTTTTCCACTTACAAAAGAAGCAATATCGCTCGGTGCATTTTCCTTCGAGAAATTCAGACCGCCTTCGTCACCGACTGCAACCATGTGGTTCGGGTCTTCTTTTTTAATGAACTCGGAAATATCTTTTGCCCAAGATACCAGATTACCCGAATGTTTTGCTTCATCGTTACGTGGCTCGTTTGCAAGCTCCCATGCAAAGATGGTCGGATCATCCTTGTATTTTACACCTGTATAAACATTTGTATGGTTCATAAGGGTCTTGATGTAATCTTTGAACCACTGTTTGATCGTTGGATCTGTGTAAAATTTATCCTGAATGGCATCTGTGGAACCACTGTTTTCACCAGCCCATTTCAGGTACTGCTGCATTCCACCGAATGCACTCCAATAGTTGACCAAGGTAAAGATCATACGAATATTATGCTTCTTTGCCTGATACAGACAATAATCCAGACGCTGGATACCGCTCTCGCTCTCATTTACAACCGGTTTTCCTGCGGCCTTGTCAAAGCACTGATACCAAATGGTTTCTTTCGGACCTCCGTCAACGCTATCCGTAAATTTATCACCATTGGAATCGGATTCTCCTGTTGGGAAACCAACATCCAGGTTTGCCCATGTACGGATTACAGATAATCCCATTTTTTCTGCATCTTCAAATACTGCATCAACAGTACCGTCCGGTTTGAAGTTGATGTAGTAGTTATTGGTTCCTGCGAAGTAAAAATCACTTCCGTTTACCTTAAATTTTCCATCGTCTACGTAGACGAAATCATCGCTTGCGCCTGTTTTGTCTTCTGTTTCTGCGTCAACTGCTGCATCTGGCTGCACGTTTGCTGCAAATGCCTGCGTCATGTTTCCGCTGAACACAGTTGTCAAAGTCATGACAAAAGTCAAAAAAAGCGCACTAATGCGATTTAACTTTGTTTTCATGTTTTTCCTCCTTTTCCTTTCCCTATCACACTTATTATGACGTTAGGCTTAAAGTGAACCTTTCACCCCAAATTTAAGCCTAACTGAAAGCATCTTAAGTATACACTTTTTATACACTTTATGTCAATCTTTCTACCATTTTTTGTCTTTTTTCATCATATTGCATAGTTTTTTCAACATCTGTTTGTAAATTTTGTTTCGTCCTAGCCAAACAATCACACCCAATCCAGAAAGAAAACCGCCGGAAAAAAGTTTTCTTTCTTCCGACGGTTCTTTCTCTCACAGTTTTGGCTTTCGATTATTTCTTTGTTGTCTTTAATGCCACTGTTTTAGAGTAATCACCCTCAATGGTTCCATACTTGTTTGTCTTGTATGCTTTTACTTTGAACTTGTATGTACTGCCCGCTTTCAGATTCGTGAAGGTTGCTTTGTAAGTCGTTGCTTTCTTGATCGTCTTACTGCTGACCTTCTTACCTTTTGCGTTGTAGCAGTATACTTTGTATCCAGTAACATCAGTCTGTTTTGTCCATCTTACCTGAATCTTATTCTTTGATGCTGCTGCTTTCTTCAGACCGGCTACTTTGTTCGGTTTTACTTTGACTGTAATCGTCTTCTTTACTTTTGTATTTGCTTTTGATGTTACAGTAACTTTTGCAATACCTGCACCCTGTGCTTTCAATTTTCCGGTGCTTGATACTGTTACGATATTCTTAGGTGTAACCGAATAAGTAACTGCCTTCGATGCATTTTCTGGTGTCACTGTCACTTTCAACGATTTTGTTTTGCCTTTATCCAGTGTAACTGTAGTCGGACTCACTGTGATCGTCTTCACAGTTGGAGCTGGATTCGACGGCTCAGATGGTTCCGCTGTGCTGCCCGAACCTTCACTCGGCTGCTCGATTGTTCCGCTGGAAACTGTGATAACACAAGTTGCAGCATTTCCAGTGATTCCTTTTACCTGAATGATTGCTTTTCCAGCTTTCAAAGCTGTGATCTCAGCAGTCTTGCCATCTGTCTTCATATCCACAATGTCTTTATTCATATTGGTCCATGTCAAGCTCTGATCCACAGCAGTCTCTGGGAATACAGTCGCTTTCAATGTCTCTTTTCCACCAATCTTCATCTGAAGGGAGTTTGCGGAAAGATCCACATGATCCACGTCAGCTGCTTCTTCATCAGAAGGCAGTACCACAACGGTACATACAGCTTTCAATTTTCCGTCTGTAACTGTAATTTCTACCGTTCCTGCTTTCTTTGCGTGTAACGCATTCGGTTCATCAATGCTTACGATCGTTGGATCTGCACTTACATAAACCAGAGTACCCAGTTTGCTTCCAACCGGATCTGCAATTGCTTTTAATTCCATGGTTTCTTCAATATGAAGATAACACTTTTCTGTTCCAAGTGTGATTCCGGTTGCATCGCCCGGTTCTGTGTTAGATCCGGTTTCATTGGATTTTACAGAAATCTCGCACTCGGTCTTTGCTTCGCCATCTGCTGTGGTAAGATGTACCTTAACAGTTGTGTTTCCTGCTTTCTTTGCAGTTACCTTGATCACTTCGTTCTCTGCATCTACTTTAACAGTAACGTTGTCATCTTCTGCTTCAGCATTCAATGCTTTCCACTCAGCTTCTGTCAATTTTCTTCCATCTACGTGTGAAACAAGTAAGTTTTCAACATCACCTACAACCATGTTTTTCTTCGCAGCATTTAAGATGATCGCTGGATTTTCAACTGGTTTGCTCGGTTCAACGCTTGGCTCTTCACTTGGTGCTTCGCTTGGCTCTACACTTGGCTCTACGCTTGGTTCTACACTCGGTTCTACGCTCGGCTCTACACTTGGCTCTTCACTTGGTGCTTCGCTCGGCTCTACACTTGGCTCTACGCTTGGTTCTACACTTGGCTCTACGCTCGGTTCTACGCTTGGCTCCTCGCTTGGTGCTTCAGTCGGTTCCGGATCGCCCTGTACTTTATCCGGAAGTTTGCTGAATACGCGAACGTTGCTTACATCTACAGTTCCTGGTACTTCAGATACTAAGCTGAATGCCAGTGCCTGGAAGTATCTGTAGTTCTGATCTTCTGTCATTTCTGTGTATGCTGTTACAATGTAACTGTCATCTTTTGCACTGTATCTTCTGTTGTAGAAGAGCAGATCGTTGTTAAATACTGCTGTTTCACCGGTTCCTAATGTAATTTCCGGATCTTCCACTTTCGAATCGTCTGACGGGGTCTCACTTGGTGTCGTGGACGGAGTAGACGGTTTACTTGGCGTGGTAGACGGTTTACTTGGTGTCGTGGATGGCTTACTTGGTGTCGTAGACGGTTTTACCGGATCTGGATCCGGACCTGTCTCGCTGAAGTTTACCTGGAAGTTTGAAACTTCGATCGTACCACTTGAAACGCTGTCGCTGTATACTTTCCATGTCAACGCCTTGATCAGTTCCACATTTGCCAGTTTTCCGGTCGGTGCATAGCCGCTCAGCTCGTTCTGCCAGGTGCTCTCTTTCAAGTTATATACCATGTCTGCACTGGCTCCCGGCTCTAACGTCATGTCTGTCGTTGCATCTGATTTTCCGTCTGTGGTTCCGTTATTCAGGTTCCACTTCCATCCTCCGCTCGTCTTTAAGACTAACGAGATGTTTACCGGAGATGCTCCTTTGTTTTTCAGTGTACAGGTCACACTGCCATAATCGGACCAGTCTTCTCCTACCTCGGATGCTCCACCCGGGTTTGTCTGTGCATTGATTGCTGCTGTACAGCCGCCTTCTCCCTGTTTCAGAGTGTAATCAAATGTCAGGACTCCGTCTCCCTGTGTTGAGCTGGTGATGCCCTCTCTTCCGTTCGGGTCTTCCCAGTCATAACGGGTAATGGACTTCGGACGGTTCAGATCGGACATTTCCTGTGTATACCAGCTGTCCGGTTTATCGAATCCGATCGATAAGATTTCCAAATCTCCATTTGCCGGAGCAGATACGGATTTCTTGATACGGATCGCAAAATCCGAGATATCATTGACTACATCCGATGTTGTCAGATCCCAACGAATATGTGTTGTTGAGTTGTGTGCGATATCACACCATGGATTCTTTGTCTCCGGGTTCTTCGGCTCTGTCCACTTCGGTCCTGTTGTACCGTCTTCATATGTTGTTTCTCCACCTTTCAATACAAGGAAGAACTGCATGTCTGCGGTACTGTTTGTATTTCTTACGATAATATCTAATGTCTTGTGTGAACTCCAGTCTACTCTTGGTTCATTATGAATGAAGATAGACTGCATCTTGTTATTAATATCTGTCGCGCTGCATGGGGAGAACAGAATCGTTCCGTTGTCCGCCTCTGTCATGGTCAGATCGGTCCATGCAGACTCCTGTACATCATTGTTACCTTTGATCCACTGACCTTTGAACTCTGTCAAAAGTTCCGGATCGATCGTTGTATTTGCTGGTCCGGTCTCTCCACCTTCTCCGATATCAATCTCCGGTGTCGGAACAGATTCTGGTAATCCGGTAAATTTCGTTCCTGTATATTTCTTTCCTGTGTATGGCATTACGGATGTATCCTGAATACCGTTCTTGGTAGAGA
>JBJENW010000353.1:0-36506 GCA_051880395.1 Lachnospiraceae bacterium | reverse complement strand
AATGTAGTGGGAGGCCAATAAAGTAGAGCTCGCAAAGACTTACGCCCATATAAAGAGTAGGTGGAAACAGCTCGACAAAATAGAAAGTTGGCAAAAAAATTTTGAAAACAGGTTGCGTTTTTGAAAACAGGTGATTATAATTACAGAAAAAGAAGTCGAAAGGAATTTGGATATGAAGAAAATTGACGCAAAAAAATATTTTCTATTCGTGATCCCGACGCTGGTGATCTATCGGGTGATTGCATTTTTCACAATTGATTATTTTGTAACGAATGAGTTTTACAGTCGATTCATTAATATGGTTCTCGTGATCGCCATCTGTCTCATCGGATTAAAATTTGGACAGAAAAAAGAAAAAAACAGTTGACACAAAGAAAAAAACATGTTATACTAGTTGAGTCGTCGCGACAAGCGACAGACGGAATGCGGAAGTGTCGGAATTGGCAGACGAGCAAGACTAAGGATCTTGTGGTAGCAATACCGTGTGGGTTCAAGTCCCATCTTCCGCACTTAGAAATGCGAAGAGAATCTCGGAGGAGGTTCTCTTTTTTTGCGTTAACAAGGTATGTTTGTCCTACTAATGGATCGATATTCGATTGTGTTTCAATCAAAGTCAATTATATGGGAAAGCAGATGAAAAAAGTCGGAAAATTATGAAAAAAAAGAAATGGAACTGGGACGAAAGTTGATTTTGATAAAATTGATAAAAAAATCACATAAATAAAAAGACAAATTTTAAAAAGTAAAAAATATGTAAAGTGCAGACGAAATATTGACAGAAAATTCGGGGGGGGGTATAATAAATTATAAACAATAATAAGAACAGACAAGGGCGTAAACAATACGGCTTTGACTGTTCTTTCAATTTAGAAAAAATTTAGTTTGACATTCAAACAAATGAAGGGGAGATACGTATGTTTTTACGAATGAACATTCAGAAAAAAATCGTTCTGATGATGATCTTGATCGAGTTTATCTCGGTGACCATTCTGGTTCAGATCACATTTCCAAAGTTCGAAAGTTCTGTGCAGGAATCCACGGAAGCGCATCTGATGGACTGTGTGGAAGCAAGGGCGGAAAATTTGATGGACCTCGTGGAACGTCATAACACGAACCTGTTAGGATTTACGAAAAGTAGTTCGAACATGGAAAACCTGCAGGCAGGAAAACAGGATGTTTATGAAAAAATGTTGACGAACATCAAACAGTCGGATACAGGGTTGGAAGAAGTTGTTTTGCTGGATACGGCAGGAGAAGTGCTCGGGTGTACGTATGAAGAAAGTAAGTCGATCAAATTCAGCGAATACGAGGCGGTACAGCAGATACTGAGTGGGGAAAAAGAGACCGCGCAGAGCGGCGTTTTGTATGCAGACAGCGACAACCCGCAAATTGTTACGGTAGCAGCGGTAAAAAGTGAAGAAAAAGTAGTCGGTGCCCTGGTCGGTTTTTTAGGACATCAGATTTTCGAAGATAAAATGAAAGAGGCATCTGTTACAGGAATGAAAAATCTTTCCGCATATATTTTGGACAGAATGGGAATTATTTTTGGCCATACCGAGGAAGGTCGCGTCGGTACAGAAGTGCAAAATGCGATGATCCAGCAGGTTGTGGCAGATCTTGCCGCTGGAAAAAGCGTGGAAAAAGGCGGGTCTGAGTATACCTATCAGGGGGAAAAGAAATTCTGTGGTTATTATGTAATCCCACAGAATCAGTGGATCGTCTGCTATTCGGTACCGAAAACACAGATTTTAGCACCGGTAGAACAGGAAAAGTTTATTGCTTATATGGTTTCGATTCTGGTAGAGATTTTGGCGGCAATCGCTGTGGCAGTATTTTCCGGTGTGATCGTAAAACCGATCAAAGTCACGAGCAGAGTGCTAAATCAGATCGCCGGCTTAGATTTTCGCTTAAACGAAGATTATCGGAAATATACAAAACGCAAAAGCGAGATCGGTGAAATGTGTACCTCCATTTGTTCGGTAGCAGACGGACTGCGTGGGGAAATGCAGACGATCAACGATGTATCGCAAAATATGAGTGAGAATGGAGTAAAAATGGAAGAAATCGCAACTTCCATGAATCATAACACAAAAGATACCTTAGACATCATTGCGCAGGTGAATCAGAACTTTGAAGAGACGGTCGGGACGACAGAAGAGATGGTGGAGCATATCCATGGTGTTATGGATGAAACCAGTGAGATGAACCACAAGGTAGAAGAGAGTGTGGAGAAAACGAATCAGTTGATGGCTCGGGCAGGAAAATTGAAAGATTCTGCTGCACAGGCAGATGCACGCTCCACAAAGATGTTCGAGGAAGTACAGGAAAGTATGAAAAAAGCTCTGGAACAGGCAAAGTCAGTAGAAAAGATCGGAATGTTTACAGAATCGATCACGGCGATCTCTTCACAGACGAAACTGTTAGCATTAAATGCCTCGATTGAGGCTGCCCGTGCGGGTGAAGCGGGAAAAGGCTTTGCGGTCGTAGCGGAGGAAATCAGCGAACTTGCCATTCAGTCCTCGGAGTCTGCGGATAATATCACAGGGCTTGTAACGGAAATCTATGCATCGGTACAGGGATTGGAAGAATGTCTAAAAAAGAGTCTGGAGTACATCGAAAAACAGGTCATCCCGGATTATCGGAAGTTCTCAGGAGCCAGCGAGGGATATTATCAGGATGCGGAGGTACTGTCAAAAACCATGCAGTATTTACAGAATGGAATCAATGAATTTTCGGAGACCATGGAGCATACGGTTCATTCGATCGTTGCGATCAGCGATAGCATCAATGAATCCGGTGCGGAAATGCAGAATATGCGTGCCGAAAATGAAAATGTGGCAGAGCTGGTAAATCAGACATATGAGATGGTAAAAGTCAGTGCCGGTCTGTCAGAAGATTTGAAACACATTGTAGACAAGTATACGATTTAAACGGAAGGTTACATTTTGGCATGAAAAAGCCGATAAAAGAAGAGAGGAGAAAAAAATTGACTTTTTTTGCATAAAAAAAAGGAAATCCTGCATTTATGCAGAATATATTATAGTGAACATGTAATTTTGCTTTTATGCGCCTCATAGCAAACATGCTTGGGGCGCTCTTCGCGTAAGTGCATGGTTGAAATCGTGCAGATACATAGTGATTTCAGACCTGCCTGCGTCAAAAAGGAGTGATCGGTCATGACCATACGGGAACAAATGGAACAGAGGGAGCATGAAATTCTTCGTCCTTGTGCAGCTTTCAGCGATTCAGGCAGAGGGCGGCAGCACAAAGAAGAAGCGTGTGATATCAGACCGGCATTTCAAAGGGACCGCGACAGGATCTTACATTGTAAGGCGTTTCGACGGTTGAAACATAAGACACAGGTCTTTCTGGAGCCGGAGGGAGATCATTACCGGACGCGGCTGACCCATACATTGGAAGTTTCACAGACCGCCCGTACGATCGCAAAAGCACTTCGGTTAAACGAGGATCTGGTGGAGGCTATCGCACTGGGGCATGATCTGGGGCATACGCCGTTTGGACATGCGGGAGAGAGTGTGCTGGATGAAGTGTGTCAGATGGGGTTTCATCACAATGAACAGAGTGTTCGTATCGTGGAGTGTCTGGAAAAAGAAGGACAGGGTCTGAATTTGACCTGGGAGGTGCGAAATGGAATTCTGAATCATCAGATGCGTACCACGCCGGCGACACTGGAAGGAAAAATCGTGCGTTTTTCGGATAAGATCGCTTATATTCATCATGATATGGATGACGCGATCCGGGCACAACTTTTGAGCGAAGAAGATATTCCAAAAGAACTTCGAAACGTCTTAGGAGAGACACCACAGAAACGGATGGATCATATGATTCACGACATTATCATTACCAGCATGGATATCGATGACATCCGTATGACACCGGAGGTAGAGCAGGCGATGCTTGATTTGCGAAAATTTATGTTTGCAAATGTGTACTCTAATCCAGAAGCAAAAAAAGAGGAAAAAAAAGCAAAAGCACTGGTGGCAGAATTGTACGATTATTATATGCAGCATTTTGAAGTACTTCCGCCGCTGTATCACAGGTTTTTGGAACGGGGAGAGAAAAAAGAACGTGTGGTATGTGACTATATTGCGGGTATGACAGATCAGTATGCCATTTTAAAATATAAAGAGATTTTTATTCCAAAGGCATGGAAAGCAGAATAAGAAAGGAGCAAGAATGCCATATTATCCAGAAGAATTGATCGAAGAGATCCGGCAGCGAAATGACATTGTGGATGTCGTCGGTTCGTATGTGCACTTGCAGAAAAAAGGCAGTACGTATTTTGGGCTTTGTCCATTTCATAATGAAAAAACCCCTTCGTTTTCCGTTTCCCCCGGCAAACAGATGTATTACTGCTTTGGCTGCGGTGCAGGAGGAAATGTGTATACATTTTTACAGGAATATGAAAATTATACCTTTCCCGAAGCCGTTGAATATCTGGCAGACCGTGCAGGAATCGAACTTCCGAAGCAGGAGATGTCCAAAGAGGACAGAGAACGTCAGGATAAGCGGACACGGATTTTAGAGATCAATAAAGAGGCGGGAAAATATTATTATAGCTTGTTGCGTTCCCCACGCGGAAAGCAGGCGATGGAATATTTTACAAACCGTCAATTAAGTAAGGAAACAATGCAAAAGTTTGGGCTTGGATATTCCGATAAATATAGTGATGACTTATATCAGTATCTGCGAAAAAAAGGATACAGTGATGAAATTTTAAAAGAGTCAGGGCTCATCACCATCGACGAAGTGCGTGGCGGGCATGATAAATTTTGGAATCGGGCGATGTTTCCCATTATGGATATTCATAGTAAGATCATTGGATTCGGGGGACGTGTCATGGGAGATGGGGAACCGAAATATCTGAATTCCCCGGAAACCATCGTGTTTGATAAGAGCCGGAATTTATATGGTCTTCATATTGCCCGCAGTTCGAAGCGTCCTTATATGCTTCTGTGCGAAGGCTATATGGATGTGATCGCACTGCATCAGGCAGGATTTGACAATGCAGTGGCATCTCTTGGAACCTCTTTTACGACCGGACACGCTGCATTGCTAAAGCGTTACACGGACGAAGTCTATCTGACGTTTGACAGTGATGGTGCCGGAATCAAGGCGGCGCTTCGGGCGATTCCAATTTTAAAGGAGGTCGGGATAAAAACAAAAGTGATCACGATGACACCACATAAGGACCCGGACGAATTTATTAAGTCAGAAGGTGCCGATGCCTATCAACAACGGATCGATCAGGCCCAAAACAGTTTCTTTTTTGAAATCCGTATTTTGCAAGAGCAGTATGACATGAAGGATCCGGAAGGAAAAACCGATTTTTTCAAGGCAGTGGCAGAAAAACTGGCCGGCTTTACAGAAAAACTGGAAAGGACCAATTATATCGAAGCGGTGGCGGCCAAATATCAGATTCGATTCGATCTGTTGAATGAGTTGGTCAATCAGTGTGGACAGCGAATTGGAATACAGCCACAGAACACAGAAAAAAAGAATGGAAAGGCTCAAAAGCCGCCGCAGGAGGACGGCATGAAAAAAAGCCAGAAACTGCTTTTGACCTGGTTGATCGAGGATACAAAGTTATTTCCGATCGTAGAAAAATATATTTCACCGGAAGATTTTACGGAGGAGTTGTATCAAAAAATCGCAGAGGAGCTGCTTTTGCAGTATCGGGAGACAAACACCGTTAATCCGGCGAGAATCGTATCCATGTTTCAGGAGGAAGAAGAACAGAGGGAAGTGGCAGGGCTCTTTCATGAGACATTAAAACAGGTAGACAGCCGTGCGGACAGAGAGGTCGCATTAAAAGAGACGATCATTCGGATGAAACAAAATCGTATTGCGCAAATGTCGAAAACGTTAGCACCGAATGATATAGCGGGAATGCAGCAGTTGATCACCGAAAAACGAAATCTGCAGGAACTTCAAAAACTGCATATTTCCATAGATTAAGGATAAAATAGAGGGTGGATCCGTTCGCCTTACAGCATTGAGAGGATGAAAAAAATGGAAGAAAAAGACATGAAAAATACCAAAGGAACACAGGCAAAGAAAACAGCAAAGACGGAAAAAGCCAAAACGTCAAAAGCCGCAAAAGAAGCCAAAGAAAAAGAGGCGAAAGTGGAAAGAGAATTGTTCTTGAAACGATTGACGGAACTGGTTGGTATTGCAAAAAAGAAAAAAAATGTATTGGAATATCAGGAAATCAATGATTATTTTAAAGATATGAAATTAAGTGCGGAGCAGTTTGAACAGATCTTGGATTATCTGGAACGAAATAATATCGATGTGATCCGTATGTCAGACGATGATGATGATACTGTGGACGATGATATCATTTTGAGCGAAGAGGATGAGATTGATATGGAAAAGATCGATCTCTCTGTTCCGGATGGTGTCAGCATCGAGGATCCGGTCCGTATGTATTTAAAAGAGATCGGAAAAGTTCCACTGCTCAGCGCGGAGGAAGAGATCGAACTGGCGAAAAAGATGGAATTAGGCGATCAGGATGCGAAAAAACGTCTGGCAGAGGCAAACCTTCGTCTGGTTGTCAGCATTGCAAAACGCTATGTCGGTCGTGGAATGCTGTTTTTGGATCTGATTCAGGAGGGAAATCTTGGACTGATCAAAGCCGTAGAAAAATTTGATTACCGCAAAGGATATAAATTCAGTACCTATGCGACCTGGTGGATTCGTCAGGCGATCACGCGTGCCATCGCGGACCAGGCAAGAACCATTCGTATTCCGGTGCATATGGTAGAAACGATCAATAAACTGATCCGTGTTTCCAGACAGCTTTTGCAGGAGTTAGGACGGGAGCCGCTTCCGGAAGAGATCGCGGAAGAGATGAATATGCCGGTAGACCGTGTGCGTGAGATCTTAAAAATTTCACAGGAGCCGGTATCTTTGGAAACACCGATCGGTGAAGAGGAAGACAGCCATCTGGGTGATTTCATTCAGGATGACAATGTACCGGTGCCGGCAGAGGCCGCTGCGTTTACACTGTTAAAGGAACAGTTAGACGAGGTACTCGGAACGTTGACCGAGCGGGAACAGAAAGTATTGACACTGCGTTTCGGTCTAAAAGATGGAAGAGCGCGGACACTGGAAGAGGTTGGACGAGAGTTTAATGTCACCCGTGAGCGTATCCGTCAGATCGAAGCAAAAGCACTGCGGAAACTGCGCCATCCGAGCCGCAGCCGTAAATTAAAGGATTATTTAGAGTAATGGTACAGATATCAAAACGTTTACAGGCAGTTGCACATCTAGTCACCGCACACGGTACGGTGGCGGATGTGGGCTGTGATCATGGATATATTCCAGTGTATCTCATCGAAACCGGAAGGATCAAACAGGCGATCGCGATGGATGTCAATCCGGGACCGCTTTCTCGTGCAGAGGAACATATCAAGCAATATCACATGGAAAAACAGATAGAACTGCGTTTGTCGGACGGCGTGCAGGCATTGCAAAAAGGGGAAGCCGAAAGTGTGGTGATCGCAGGCATGGGCGGTGGACTGGTGAAAAAAATCCTGACCGAAGGGAAAGAAATTTTATCCGACACCAGAGAACTGGTGCTGCAGCCACAGTCGGAAATTTCGCGTGTGCGCGCATTTTTGCAGGAAAACGGATATCAGATCGTCGCAGAGAATATGATCTTAGAGGACGGAAAATATTATCCAATGATGCGGGTGTTACACGCACAGGACACAGAGGCGAAAACGGCAAAAGAAACGTTAGAACAGGAAAAACAACAGTGGGCAGATCTGCTTGGAGAAAAAGAGACGCGGATTCAGGCAGTGATGGAGCTGTATGGCCCATTTTTACTAAAAGAAAAACATCCGGTATTGCAGCAGTATCTCGATCGGGAAACCATGCAGCAGGAATCCATATTTCAAAAGCTGCAGGCACAAAAACAAACAGAAAAGATACAAAAGCGGATACAGGAGCTTACATATGAGATGCGTCAAAATCAGATCGCACAGCATATGATCGGCAGAGAGTAAAAAATAGAAGGGGAGATCGGTATGGAGCAAACATGGAGTGTGACGATTCGGGGAGAAAAAAAAGAATACAAAGCAGGTACCACATATCAGCAGATCGCGCAGGAATATCAGAAGGAGTATGAAGATCAGATTCTTCTGGTACTGTTTAATAATCGACTGCGGGAGCTGACAAAAACCGTTAAGAATAATGGAACGCTTGCATTTGTGACAGCGGCAGATAGTGATGGAAAAAAAGCATACCGTCGCAGTATGACGTTATTATTGCAGCGGGCAGCTGACAGGCTCTGGGGGAAAAAAGGAACGACCATCAAAGTCTTGTATTCCCTTGGGGAAGGCTATTACTGTGTGATGGAAGGAAAAAATAAACTGTCAGAGTTGGAACTTGGCCAGCTGCAAGACGAAATGCGACAGATGGTGCAGGCCGATCTGCCGATCGAAAAATTCAGTATGAATACGTTTGAAGCGGCACAACTGTTTCATCAATTCGGTATGACGGAAAAGGAACAACTGTTTCGCTATCGCCGTAGTTCGAAAGTGAATTTGTATCGGTTAGATGGCTACATTGATTATTATTATGGATTTATGGTACCGTCAACCGGGTATCTGCAGCAGTTTGCACTGGAACCGTATCAGGATGGATTTATGATGCTGTTTCCGGGAAAAGACAGTAAGAAAGTGGAACCGTTTCAGCCGTCTAATAAATTGTTTCATACGCTTCGGGAATCCCGCGAGTGGAGTAAAATGATGCGTATCGGAACCGTCGGTTCACTGAACGATGCCATCGCGGCGGGGCGGATTCAGGATGTGATCTTGATGCAGGAAGCTCTGATGGAGAGGAGCATTGGAAAGCTGGCGGAGACCATCGCGCAGCAGAAGGACAAAAAGTTTGTTATGATCGCAGGACCTTCTTCTTCCGGAAAAACAACGTTTTCTCACAGACTTTCCACACAGTTGTACGCACAAGGAATGACGCCGCACCCAATCGGACTCGATGATTATTATAAAAACAGAGAAGAAACACCGCTTGACGAGGATGGAGAGTATGACTTTGAATGTCTGGAAGCGATTGACATTGAGCTGTTAAATCAGAACCTGACGGATCTTTTGGACGGAAACGAAATCGAGATGCCGACGTTTAATTTTAAGACCGGATTTCGAGAGTATAAAGGAAATACCCTGAAATTAGGTGAAAAAGATGTGCTCGTTATCGAAGGAATTCATGGTTTGAATGATCGTCTGACTTACATGCTGCCGAAAGAAAGTAAATTTAAAATTTATATCAGTGCACTGACACAGCTGAATATTGATGAACACAATTGTCTGTCCACGACCGATGGTCGTCTGATCCGTCGGATCGTGCGGGATGCGAGGACCAGAAATACGACAGCGCAGGAGACGATCGCGCGCTGGTATTCCGTGCGCCGCGGCGAGGAGCGGAATATTTTCCCGTTTCAAGAGGATGCGGATGTGATGTTTAATTCCGCGCTGGTATATGAGCTGGCAGTGCTGAAAATCTATGCAGAGCCGCTCTTATTCCATATTCAACCGGATTGTCCGGAATATACCGAAGCAAAACGACTGCTCAAATTTTTGGATTATATTTTGCCGGTTCCGTCGGATCGTGTGGCGAATAATTCCATTCTCCGGGAATTTATCGGGGGAAGTTGTTTCAATGTATAAAAAATTCTTGCATTTTTTGAAAAAAACGTGTAGACTATAAAATTAAACAGTTCAATACAGAATAGAAGTAAGATAAATGATCGCGGCTGCAAGTGTCGAAAGACCGCAGGTGAGGAAAGTCCGGGCTTCACAGGGCAGGATGCCGGATAACGTCCGGTGGAGGTGACTCCAAGGAAAGTGCAACAGAAATAAACCGCCAGAATGTCTGGTAAGGGTGGAAAGGCAGTGTAAGAGACTACCGCCTCGCTGGTAACAGGGAGGGCACATGTAAACCCCATTCGAAGCAAGACCGAACAAAAGCGTTGACGTGGCCCGCCAGCTTTGGGTAGGTCGCTTGAAGGAATTGGCGACAGTTTCTCTAGATAGATGATCATTCACGACATAACCCGGCTTATCGTTTTGCTTCTTTCTGTATTGAATTTTTTTTGGAATTCTTATAACACGGACGTCTGGTTCCAAGACAGGGCATCCCTGCGCCCAAAAACATGGTTCCTACATCCGTGAGCTATGTTCTAAGAGTGCCTAATACTCTCAGGATCGCCTTCGAGTATAAGGCACTCTAAGAACAGGATCTCACGGATGTAGGAACCATGTTTTTGGGCGCAGGGATGCCCTGTCTTGGAACCAGACTGTGTATTGGAAACGACTGGTTGAGAAAAAGCCGAGGTGAATTTATGAAAATAAAAACGCTTGAATTAACGAATTTTATGCTTTTTGATCAGGCAAAGATGAATAGATGCTATTTATAATCAAAGGAGACGTTCCGATATATTTTTATAGAACAGTATGTGTCTGGTTGATTTTCCAATCCTGACAAAATTAGGAAAAAAGTCCTAATTTTCAGAAAAAAGAATGCATAAATATACAGGAAAGCGGTATTAAATTGGTATAAAATATAAAATATAAAATATGTAAACTAAATATTAAAAAAATATTTTTTGTTGTATATTATAGTGCAAAAAATCAAAAAATAGAGTATAATAGAGACTAGAATAGAACAGACAGATGCTGGACCGGAAAAGAAACAGTTTACTATGGTACAAAGAGGGGAAAGAGTATGACATTGATGTTTCGAAAAAAAAAGCGTCTCGGCGATATGTTGATCGCGGAAAATCTGATTACGGAAGAACAGCTTAGCGAAGCACTAAAGCTGGCACGTAAGCAGCAGAAAAAAATCGGTGAGGTACTGGTGGAACAGGGTTATACGACCGATGAAAATATTGTGCAGGCACTGTCAAGACAGTTAGGACTGGAGGTTGTAAACCTACGGGAGAAAACTGTTTCAGAGGATATGACGAAACTGGTCAATGGAAATATCCTGCGAAAACATGTCATGATTCCGTTTGAGTACAGCCCGAAGAGCATGAATGTGGTGCGTGTGGCAATGTCGGATCCGATGGATATGGTGGCGATCGATGATTTTTCCATCATTACCAATCTACAGGTGGAACCGGTTTTGAGTACACCGAAAGAGATTCAGCTGGCATTGGATAAATATTTCGGAAATTCGGAAGCTGAGGTAGCGGCACAGGAGTTTGCAAAAGAACATGAGCAGGTGGAAGCACAAAAAAAAGCGGATGAGGAAGATGTGAATGATTCACCGATCGTGCAGTTGGTAAAAACGATCATTGAACAGGCAGCCCGCTTAAATGCCAGTGATGTGCATATTGAAGCACTGGAAATGACGGTTCGTGTGCGATACCGCATTGATGGTGTCTTACATGAAAAGATGAATTATAATATTTCGCTTCTGTCGGGAATCATTGCCCGCCTGAAAATTATAGCAGGACTTGATATCGCAGAAAAACGAAAACCGCAGGATGGTCGTATTACAATGTTTGTAGATGGAACCGAGTATGATATCCGTACATCCATTCTTCCAACCGTATACGGCGAAAAGTGCGTACTTCGTCTTGCACAAAAGAAGAGTTTGAAACGGGATAAATCCAAACTGGGATTTCGGAAACGGGAAATGGAACAGTTTGACCATCTGTTGAAGAATCCACATGGAATTATTTTGGTTACCGGACCAACCGGTAGTGGTAAATCGACCACACTGTATACCGCGTTGAGTGAATTAAATACAGAATACGTCAATATCATCACCGTAGAAGACCCGGTCGAGGCAAATATTGACGGCATCAATCAGGTACAGGTCAATACGAAAGCGGATCTGACGTTTGCCAGTGCGCTGCGCTCCATTTTGCGTCAGGACCCGGATATCATCATGATCGGTGAGATTCGAGATACCGAGACCGCAGAGATTGCGGTGCAGGCGTCCATTACGGGACATCTGGTGGTCAGTACCTTACATACCAATAGTTCTGCCAGTACGGTCACCCGTCTGGAAGAAATGGGAATCGAAAGTTATCTTTTAGCAGATTCTCTAAAGGGCATTATTGCACAGCGACTGGTGCGCTGCCTCTGCCCGAGGTGTAAAAAAGCGCGCATGGCGACGGAACAGGAAAAAGAGCTCCTTCGCGTGAAAAAAGAGGAAGAAATCGAAATCTTTGAACCGGTCGGCTGTCGGTATTGCAATGATACCGGTTATGCCGGACGAAGCGGTGTGTATGAGATCATGACGGTCACACCGGCGGTGCGGGAGGCGATCGCAAAAGGTGCAAGTGCTGTTGAACTGGAACGACTTGCGCGAAAAGACGGGATGCACACATTGCGAGAGAGTGCAGCGGTAAAGGTACGTCTCGGAGTTACTTCAATGGAAGAAATGATCCGTGTATCTTTTGAAAATTAAGGAACATTTTTTTAGACACAATTCAGACACAATTCGGACAGAAAGCTGAACAATTATTCTACTATCTGATCAGTTCGGCAAATCCATGATTTTAAGAAAAACAGCAGGCGGATTTTGAAAGAAATCCGTTCTGCTAAAACAAAAAAGGGAAGTATAAGAAACTGGGACTGTTCACACAAAATGTGGGAAGGAACAGAAACAAAAATATTCTGTATATAAAAAGATTTGCATATGCAGAAGAAAGAAAAGGGTGAGGAAACGATATGGAAAAATTACCGGACAACAAGAAACTGGAACAATTGATGCATATTTTGGCGGAGGCGAGTAAGCGGAAAGCATCCGATGTCCATCTGACACCGCGAAGCCCACTGATGGTCCGCATTGACGGAAAATTAACGCCGTGTACAAAAGAAATGATGACACCGGCACAAATTGAAGATCTGGTGTTTGCCATGCTTGATGAACGGCAGGCGGAAGAACTGAAAGAACGTGGAGAACTGGACTTTGCATTTACAGTTGCAGGGTACAGTCGAATCCGTGTAAATGCGTATCGCAGACGTGGTGAGTATGCGGCAGCACTCCGTGTGATGTCGGATGAAATTCCAAAACCCTGGGAGCTGGATCTGCCGAAAGCGGTTGTAGGACTGACGACCAAAAAGCGCGGACTGGTTCTTGTGACAGGTGCAACCGGTAGTGGTAAATCAACGACACTGGCATCTTTGATCAATGTCATTTCGGAAAAGTATCCGAAACACATTATTACCTTGGAGGACCCGATCGAGTACATTCATAATCATAAAAAATCGATCGTGAATCAGCGTGAGATCGGCTATGATTCCAAGTCTTATGCGAACGGTCTGCGTGCGGCACTCCGTGAAGACCCGGATGTCATCCTTGTCGGAGAAATGCGAGACTTAGAGACGATTTCTACTGCGATCACCGCAGCTGAGACCGGACATCTCGTATTTTCGACCTTACATACGAATGACACATCAAGCGCGGTCGATCGTATGATCGATATTTTCCCGCCGCATCAGCAGGAACAGATTCGTGTGCAGTTGGCATCGGTCATCGAGGGGATCATTGCACAGCAGCTTTTGCCAAAAATCGATGGCGGTCGTGTGGCTGCATTTGAAGTCCTGTTGGCAAACTCGGCAATACGAAATCTGGTGCGAAAAGGAAAAGCGTTTCAGATTCCGTCGATTATTCAGACCAGTAAAAAGGCCGGAATGCAGATGATGGATGATTCGATCTTTGATCTCTATATGCGTGGGACAATTTCAAAAGAGACTGCAGTGGCGTTTGCCCAGGATCAGGAGGACATGACAGAGAGGGTTAAGTTATAGTTAGAATCTACCGATACAGTTATAGTAAGAAAGAACTAGAAAACCGATGACTCTCAGAATCTTTATACACTTGATGAAAAAAGCAGAGACAGGAAAAGTCTGAGTGTACATCCCTCAAACGGGAGGAGGTTCAAACGGTGGCAGAGTATACATATGTCGCACTCAATAAAGAGGGAAAACAGAAAAAGGGAAATATTACTGCCAATGATGAGGCGGATGCACTAAAGAAAATAAAAAAAAGCGGACTGACCCCGTTAGAATTGCGGGAGGCCGGCTTTCTAAATAAAGAGATCAATCTCGATTTTGGAAAAAAGATCACGCCCCGGGATTTGAGCGTGTTCTGCCGCCAGTTTGTCAGTATGGTATCCGCAGGTGTCACGATCGTCGATGCGCTTAGTATGCTGGCGACACAGACGGAAAACAAGACAATGCAGCAGGCGATCAAAAATGTGCAGAGAGAGATCGGAAAAGGCCGCACGATGGCGGATGCGATGGCACAACAGCAGCAGGTATTTCCGGATATCATGATCAGTATGGTGCGTGCCGGTGAGGCATCCGGTAAGTTGGATACGGCGTTCCTTCGGATGAGTGAGCATTTTGAAAAAAAGGCGAAACTGCAGGCGATGATCAAAAAAGCAGCGATATATCCGATCATCGTGGCGATCGTGGCACTGGCTGTTGTGATCGTCATGCTGACGGTGGTCATTCCAAGTTACAGCGATATGTTTGAATCAATGGGAACAGATTTACCTGCGATCACAAAGGCCGTACAATCGGCCAGTGTTTTTGTACAACATTACTGGTGGTTGTTAGCGGCAATCGTAGTTTTATGTGTGGTTACATTCAAATTGTATAGCCAGACCGATAACGGAAAACATGTACTCGGTTCGATCGCAAGAAAACTTCCGGTTTTTGGAGATCTGACGATCAAGACAGCAGCCTCGGATTTTGCGAGAACGTTGAGTACGCTTTTGTATTCTGGATTATCCATGAATGAGGCATTGGAAATTGTATCAGATACGATTTCCAATCAGTTATATAAAGATGCACTGAAACAGGCACAGAAAGAGGTGGAACGAGGCGTTCCATTGTCAAAACCGATCGAGGAATGTCAACTGTTTCCACCGATGGTCAATCACATGATCGGTGTCGGTGAGGAAACGGGAGATCTGGAAGGGATGCTGAATCGTATGGCAGACTACTACGACGAGGAAGTGGAAATGGCAACCCAGAGTGTGATGGCGGCGATGGAGCCGATGGTCATTTTGCTGTTAGCCGGAATCGTGGGAGTGTTGATCGCATCCATTATGGCGCCGATGCTTCAGTTGTACACCGATCTGGATTCGTTATAAATGAATTAGAAGCCATACCTATGGGGTATCGCTTTTAAGATAAATCGTAACTGGAACATGAGAAAAGGAAACCCACAGTTACAGAACAAATATTTATAGGGTTATGCAGGAGAGCACCTGCGGGAAGGAGTATCTAATATGAGAGGAAAAACAAAATCCAATAACAAGGGTTTCTCCCTTGTGGAGTTGATCGTAGTAATTGCGATCATGGCAGTACTGGTTGGTATTCTGGCACCGGCATTGATTAAATATGTCGATAAGTCGAGAAGATCAACGGATGTCAAAAATGCAAGTGAGTATACATCTGCAATTCAGACCTATGCGTCAGATCATGAAGAAATGGCAGGGTGTACAGGGACAATAGCATTATCAAATGGTGCAGCAGTAATTACAACAAATGACGCGGGAGGAAGCTCTAGCGCTACAAATTGGTTAGAAAAAGCAATTGAAGATGCTGGATTCAAAAAAGAAGATATGGGATTAAAGTCGAAGTCATGGGGAGCATCTGGTGTAACAATTTATGTGACAGTGCAATCAAATTTACAGCCAATTTTTTCGGCAACGAATGGAACCAATCCAGAGTATGATTTTGCTTTTGCAGCTAGTATGAAAGAAGGATCTGATCCATCGTCGGCAGGCAGTGCAAGTCGTGGAGAAAAAGATTAATAAAAGCCAAATGATAGAAGTAAAATAGAAAAGTATACATTCACCGGCAGGCTCCTCAACAGGTCTGTCGGACTCCCGACAGGAGCTCCCACTCTTGCCGGAAAACAAGACAAAAAAACAGTGGAATGGGTTCCCCAACCCCGTACCGCTGAAAGACAACAAAAGATCCATTATTACAAAAGAACGACGATCTGACCAGACGGAGCCAAGCTTTGTCAGGGGGTCCGCCCGGCAAATTCCCAAGATCCGAGGCGAAAAGATCTCGCAAAGTACAGCCCCGCGCCAGCCGGAATCGTAAATTTTTTACAAAGGCGAAACGAAGGCGCAAAACCCGAAAGTACAAAAGAAAACTTCCATACCAAAGAATAAGCGGGGACATCCGCAATAGAAACTGAAAGCAGCGGCAGCCATTCCCCAAGTGACTGCCGCAAAAACGAAAGAAGGGAAGACCACTTTGGAAACATTTTTACTTTACATCTTAGTCGGACTGACCGGTCTTGTGATCGGAAGCTTTTTAAATGTATGCATTTACCGCATACCAGAACACGAGGATATCGTGCTTGAGCCGTCCCATTGCATGACCTGCGGATATCGTCTGAAGTGGTACGACTTGATACCGGTGATAAGCTATGTGGCTCTAAAGGGGAGATGCCGCAAATGCAATACCCACCTCTCCTTACAGTATCCACTGGTAGAAGCCATCAACGGTTTTTTGTACATTTTGATTTTTCATACGATAGGTGTTTCTGTCACGGCAGTGTTGACCTGCCTGCTCGCCTCGGCGCTTCTCGTGCTGAGTGTGATCGATTACAGAACCTATGAGATACCGGTGGGCATCAATCTTTTTATAGGGTTTCTGGGAGCAATCCATTTGCTCCTGAATTGGAAAGACTGGTCCACATATGTGATCGGTTTTTTTAGCGTTAGCGTACTTTTGTGGCTGATCTTTGTCATCAGCAGAGCAAGAGCGATCGGCGGCGGGGATTATAAACTCGTGGCAGCCGCGGGACTGTTTCTCGGATGGCAAAAAATGCTTCTTGCATTTGGAATCGCCTGTATCGGTGGTTCCGTCCTGCATCTGCTCTCAATGAAGTTTTTTGGAAAGGGCAGAGAACTAGCAATGGGTCCCTATCTTGCCGCGGGGGTTTTGGTGTCGGCATTGTGGGGCGAAAACATGATACAGTGGTATCTGTCGCTGTTACTTGGAGGTTAAAACGGCACAGAGATAGGAAAAACAGAGATCAGAGGGAAGGAAGAAAACTATGACGGGGAGAGTATTAAGTATTGATATCGATCAGTTGACCACGAAAGTCGTAGAGATCGATTTTAAAGCAAAAGAACCGCATATCTATGCGGCATTTCAATTTGAAACGCCGGAAGGCATGTTAGAAGACGGAACGATCAAAACAGATGACAATTTTGTCAATCGGTTCCGGGAAGAGATCAAAGAGAGAAAAATTCGAACAAAACGGGTGGTATTTACGATTCCGTCCGCGCGGATCGCACAGAGGGAGATCACCATTCCGGCTGTCAAGGACAAAAAGATCGAAAATGTCCTGCAGGCAAATGCACCGGAATATTTTCCGGTCGATTTAAAACAATACCAGTTGATCCACAGAATCATGGAGCGGGATCCGGAAAAGAAGGAGATCAAGCTGAGCGTGGTCGCAGTTCCGAATGAACTGTTGAGCGCATATCGCAGTCTGGCAAATGCCTGTGGCATGACCATCGCGGATGTGGATTATGAGGGACACAGTATCTTTAACTGTATGAATATGGAAGCACAAGGCGGATTTGCGGTCTCCTTAAAAGTGGATGAACGCAACTCCATCCTTACGATCATAGATCAGGATAACATCGCACAGCAGCGTACGATCAGTTACGGTCTGGGCGAGATCATTGAACTTTTGCAGGACAGTGGCGAGTTTGGAGACGATCTGAGCGTGGAAAAAGCATTGAAGATTTTAGAGACAAAGCGTTGGATCCACAAGACACTGGATTATCGTGTAAAGACACCGTCCTTTTTGGAAAAAATGATGCTGCCGGGGGATGAGATCGGAAGCAAGGACAAACAGGAAATGTTAAAAGATGAAGCGACGGATTCCCTGCAGATGTTAGTCAGCAACGTAGCGCGGGCTTTAAGTTATTATACATCGAAAAATCAGAATGCGATCATTACCGGAATCACACTGATGGGTGTCGGAACCCGCTGCCGGGGATTGGCGGAACTTTTAACCAGCGAGCTGAATGTTCCGGTCAGACCATTGACGGAAGTGAAAGGCGTGACGGTGGAAAGCTTTGATAATAAGGGCGAATTTGATCTGGCATTAAACGTGCTCCCGATCGGAAGTGCGATCAGTCCGATGAATCTGACCATCGGAAAGATGAGTTTTAATGGCAAAGAAGGAAATCATGAGTTTGCCAGCACGAATCTGGCAGCGGGGTTCTGCCTTGTCTGCCTGATCATTTCGGCAGCGCTGTGTCTGACGATCAAGATTCAGAATCGAAATCTCATCAATGAGAAAGAAACCCTGCAGGCGCAGATTGATAGTATGCAGGAGGCGAAAGTCGCGTATGACAATTATATGGCGACGAAAGCGAAGTATGAGGATATTTCCCAGCTGAAGACGATCACATCGACCCCGCTCGATCAGCTGTTGAAATTTATCAGTAATCTGGAAAATAAGATGCCGGGGAATGTGCAGGTATCGGTGATGAGTGCGACGCCGACAGAATTTGTCATCAACGTCAGCACCAATGTGAAGTATACTGCAGTCGATGTTCTCGTTATGCTACGAAAATGTGATCCGCTCATTGACTTTACGGTTGACAGTGTATCAGAGGCGGTTGATGAGAATAATCAGGCGCATGAGGAATTTACGGTTACCTGTATCCTGAAAGGTATGCAGGAAGAGGGAAATGTCGATGCAAACGGCAATCCGGCATCGGAGACCAATCAGCAGTCGGATGCGGCAGGCTCGACTGATGAAGCAGGCTCTACAGATACAGCGGCATCGACCGATACATCCGCAGCAGCGGATACCGAAGGATCTACGGATACGGCAGGTGCAACCGACGAAGGAAGTACAGCCGAAGCCGGGACAGAGACTTCCACAGAAGCACAATAGGAGGGAAGACGCATGAAAGGATTATCAGTTAGAGATAAAAAATTATTATTCGTTTTCGTGGGAATTGTAGTCCTGCTTCTCTGCTATACGCAGGTGTTTTTGACAACGAAAGAGGAAAATGCGACGCTTGAGACCGAGATCGCGCAGCTGCAGCAGGAAAAAGCAGGTTTGGATGAGATGTACGCAAAGATGGATGTGTATCTCGCAGAGCAGAAGGATATGGAAGAGGAGATCAAAGGCATTTTATCCCGTTATCCGGCGGAAATCCGAAGAGAGGATGCCATTGCCTATGCAAAGAAGATGGACGAGGAAAATCAGATTCCGATCAGTCTTATCAGTATGTCGGATCCGGTCTTAGTACAGAGTTTACAGGAAAACAATTTATATATGCTGCCGGTGACCTATTCGTTTACCGGAAAGTATGAGGATATCAAGAAAGTCATTGGACGGATTCAGAAGGATAAAAATAAACGTACCGTGACAGACCTGACACTTTCCTATAACGAAGAAAACGGCGACTTGGCGGGTACGATGAATGTGAACCTGTATTATCTCGATAATACCGGCAAGAAGTACAAAGAGCCGCAGACATCCGGCACAAGTCAGGGTAAGAACAATTTGTTTGATTCGAAATAGAAAGGGAAAGAAAGGCGGAGAGACCCATGAATAAGAAACGAAAAGAAGAACTGGTTCAGGCAAAAAACAGAGGTATGACACTCATTGAGTTGCTGGTGGCAGTCTGCATTCTTGTGATCGTGGTCGCTCCGCTTTTACATGCTTTTTACTCCTCGGCACTGACGAACCGGAAAGCAAAGCTCAAGCTGGAGGCGACGACGGTGGCGGAGAATACGATGGAATGGGCGAAATCCATGTCAGCAACGACATTAAAAGTGGCAGGGACCAAACAGGCGGATGGAAGCTATGTGATCTCGCGTGCGGGGCAGCAGTTAAATTCCAGAAAATATGATGCAACGATCGTGTTAGATCCGGTGGCATATCAGGCCGCTCCTTCCGATGATCCATCCGATCCGTCTTATAGTAAGAAATATAATTCGCAGGAGTTGATGGAAGATATTGATCTGGATTCACGGTTCAATGCATTTTACAGGCAGCCGACCAATATGGATGATCAGATTGCAGACCAGTCCTATCCGGGTGTGTACTGGAATTTTTCACCCAATGTCCCGGCGGCAGAACAGACGAAAGACTATATCAAGAAAAATATGGAACGGGAAATTCGTTTAAAATTTGACTGGTATGTTCCGGAAGAAGAAAAGAAAGCAGGTGGCAGCAGATTTATCATGCGGGCATGGCTTACGATATCGTATACATATCAGTACCATGACGGAACAGAAACAAAGAAAAAGACGATCACTCCGATTTCAAATCAAAAGATTTATGAAGCGGAAAAACTGGAATATATTTTAAAAAACTTTTATCTGTTCTATGAGCCACTTTATAGTACAAGTAGTAGAAACGATCCAAATCCGAAAGAAAAGATCGTCATTGAAAATGAAGGTATGCAGCCGATCAATGTGCATCTGATCCGGCAGAATAAGAGTGCCATGACAGATACCGGAAAACCGGACACGGATGTAGAGAATACAAATTATAAGATCGAACTCGACGTGATCGAACCGGGACGGAAGTATCGGGAAAACTCCTATGTCACACAGATTCGGTCGAATCTCGATGACGATCAGATCAAACTGGTATACAACGACGGCACACGCGATTACACATCGGGAAATGTGCAGCTTACTCAGGTAGATGACGAGGGAAACAGTATCGGAACAAAGACAGTGAATGTCAAAGATCTGTTAAAAATGCAGGGACTGGTTGCAAAGGAAAAGCGCGATCACATTTATGCGTTAACGGTCAAAGTATTCAAAGAAGGAGAGAGCAGCAATGAATTGGTATCGATCACAGGAACGAAAGAAGAATAATAAAGGTGTTTCACTGGTGGTGGTACTGGTGACGATTTCCATTGTTTTGATCCTTGTCATGGTCATTATGACGATCGCTTTGATGAACTTTCGGATGAAAGTGGCGAATACGAATTCGGCAAAAGCGTTTTATTCGGCGGAGCAGGCTGTGGATGAAGTGCGCGCGGGGCTGCAGAAGGAATTGTCGGATGCGGTGACACAGACGTATGGGGATGTGATCACGAATTTTAGTAAGCGAAGTGAAGAAGAGAGGAAAGATTTATTTGGAAAACGCCTGGAGGCTGCATTAAAGACAAAATTTTTGGATACTACCGGTACGAGCTGTTACAAACTCTCGATTTTGCAGGGGTATGTCTCAAAGCCGTATGATGCGTCAACTCCGGATAAAGTGGATGTAGCGGAAGTGACAACAAAGACACCGGGGGTTACGAATGCCATTTATCTGACCAATGCACATGATTTCTTTACACTGAAAAACATTGTGGTGACATATCACGGAAAAGACCATTATACCAGTACGATCAAGACGGATATTGTGCTGCGTTATCCGGATTTGGATTTTAAAATCACGGAGTTGGTTCCGCCACTGCTTTCTTTTTCGATTGTGGCGAATAATCAGTTTCTGGCGGGTATGGATATCAATGGAAAAAATACCGATAGCGGTGCGGCGAACGTGTCTGTGACAGGAAGTGCCTATCTTGGTAAGCGAGGTTGTATTTTTAACAACTCCGGTGTCTCGTTTTTGAAAAAAGCAGAAACAGATGCGATGCTGATCACGGGAGGAACCATGCAGTTAAACAGTAAGGCAGACCTACAGATCGCATCAAATCTATGGGCAAAGGATGTGATGGTTGACGGAAGTACGTTTCATACAATGGGTGGCACAACGTATTTGGAAAATGACTTAACGTTGATCAACACGGCAAATCCGAAATTGGAGAATATTGTTACGCTGGAAGGAAGCCTGTATGGATTTGGAAATCCGGATTATCTGACGCGGGCGAAGTCTTTGACGAACGAAAAAGTTTATAAGACGGATGTGGATGGAAGTGATCTGGTAGATGAAAAAGGAAAGCCGACAACAGAAAAACTGCAGGATATTGCAGTAAATCCTGCGGATTACAGCAGTTCCATTCTGGTAAACGGAATCAAGGCGAGTCTGGATTTAAGCAAATTGGAGGATCTGTTGCTTTCCGGTACCGCGTATGTCAATGCAAAGAGTAAAAATACAGCCTTACAGAATGATGCATTAAATGCAGGAAAACAAAACAGCAATAATGTACAGACGGGTGAATCCATTTCCATTCGTCGAAATCAGACGGCGTATCTGGTGCCGAGGGAGTGCATTGCAAATAAATTGAATCCGATGCCTGCGACACAATTGTCAAGTATCGGAGGGAAAAATTCCGAGACGATTCCGGAACAAGGGGATACAACGACATCGAGTATCGTAAACTATGATTCGGTGATCGAAGGAATGGGAAAAACGCTGCGCCAGCTCGGGGTGACAGGGTATCAGGTAGAGTGGTATCCGGTCAGTCAGATCGGATCGATGGCGTACCTGTTCTTGAAGTTTGACAGTCAGGAATCAGCAGACCGGTATTTTGCAGCATACTTTGATCCGACGAATCGCGTAGAACAGTCAGCGAAACTAAAGGAAAATGTGGATCTGTATGCAAATGCGCTGGTATTGCCGACGAGTCTGATGCAGGATGTAAATCTGGCCGATCAGGATCATTTCTTCTTCAATGGAAACCTTGTCTGGCGGGCACCGAATGCGACAGATAGTACGACTACAGAACAGAATCCGGATATCACAGGTCGTTTTACAACGGCGACGCTTTTGGAAGATAATAATAATTGGGAGCACTGGGCCGATTTTTCTACGGAAAAAGAGGATAACTTTGTTGCACTGAATCATAAGCTGGTGTATAACTATGCGGCTGTGAGCGCAGAGGAGCAGCAGAATGATATTTATGATAATCTGATCTACGAAATGAAAGAGAGTGCGGCAACCGGAGTAAAACACACGATCGTTACCGGGGATGAGATTCAATTTGTGACAAGCGGTGAGAAAAAACTCGCAGCAATCGTGAAAAACGGAGATTATGAGATCACAAATACGCAGCTGCCGGTTTCTACAGGTGGGAATGCACGGTTGTGTCTGGTGATCGCAAACGGAAATGTGACGATCGATGCGGGTGTGAATTTTAAAGGTACGATCATTGCAAAGGGAAATGTCAAAGTCAACAATGGTGTAAAAATAGAGCCGGATGCGGCAGCGGTTGCGCAGGCATTGCTCGCAAATGCAGATTCAAATAGAACAGGGCTGCAGGATGCAACTCCGGCAGAATATGTCAAACATGCGTCAGCGTATACCGGAAACCAGGATGCAACAGGAAGTGCGATATCCGTATCCGATCTTGTGGAATATGATAACTGGAGCAAGGATAAAGAATAGAAAGGAGGAAAGAGCCATGAAACAGCTACAAAAAAATGATAAAGGATTTTCCCTGATCGAACTGATCGTGACGATCGCGATCATGGCGATTTTATCGGTGGGGGCGGTTTATGGCATTTCCTCCTTGACCGGATTTTATGCCAAACAGGCTGGAGAACTTCTTTATCAGGCCGTTTCCGAGACGAAGGTAGATACGATGAGTAAGGGCGAGGACGTCTATATGAAGGTCTATCAGGAAGGGGACAGTTACTGGTTAGAGCGGGACGGCGGTGAGAAGAAAAAGTTAGGAAGTACAAAACGGATTCTTATTTCGTATGAGTATACAGGCGGTAAAAAGGAAATAAAAAAAGAAAAGGAAGGACTCATTGTGCGATTCAAAAAAGGAACCGGCGCATTTCGAACGATAGAAGTGCAGGATGAGAATGGACAGGTTTCTGATACGACCGCGTATTGTACGAAACTGATCGTACAGACGGCGTCAAAAAACCGGACAAAAACACTGGAATTTTATCCGGATACCGGAAAATGTGACTATCATGAAAATTAGAAGAGCAAAAAGGGAGGTGGTGTCCGATGCGACAGATTCACTGGAAACAGAAGAAAAAAGAAAAAACATATGACCGGGGATTTTCTCTGGTGGAACTCATTGTGACGATGGCGATCCTTTCCGTTGTGGGCTTGGCGATCGTGAGCTTTCTTTCTTTTTGTCTGAATCAATATAAAAAATCGCATTCCGAAGTCGGAGTGCAGTCGAAAGTACAGGTGGTACAAAATCAGATCGACAATTTTATGTTAAATACGAATCGGGCAGTTTATTTAGAAAAAAATGATCCGACGAAAGACGCTGTAAAAAAATTGTGGTTGATCGGAGAGAAGGAACGGGAACCGAGTCATCCGTCAAGTCCGATGAATATCGAAGACTGGAAACCGACGGGAGAGTATCATGCAGCTTGTATTTCTTACAATGATACAACCGGGGAAATGACATTTCAAAGATTCAATTGTACAAAAGCAGATCCTCAAAAAGAGGAGTATACAGTGCAGTCGATCGCCGGACAGGGGGAACAGAAGCTGGTCGATGAGGTAGATTCTTTTGCGGTAAAAATTCAGTCAAAAAAGTTATTGACGGTGACGATGGAAGTGCATAATGGGAAAGGGAATTCGAAGCGTTCTTATACGACGAGCTTTGATGTGACATCGCGAAATCCTCTGAAGGAAGCGGAGAGTGTGACGCTTGATTCCGGTACGCCGTAAGTAAGAGGTGAGAATTATGAGAAAAAAGAGATGGATTGGAATCGTTTCGTGTGTGGTCGCGGTCACAGCAGTGGCAGCGGTGGCGGCAGCGGTATTCTGGAAAGGAAAAACAAAGACATATGCGACAGCGGGAAATCAGGTTGTTACGGATCTTGCACAGTATACGGAGAAAACATCCAGGGATCCGGATGATTTAGGGTCAGAGGAAAATCCGTTTACAATATTGGAGATCGTACCTGCGACTTATATGGGAGAGATCGGATATATGATTCCGGGATGTGAACCCGTGGATCTTAATAAGGCGCTGAAGTACACCGCTACATATGGGGAAATCGAATCGCAGTTCATGAATGGTCGGACACAAGATGAGCAGATTCTTAGTATGTATAAACAGCCGGAACGAAGGGTGTTTGCAGATCAGATTCCGGATACGACGGACAGCCGGATATTTTTTGACCGTAAAAATCTGCAAGAGGTGGATTATGGACATTTGCCGGCACATTATACGGAAGAGCCGGATGAATATAATACGAATTATAATTGTTATACATTGAAAAAAGAAAAATTACGTCAGGATGGCTATTATACAAAAGTCGAGCACGGCAGTGGCAAATTTGTTCTGAAGGTAGATGGGCAGGTGATGCAGGAAATTCCGACAACGGAAGAAATCGAAGGAAAAACTTGTACATTTGAGTATCAGGATGGTGGGGACTATATATGGACCCAGGAGGAAAGTGATACACCGCATGAGACCGATTATACACAAGAACAGGTCTGGACATTCCGGGAAGAAGAAATCTGTTATAAAATCACAGAAGTGTCGGTGAAGAATAATGACCGCATGATTCCACAGGTTTATCAGAAGCAATCAGAAGAGTGGACATCGCGCGTGATCACGGTACAGCCGGATATGCTTCAGAATAATCCGGAAAAAATGAAAAAGATCATAAACGAGGCAGATTTGATCTACATTCATGGAGATCACAGCGGCTCATCGCTCGTAAGCTTGTGGAATCTGGGGCATCAGGATGATCCGACGCAGATAGTGACACAAACAGATGGAGGTCTCATGATGAATGGACAGAAGGTGGCGACTAAATTTGAGGAAAATGACATGGATTGGGATACGGTCACGGAGATCTTCAAACGTATGGCGGGAATGAATCCGTGTGGAATTGTTTTGGATGAGACGAGTATGTCATATGGGCTGAATACAAATAAATTGTATTACTGTCTGCTGCAGTACGCACCGCGTGTGTTTTATGAAACATTTAAAGACCGGATCACGAAGGTGAGTACCACATTAAGCACTTCCGGAAATACAGGACAGTTTCAAAAAAGCGAGACGGAACTGATCGCGGGAGAATGGGGGCAGGAAACCTTTCATGTATCCGATTACAGCGCGATGCAGATCAAATGGTTGAAGACCGGTAATTATGAAATCTGGAATAAAGTTTTTGCGTTTAATGGAGATGAAGCAATCTGGCAGAAGTTTCTAAATAAAGTCATTCCGGAATACCATAACGTGCAAAACGGAGGACAAAATACAGAGGCATTTGATTATTTTCAGGAAAAGAATGGTGGCGAGGCAAACGATCGTCCGGAAAAGATCAGCGCAAATGAGGCGATCGAGTACATTCTTCGAAATAAAAACACGGCAAATAGAAAACGACATTTAAAAATATTAGAGATTGAACCGTGCAGCACATTTGTCTATGGAAATGATAAGGATTATCCGGAATGGAGAGCCTATTATCGTTCGCTGTTCACATGGTTGGATGGAAGTGGTCCGGACGGAATTTTAGATACGGAGGACGACGGTCCGATCAACTGGGAAAAGGATATTGAAGTCCGCACCATGGCATCGTACGAGTTTGTAGGAAATTTAGATGATCTGAATTCGGAATATGACATGATCATTTTCGGCCCAACGCGAGATGCATCGAACGGAAAGAATGGTGTCAATGATCAAAGTGTCAAAGAGTATTATTATACATCCTCAGGAGATGCGGTAGCACCAAATTCAAATACGACCTATACTGGAAACGATATTACCCAGAAAAAATTGTATGAGTTGGAATCCTTTTTGGAGGCCGGAAAACCGATCGTGGTGGATAATCTCTATTTTCATTTTACGAATTCGAAAACTGTTTCTGTGGATACATCAAAGATACAAGCCGGTTCGAATGTTGCACGACTCTTTGCTTATTACAGTGGACAGAATCTTCAGAATTCTTTTCAGGACAATCTGGTGTCAAACGGAATTTACATTTCGACCAGTCGTCTGGAGAAGGCATTGATGGAGGAGAGCTGCCGTCTGGAATTCATTGCAAACGATAACAGCACAGAGGAAGATTTGACAAATATGACGGAAGCAGACTACAACGAAACGTTTGGAAGACCACAGGATTATCAGTATACGGATACTACAACGACGGTGAACAACGTGGAAGTAAGTAACACGATTGATGGAGCAACGATTCCATATGTGGATGATAACGACCGTGTTTTAATGTATCGGTTTAAAATCCATGGACCGGAGGGAACAAAGTATCATGTACGGTTATACGGGGATTTTAACAGTAACGGAATTTATATCGGTTCGATGAAAGAACAGGTGGAGCTGGCGAAAAATAACGCGACGACTTCGGAGGAAAATGAGCAGATCGCGAGTGATTTCGATGATCTGATCTGTGAGGCAAATGAAGTCTATACGATTGAGCGGAAATTAGGAAAAAATTACAAAGGAATTCTTCCGTGGAAACTGGAAGTCAACCGAGTCAATGCCGACGGGACAGATAATAAACATATCCGGTCGAGCGAGATTGGATATGCGGCAGTAAAATCAACAGGCGGAAAAATCCAGATCAAGGTATTGCAGATGAATCTGTGTAAAACAATGGACTATGAGCCAGAGGCAGGAGTACGAGGCACGATAAACTTTGCAGATAAAACTTCTATAGCGGGAAGGCTTTTTGAACAGTATACGTCTACTTTGCCCGATCATGATATTCAATTAACGTTTATGAAAAATGTTGACTGGAAAAATACATATGGTGATACGGAAGATGAAACGACAAATGCGCAGCACTTGGCGGCATGGGAGAAATATCTTGCGCAGTATGATATGATCGTCATGGGATATCAGGATGTTGCCATGTATACAGATAGTACGATTTTTCATACGGCATTGAAAAATTTCCTTGCATCGGGAAAGAGTATCATTGTCAGCCACGATATGATCAAAGATAATCAGTTTAACGGAGAAAGAGAACGCTCGGTTTACGAGGGAGAGCTGCGAGATATCTGTGGACAGCGGAAACGAAATTATGATGCAACGACGAAAAGTCTGATTCCGGTGGAGGGAGAAGACGGTGATAATGCAACGCAGTTGTTTAGACGGAATTATATCGAAGGTGCAGGAATGCATGCCGATCGATCTGATGTGAATGGTCAGGCGCCGCCAGCGGTGGATCGAAGTGGAGAGAAAGCAGGATTGGGAAATTATATCACGCGGTATGTCGGCATTGCAAATCAGTCACAGTTGACGGAATATCCGTATGCGATCCCGGATGTGATCGCAACTTCCACGACACACGGACAGAATTTCCAGCTTGATTTAGAACAGCGGGAAAAAGGCGATGTTTCCGTATGGTTTAATCTGACGGATTCTTGCAGTAGCCGCTATTATGATCAGCTTTCTGCTGATGGCTTTGATCTGGCAGATGGTGTGACACCTACAAATGACAATCATTACATTTATTCCTCGCGTGAGGCAGACAGTGCAAATAATTTCTATATTTACAATGCGGGGAATGTAACCTATACCGGTGTGGGACACCAAAATGATATGACGCCGGATGAGGTCCGATTATTTATCAATACCATGATCGCCGCTTACCGGACAACACCGGATGACCCGACGATCGATATTACAAATAAAGATGTCATCGAGACAGGGGAAGATTCCTATACGATGTATATCAATATGGACGATCAGGTAGTAGATGCTGCATCCTTAGCACTTCCGGTCAACCTAAAGGTAAGAGATACGAGTATCGTGCCGGGAAAAACATATACGATGCAGATTTACGAGGAAGGACAGGACGCAAATACATCAAGTTACGCGACAAAACATCCACTTTATATCGGGGAAAAAATAGAGGATGACGGTGAGTGGGTGTTAGGAGATAACGGCCGTCAGAAAGTGGAATTGGATGAGAGTACAAAAAATCTGACTGTCGAACAGAACAAGAATTACTATTTCGAGGTTCCATATCAGGAAGTGAAAGACAAAGGAAAAGTGACCGTAAATGTTTCGTTGACTTCGTTCTATCGAGATTCCAGTGGAAACGGACATACCACAATCTCGGAAACAAATATCACGATTTTACCATTGGATTTGTATGATTTAAATTAAATAAGAAAGGAGGGAGTGCAGAGCATTCCCTCTTCTTATAAAAAGAAAGTGCCTGTGAAACGAAAAGAACAAGGGAAGGGGTAAGCGCATGAAAAAAAAGGGGATTATAGGAATCATTGCCGGCGTTGCATTGCTCAGTACAGTGGTGGCCGGACTCGTGTTCTGGAAAGGACAAACGCATTCGTATGCAACGGTGCGGGATAATCTGGTGGTTTCAAACAGACCCGGAGCAGACGGAAAACCGTATTATATGAAAAAGACAAATACGAAAAAACCGATCGGTTCGATGGAAAATCCGCTGACGATTTTAGAAATCGTACCCACCCGTTGTCAGGCACAGATCGGTTATATGATCAAAGGCTGTGAACCCATCGATATGGATGCAGCAGTGAATGACAACGCTGCTGTCTATGATCTGGTGTCCCATCTTGCATCGACGAATCTGCCAGAAGAAAGACGACCATATGAATTTTATCTCAATGGCGAATCGAATGTTGTATTTGGAGATCAGGTGCCACAGAATAGTAAAGTGTATTTTGGAACAGCAGATACCGAAATCAACAAAGGAAATCTGCCGGATACTTGTCAGATCGTAACGAAAGAAGAAGCGGATGCAGATACGAGTGTGTATCGCTGGCAGAATCAACAAGCAACCCAGACCGGATATTATCAAAAAGTGACAGATAAAACAGGAAATTTTGTTTTAAAGTCAAATGCAGGCGAGCAGAGTCCGGATGAAAATAATGCTACATTTGTATACAAAGAAGGGAAGGGAGACTATAACTGGGTAAAAGCAGAAAATACCGAAAATATACCGACAGATTATACCGCCGATCAGGTGTGGACAACGCGTACAGAGCCGGTTCGGTATATACAAAATAAAAAATATTTGAATAAAGATAAACTGATCCAGCAGATTTATGGGAAAACATCCGATGAGATGGCGATTCAGGTGGTGACACTGGAATGTCAGGAAGTGAGTGAGGATATTATCAATGAGGCAGATTTAATCTACATTCATGCAGGAAAACAGGGTGGACAGCCGATGCCGGAAATCTGGAAAAAATATCATAAAGTGGAGTTTGAAAAAAATGAAACGCCATGTCTGGATTATGCGTCTACGCAGAGCGTGGAATATCGTTTCAGTAAGAATGATATCAGCTGGAATACCATGTGGGCGATCGTAAAACGTATGGCAGGCAAAAATCCGGCGGCGATCATTTTGGAAAATGTTACGATGATGGAAGGGCAGAATACAGGAAATCTCTGTTATGCGCTGCTGCAGTTTGCGCCTCGTGTGTTTTATGAAACGTTTGGAGAAGAGATTGAGAAGAATCTATCAAAATATCAAAATATGAAATGGAACCAGGATACATTTTATGACAGTCAGAATGAGATGCACAGACAGCTTGTGCAACTGCCACATGCGCTTCCAATCGAACATTACGATATTCGTGATAAAGTAATGGCGTTTAACGGGGATGAGACGCTCTGGCAGTTGGGAATGGACCCGGTGATCGAGGAACAGGACGATCAACAGAACTTTACGAGTACGTCTCCGGCATTTGATTATTTTGAAGAAAAAAGACAGGAGAGACCGACACATATTACCGGAAATGATGCGATAGAGTATATTCTTCGTGGAACCGGAGACAGTGAAGAACCAGAAGAACCAGAAAAAAATAAAAAAGGCCATCTGAAAATTTTAGAGATCGAGCCATGTGGAACATTTGTATATAAAAATGAAAATTATCCATGGAAATTGTATTATTCTTCCCTGCTTCAGGGATTTGAAGGAAGTGGCAAGGGAGGCAGCATTGACTGGGAGAAAGATATTGAAGTGCGCACAATGGCATCCTATGAATTCGTCGGAAATCTGGATGATCTGAATGCAGAGTACGATATGATCCTGTTTGGACCGATGCGGGATGCTTCAAACGGTGGAAACGGTGGTACCAATGATCCGAGTATGGCAAGTTATTATTATACAAAGTCGGGAGATACGGTATCACGGTCGAGCAATCTGCGGTATACGGGAAATGACATCACACAGAAAAAACTGCATGAGCTGGTTTCATTTATGCGGGCAGGAAAGCCGATCGTCATCGACAGTACTTACTTTACGAAAACAGAAAAGACGAAAGCAGATTTTGAGAGCTTTTCGCAGGATGCGCCAAATGTCGATACATACAAAGCATACCAGATTCAGCAGTATAAGGAAAGAACAGATGAGGAAAAAAAGAATCATATTCCTTCGCAGGTATTAGAGAGCAAATACAGGATCATGCAGGTTGACACCTCAAAAATCGAACCGGGTTCGAATATCGAGGCATTTATGAGGGAATATTTCCACGCGGATGCAGAGAGTGAAGATTGTAAGTTCTTTATCAATAATGCATTCCTAAATCGGGATGACTTGGAAAAAGCATTGCTGGAAGAGCAGTGTAAGCTGGTCATAGATTCCGCTCCGATCAGTTACGGCTATACGAAAAGTAACGGAACCCGTAACGATGAAAACGAGCAGGGGGAGACAGCAGAGGATCAGACGATAAAAGAGATGGACTACGCAAATAACCTGGATTATACGATTAAGATCATTGGTCCAGAGGGCGCAAGATATCATCTGAATCTATACGGGGATACGGACAGTGATGGTATCTATACAGGCTCACTGAAAGAACAGATGGAATTGACAGATAACGGAAAACCGGAAGCTGCCGATACCGAAAATATCAGTACCGATGATTTTGAACAGGTATTTGAGGCAAATAAGACATATACGGTATCCCGTCCGCTCAGCAGTTCTTATCGCGGAATGCTGCCGTGGAAGTTAGAAGCGAATCGGATCAATGCGGACGGTACAGACAATAAAGATATCCGGGACAGCGAAATCGGATATGCGGCAGTGAAACCGAAAACGGATATTACGATCCGGGTGCTGCAGATGAATCCAAATCTTCAGATGCAGGGACAGGGAATCGGAGGAAACGGAAATATTGATTATACCGGTGTTACGTTTGACGAGGTATATGCGCACATCAGTAAAGAGAGCAATCCGGATTTGGTAGAACGATTGGTAAGAGAGGATAACAAGCACCGGTCGGAAGCGCAGATCATCCAGGATTATAATGCCAAAATGGATGCGTTGCGCAAAGACTCCGAACGTACACTAGAATTGTTTAATCTGTACAAGGATGTGCCGGGATATGATATTACGGTAGAGTTTCTAAAGAACGATGAATGGATGGAAAAATTTGGAAAAACAAACGACGAAGCAGGCTGGATCAATTACCTGAAGAAATATGATATGATCATATTCGGATATATGGATCAGGCATTGTATACCGATAATCAGACGTTCCATAACGGAGTCATGGATTTTATCGATCGTGGAAAAAGTGTGATATTCAGTCATGATATGGTAAGAGATGACACCTTTAAGGGAGCAGAATTCCCAGATAAGGAACTGTCGGCATTTGAGGATACACTGCGGGAGGTCTGCGGTCAAAATAAGAGCACAGATAACCGGGAAGACAACGCGACACGTTTGTTTCGACGAAACTTTACGAGAGGTTCCTATGCGGACCGGTCGAATGCAGAGGGAAATCCGCCTCCGTTTGTAACAAATGGAAATGAGAGTGGAACCGTAAACTATACAACAAATTATGTGGGAATTGTAAACCGAAGCCAGTTGACAGAATATCCGTATGATATCCCGGATGTGATCAAAACGTCAACGACACACGGACAGAACCGGCAGTTAAATTTCGAACAGCGGGATCAGGGAGATGTTGCAGTCTGGTTTAATCTGACGGATCATCAGAGCGTGCGGTATTCGGCTGAACTCGATAAATTGAATGCACCACTGACCATATATGATGGATGGAATGGTGAGGTGGCAAACAGTTCCGGAAATAGCGGAAAAACGGCACAGGAAAAACGGATCAATAACTATATTTATTCGTCAAGAGAAGGTGACAGTGGAAGTAACTTTTACATTTATAATACCGGAAATGTTACCTATACCGGTGTCGGACATCAGAATGATGTGACAGAAAAAGAAATGCAGTTGTTTATCAATACGATGATCGCTGCATACAGGATCAATCCGGATCCGCCGACTGTTGATGTAACAAACCCGGACATCGTTACAAATGAAAATAATGTGACATTGTATATTACGACAGATGATCAGATCGATGAGACGGGATTTTCGCTGCCAATCAATCTGAAAGTGAACGATACGAGTATTGCGAAGTATGATGCGTATCGGATGCTCATTGAGGAAAAGATTGGAGAAAATACTTACGCCGAGTACACGCAAAAAGAAGGAAGCTCGCATCCGCTCCAAAAAGGAAAAAAGGATGTACCGGATGCAGCATTTATTACCGGAGCAAGGGAAGCGGAGCCGACCCTGCAGCCGGATGAGCAGGGATATATAGCGGTGGAAAAGAACGGGGAGTACTACTTTGAAGTACCGTATGCAGAGGTAAAGGAAATGGGAGAAAAGCAATTTCGGGTGACACTGCTTTCTCATTATAAAGATGTAAATGAAAAAGAATATGAAGATTCTTCCGTTACAAATATTACGGTTCTGCAGGTAGGCCTATATGATCTGAATTAAAAAAAGAGGCTTTAAAAACACTTAGAAAATGGCAGGGGGTGAGGGGTATGAGCAGGAAAAAAAATATGTGGGAGGCGCGCAGAGAAAAAGAACAAAAACGACAGGAAAAAGCGTCACGAGACTGGCGTTCCTCAAATAAGCAGCAGATCGTGCAAAAAAGAAGAAGGTATATTTTGTGGGGAGTGCTTCTTCTTTTGACGATCGTATTGAATGTGGTGGCATGGATATCAAAAGGGTTCTGTGACTGGTATACGACACATCTGTTTCCGGTTTGGGAAAATACATTTGGGCGTATCATGAGTCTGATCCCGTTTACAGTGGGAGAAATGTTACTGTATCTTTTGGTGTTTGCAATAATCGTTGGGCTGTTTCTTTTGATCTTGTTTGCTGTATTTTTCTATGACACAAGAATTCGTCATGTGGCGAAATGCTGGTGGAACGGCATTGCGTGGGCTTTCAATATTTTACTGTTACTGCAGACATTAAATGGATCCATTCTTTATCACTGTACCGGAATTTCTGCGAATGTTGATGGAGAAATCGATCAGAAGCAAGAGAAACTGTTCGCTTTGTATAATCATGTTGCAGAAAGCGCAAATGCATTAAGTGATCAGTTTGAGCGGGACGAAAACGGGTTTTTGACAGTAAATCGTGAATTGTTCGATGAGACTGCACATCGCGCAATGACTGGAATTTCTCATGCGTATCCGCAGCTGAGCGGATATTATCCACAGGTGAAACCGATGCTTGCCTCCAGCGGGATGTGTCAGAAAGACTTAAAGAGTGTATATCTGGGATTCAGTATGGAGGCAGCCTATAATACACGTATGTATGTCGTAAATGAACCGTATGCCATCTGTCGCGGACTTGCCTATGCGAAAGGGTACATGCGGGAAGATGAGGTGGATTTTCTGGCATATGTGGCCTGTGTGCAGTCTCCGGATCCGTTTTTTAAGTACAGCGGATATGTGTCGATGATCGATGTCATAGCAGAAGAGATTCAGGAAACGTGTGGCTGGAGTAAGGAAGTACAGGCGAAACTGACAAAGCTGAATACACAGGTGCAGACCGACAATATTTTTTTGACGCAACAGATGTGGGATGAAGTGAATGACAAGCGGTTGTTTAATACCGAACGGATGCAGAAGATGTTTCGAACATTCAGCAATGGCTTTTTATATCTGGAAGGTGTAAAAAACGGAATGGATACGAAAGAAGCGGATGTAAATCTGCTGTTAGATCATTATGAGAAGCGAGAGAGTTATGTTGAATAAAAAACCGGAGCCGCGAAAAACGGCTCCGGTTTTTTATGCATGTTTTTTGGAATGATATTTTTCCTCGCAGTATTTGCAACGGTAGATGGCTTTTTCCTCATCGGTGAGGACAAATACCTGATCGAGCTGCTGTTCAATGGAGGTGATGCAGCGCGGGTTTTTACAGGAAATGACATTTCGAATCTCGCGCGGCAGAGTCAGGGTACGCTTTTCTACGATGCGGTCCCCTTTGATGACATTGACGGTGATATCACGGTCGATAAATCCTAAGATATCAAGATCGATGGCATCGATCGGACATTCGACTTTGATGATGTCTTTTTTGCCCATTTTATTGCTCTTGGCATTTTTTATGATGGCAACGGTACAGTCTAATTCATCCAATTTCAGATCGTGATAGATGGAAAGACTCATGCCTGCCTTGATATGGTCTAATACGAATCCTTCGCTGATTCCACTGATATTTAACATTTGATCCCCTCCTTATACTTCGATTTCTAACAGTGTCAAAATGAGTGCCATGCGGACATAGACACCGTATTGCGCCTGCTTAAAATAGACCGCACGTGGATCATCGTCTACCTCGGTGGAGATTTCATTGACACGCGGGAGTGGATGAAGAACGAGCATATCTTTTGGCGCGAGGGCCATCTTTTCTTTATCTAAAATGTAGTAATCTTTCATGCGAATGTAATCCTCTTCGTTGAAGAAACGTTCTTTTTGTACGCGTGTCATGTACAACAGATCCAGATTCGGGATGGCATCCTCTAAGCGTTCGACTTCCTCGAACGGAACATTGTTTTTGCGCAGTACATCATCGCGGATGTAGCCTGGAACGCGCAGCTCTTCCGGAGAGATGAGTACAAAACGGATGTTTGGATAACGAATCAGTGCATTGATAAGAGAATGAACGGTACGACCGAATTTTAGATCGCCGCATAGACCGATCGTCAGATTGTCGAGACGTCCCTTCAGGGAACGGATCGTGAGTAAGTCAGTCAATGTCTGGGTCGGATGCTGATGACCGCCGTCTCCTGCGTTTATGACCGGAATGCTTGATTTTTCGGATGCTACAAGAGGCGCGCCCTCTTTCGGGTGGCGGATCGCAGCGATATCTGCGTAACAGGATATCACACGGATGGTATCTGCAACGCTCTCGCCTTTCGCAGCGGAACTCGAATCGGCACTGGAAAATCCTAATATTTTTCCGCCAAGATTCAGCATGGCAGCTTCAAAGCTCAAACGGGTGCGGGTACTCGGCTCGTAAAAAAGAGTCGCCAGTTTCTTCCCTTCGCATGCGTGTGCATATTTCTCGGGATTTTTTTCGATGTCATTGGCAAGTGTCAACAGCTTGTCCAATTCTTCGACAGATAAGTCAAGTGGACTCATTAAATGACGCATAATTCTCCTCCTGTGTTTTGACCGGTGTTACCCGGTAGGTTTCAGTTTGAGAAAAGTATATACTAACAACAAAAAAAATTCAATAGAGATTTTGCATCTAAACCTAGGGATTCCTATGCGGACGTTTCCGGGATTCGGCGGGGGATGCGCACAGGGGCGGCTGGTTCAA
>JBJENW010000352.1:0-6472 GCA_051880395.1 Lachnospiraceae bacterium | reverse complement strand
ATGTTTTTTCGGATGGTAGACTCGCGTGAAGCACCTGCGGACAGACTTTCTGAGCGTCCGGATTGGAAAACATCAGCCTTTTGATTGCTATTTTGGGGGAAGTGGGGTAAAATAGGGTACAGATTGAAAAGAGGAGGAAAGGTTATGTTTGAACAGGATTTTGTGATGCGAATGATCCACGAGATGGTGAGAAGTGTCCTGCGTCTGGTGTTCCACGTAGATGGAGACAATCCGTTTGAAGAGACGGCAGAAGATACGCAGGCAAAAAATAATCTGATGCGTTTAAACAGTCTGACGGATGACGGACATATCGCACAGGCAGAGGATGAATTGGATGATCTGGCGGATGGAGAAAACCAGCAGGATTTAAAGATTGCCCTGTTATTTTATTCGCATTTAAATGAGCAGAGCGATGAGTTTTTAGAGAAAAACGGATTCACACGTCAGGAAGTGAAAGACGGACTGGGCAGAATCATGGAACGCTACGGATTGGGCAGCATGGCAGAAACTTTTTTACCGAAACTGCCACAGTAGGCTAGTGTACTGACACGTTCATATTTCGCCTAACTGACTTGCCTGTTTTTCCAATTGCACCATTCCAAAATCCTCGACGTAGCCCCCGCTACGCCTGCGGTTTTGAAACGGCACACTTGAAAAAACATTCTGCGTCATTAGGCTGAAAATGAGCGTGTCAGCACACTAGAAAAGAAAAATCCCGACATTGTCTACGATATTTTGTGGACAAGTCGGGAAATTTTTTTATATTTGTGGATACAAAGCGTAAGATCAGATCCAGCCGCCATCGATAGTGATCACCTGTGCGGTCAGATACGATGGACCAGTTACAATGGAATAGGCGAGTTCTGCGACTTCCTGCGGAGTTCCATAACGTCCAGCCGGAATTTCGTCTTCCAATTCTTTTCGTTCCTCCGGGGAAAAACAGGCATTCATATCGGTATCGATGACACCACAGGCAATGGCATTGACAGAAATATGGCTTGGCGCCAGTTCCTTTGCCAGTGCTTTTGTAAAGGCATTGATGCCGCCTTTTGCAGTTGAATATGCCACCTCGCAGGAAGCGCCGACCGTTCCCCAGACAGACGAGATGTTTAAAATGGCACCGCTTTTTTCATGTACCATATCCGGAATTGCTTCATGGCAGCAAGAAAAGACAGAGGTCAGATTCGTCTGGATCACACGGTTCCAGTCGGACAGGTCCATATCCGTCAAAAGCCCGATATAAGAAATTCCGGCGTTGTTGATCAGGACATCGACTTTGCCAAACCGTTCGCGCGCCTGTGCAAACATATCTTTGACAAATCCGTCATCTGCGACATCACCGATGCAGATCAGAGATTCTGTATGATACAATTCTTTTAACTTCTTCTGAAATTCGATTAGTTGTGTTTCACTATGACAGCAGTTTAAGACCAGCTGAGCACCTGCGCTGGCAAATTTTTCAGCGATCGCTTTTCCGATTCCTCTGGATGCGCCTGTAACTAAGACTGTTTGTTTTCCATTCATTTGAAAACTCCTTTCCATTACAATGTTCTCTCGGAATCTCCCTTGCACCCGCTTTTGTGGCAGAAAATCATCTCACAAAATCAAGCACAAAGAGATTCCGAGAGAACATTACATAAAGCATAGCATATTTTCTGTATCTTTGCAAAAGCAGGCGCAAGGAGACTCCGAGAGAACATTACAGAACACAGGGGGAAAAACAGGAATTATTTTTGTAGGAAATTCATGGAAATAAAGTATATAACTTTGTAGACAAGTGCCGATGTAGATAATAAACGTAAAAAATAAAGTAAATCGTTTCTGAGGGAAAAAGAAACAGGAGTTTACAAAGGGGGAAACATGTGATGCGAAAACGAATGATTGCTTTCATTTGTACTTTGGCAATGCTCACAGCCTCTCTATGCGGATGTGGGAAAAATCAGGAAACGCCGAATGCAGAAAAAGCAGAAACGACACAGCAGGAGACAGAGGAACAAAAAAGTGAAAATAGCGGAACGATCAAACTTCGGGTGTGGGCGGAAAAACCGAATTTTCCGATGATGGAGCAGATGATCAAATCTTTTCAAAAGCAGTATGCATCAGAGGCGGATTTTGAAATTACACTGGAAGAAAATGCAGATTCTGAGACAAAGAATGTGATGCTTGGTGAGATCCATAAATCGCCGGATGTATTTATTTTTCCGGATGATCAGTTGTCCGGTCTGGCAGCGGCAGGTGCATTGTATCTGGTTCCGAATGCGGAGGAAGAAAAAAAGCAAATGTCAAAGAATCCGTGGAGGCGGCAACGATCAATGACACTTTGTATGCGTATCCGATGACGGCAGATAACGGATATTTTCTATACTATAATAAAAAATATTTCAGTGATTCGGATGTGGAATCCTTGGATAAAATTTTAGAGATTGCAAATCAAAATCATAAAAAATTTTCTATGGAGTGGGATTCCGGGTGGTATCTATATGCTTTTTTTGGAAATACCGGTCTGGATTTTGGAATCAATCCGGATGGTGTGACAAATCATTGTAATTGGAATGACAAAAAAGGGGGTATAAAGGGAACAGACGTGGCAGAATCGTTGCTTGCAATCGCGTCTCAACCGTCTTTTTTGAGTAGTCCGGATGGAGAGTTTCCAAAAAAAGTGGCAGATGGAAGTGTGATCGCGGGAGTCAGCGGTGTCTGGAATGCGGTAGAACTGGAAAAAAGCTGGGGAAAAGACCTCGGTGCAGCGAAACTTCCAACGTATACGGTAGCAGGAAAGCAGGTACAGATGGCATCTTTTACAGGATATAAAATGGTAGGAGTCAGCGCGTATTCGAAAAATCCTGAGTGGGCGGCAAAACTGGCAGATTGGATGACCAATGAAGAAAATCAGACTCTGCGGTTTAAAGAACGAGGACAGGGACCATCGAACATCAATGCATCAAAGTCCGATGCAGTCAGTCAGTCGGCTCCGATTCAGGCTGTTTTGGCACAGGCAGAGTTTGGAAAATTACAGCGCGTCGGAAGCAGTTTCTGGGATGCCTGTACGAAATTTGGAGGTAAGATGGCAAACGGAAATCCGGAAAAAGAAGATTTACAGGATATTATGGATCAGCTTACCAATGAAATTACGCAGTCAGTGGCGCAGTAAGGGGGAAGAAATATGAAAAAGAAAATACAAGTCAGTACAAGAATCATTATTTTGGTTCCGGTGCTGCTTTTAGGGCTGGTCTGCATTGCATCCAATATGATAACAGTCAATAACATACGAAAAGTGCAGAGCCAGGCAACGGATATTACGGACCGTTCGATGGAAAGCATCATCTGTCTGTCTGAAATCGAGCAGGAGACGCAGACGATACATCTTTTGGGGCTTTCTCATATTGTGGCGACAGATCTGAACACGATGATTCAGAAAGTATCGGATATTCGCGCGCATGAAGAGATTTTGGACAAAAAAATGAGTGAGTATCAGACCTATGTGGAGAAAGACAGTACGTCCGTTTTTTCCAATATGCAGGAAAATTATGAAAATTTAAAATATGAACTGGAGAATCTCATGGCTTACAGCGCGGCCGGAAAAAAAGATGCTGCTTACGAGCTGGCAAATGGAAAGATCACAGAGTATGCGAATGCAATGGAACAGGATATCGCGACGGTAAATGACGCGGTACATAATGATGCTCAAAAACAGAAAAAAGAGCTTGCGGTTACTTATCAGATGTCTTTAGGAATCGGCGGATTTGTAATTGTTTTAAGTTTGATCTCGTTGATCGTAACAATTATCAGTGTCACGACACTTCTGATCCATCCGTTGATTCGGACCAAAAATGAAATCGATGAGATCATCACAAAGATCGATCAGCGTGAGGGGGACCTGACCAGCCGGATATCGATTCCAACCAACCGGGAAGTGGCGGCACTTGGAAACGGTCTGAATATGTTTATGGAAAAATTGCAATCGATTTTTAAAGTGATTACAACAGATGCCAATGAAATGGAAACTGTTGTAAACGAAGTGCGAGAAAATGTCCAGAATTCGAATGGAAGTGTATCAGATCTTTCTGCATTGACGCAGGAACTCTCTGCGACCATGCAGGATATTTCGGAAAATGTTTCAAATATCAATGAAAGTACGGAGAATGTCGCCGATGAAGTACATGAGATTGCGGATCGGACATCGGAAATTGATCAGTATACGAAGGAAATGAAAGAGCATGCAAAAACGATGGAAAATTCCGCTAAGGAAAACGTAGAAAAAACAGGGGAAAAGGTCAGCCGGATCGTATCGGTATTGAACCAGGCCATCAAAGACAGTGAGAGTGTCAACCAGGTGAACAATCTGACGGAAGAAATACTTAGTATTTCCAATCAGACAAATCTTCTGGCACTAAATGCTTCCATAGAGGCCGCACGGGCCGGAGAAGCAGGAAAAGGATTTGCCGTAGTTGCAACAGAAATCAGTCAGTTAGCGGCATCTAGTCAGGATACCGCCAACCACATTCAAAAAATTAATGAAATTGTGGTAAAGGCGGTTCATAATCTGATCGAGAATGCGAATGAATTGATTGCATATATGAACCAGAGTATCATGCCGGAATTTGATCGATTTGTGCAGGCGGGAAGTGCATACAGAAATAAAGCATCTCACATTGAACACGCGATGACACGTTTTTCCGAGAAGACAGATGAGTTGGAGGTATCCATGAACAGGATTGCGGAATCGGTGAATAGTATTACAAAAGCTATCGAGGATGGAGTCAATGGAGTGGTATCTACCGCAGATAGCACGCAGATTCTGGTAAACGATATGGATCAGATTTCAAAGAGAATGGATGAAAATTCTAAAATCGCAGGTGGATTGCGCGAACAGACAGCGATCTTTAAGAAATTTTAGAAAGTAGAACAGGCGAAACGCTTATTTTTTTAATGAAAAATATGGTTAAAAAGTACTAATTTTATAAAATATCACGAAAAAAAACATTTTTATGCGTAAACTTCTCTACAAAATTCTATCTTGAAAAATCTATAAAAAGTGGGTAAAATAGAAGTAAATAAACAGAAGCAGGATTCTGAAAAAACACCGATTACGATGATGTATCGCAAGAGGTGTTTTTTCATGTATCGAGAAAAGAGGGATATTTATGTCTGAGAATGAAATGATGTCGTTAGAAGAAATGGGAAAATTGCGGGAAGATATGAATCGCTTGGCGAATGAATTGATGAAGAACAAGCGAATCGATCCGGCTTTATATGACAAATATGACGTAAAACGTGGCTTGCGGGATTCGTCCGGAAAAGGAGTCTTAACTGGTTTGACAGAAATTTCGGATGTGTGTGCATATCGGATCGTAAACGGAATGCGTATGCCAATGGACGGAGAACTTTACTATCAGGGAATCAATGTGCAGGATCTGGTAAAGGGACTGAAAGATAAACGATTTGGATTTGAAGAGACGGTTTATCTGCTGTTATTCGGAAAGCTGCCAAATGTAGAGGAGAAGAAAGCGTTCTTACACTTTATGGCAGAGCTGGAAACGCTGAGCAGCCGGTTTGTGCGCGATGTTGTCATGAAAGCGTCGAACCCGAATATGATGAATTCCATGCAGCGATGCGTGTTGACATTGTATACGTACGATGAGAATCCGGATGATATCACACCGGGAAATGTACTGCGTCAGTCCTTAGAGCTGATCGCAAAACTTCCGTTGATCTCCGTTTATTCGTATCATGCGTACCGGCATTTTAGAAAAAATGAAACATTATTCATCCGGAATCCAAAAGAAGGACTTTCCCTGGCAGAAAACATTCTTTTGATGCTGCGTCCTGACGGAAAATATACAGAATTAGAGGCAAAGGCATTAGATATCGCATTGATCTTACATGCAGAGCATGGTGGTGGTAACAACTCGACTTTTACAAACCATGTTGTAACTTCTTCTCATACGGATACGTATTCTGCAATGGCAGCGTCCATCGGTTCTCTGAAAGGTCCGCGTCATGGTGGCGCAAATCTGAAAGTGCAGAATATGTTCAAAGATATCAAAGCACATGTAAAAGATTGGACAAACGAGGATGAAGTGACTGCGTATCTGGAGCGGATTTTAAATCGTGATGCATTTGACCATGCCGGTCTGATCTATGGAATGGGACATGCTGTGTATACGTTATCAGACCCACGAGAAGTAATTTTGAAGAAATTTGCCAAAGAGCTGGCTGAGGAAAAAGGTTTGATGGAAGAGTTTGCGCTCTATGAGCTGGTTGAGCAGCAGGCGAGCCAGTTGATCATGCGTCGCCGCAAGGTTTTAAAAAATGTCTGCGCAAATGTTGATTTTTACAGCGGCTTTGTTTATACGATGCTCGGTATTCCGGAAGAATTATTTACTCCGATCTTTGCCATCGCGCGTATTCCGGGCTGGTGCGCACACCGTCTGGAAGAACTTATCAACGAAGGAAAGATCATTCGTCCTGC
>JBJENW010000351.1:0-6475 GCA_051880395.1 Lachnospiraceae bacterium | reverse complement strand
TGTTTCGCCAAGCCACCCCCAAAGAGTGGTGGAGTCGATACCGTTTCGGGTAGCCAATAAAGTAGTGGTTGCAACACTTACACCCATATAAAACGTAACAGTAAACGAAAGAAATAGAAAAAGGAAAAAGCAAATTGTAATCCAGTGAAAATTTCGTTATACTAGAGGAAAGAAACAGAGCAGATTTGAAAGAAAAAGACGGGAGGGTATGTATATGCCGAAGACAGTCGCAATCGGGATTCAGGATTTTTCCGAGATACGGGAAGGCAACTATTTTTATATTGATAAAACAAATTTCATCAAAGAATGGTGGGAGAGTGGAGACAGTGTGACACTCATCACCCGTCCGCGCCGATTTGGGAAGACCATCAACATGAGTATGTTGGAGCATTTTTTTTCGGTGAATAATGCGGACCGGGGAGAGATGTTCGAAGGTCTGGAAATCTGGAAAGAAGAAAGATACAGACAGCTGCAGGGTACCTATCCGGTGATCAGTTTATCCTTTGCACGGGTGAAAGAAGGGAATTACAGTACAACACGGAAAAAAATCTGTCAGATCATACGAAATTTGTATATCAAATGTATCTTTCTGAAAGACAGCGAGGTACTGACAGATGCAGACCGGGATTATTTTGACCGGGTTCTGTCTGTGGAGGTAGACAACAGCGATATCACAAGCGCCATCTACCAGCTTTCTGATTATCTGTGCCGATACTATGGAAAAAAAGTGCTCATTCTTTTGGATGAATACGACACTCCGATGCAGGAAGCGTATGTAAACGGTTACTGGGATGAACTGGCCGCTTTTACCAGAAGCCTGTTTAATTCCACATTCAAGACGAATCCATATATGGCGCGGGCGGTTCTGACAGGCATCACGCGTGTCAGTAAGGAATCCATCTTTTCTGACTTCAACAATCCGGAAGTCGTGACCACCACATCCACGAAATACGAAACATCATTTGGATTTACCGAAGAAGAAGTCTTTGAGGCGCTTGACGAGTATGGATATGCAGATAAAAAAGAAGAAGTAAAATACTGGTACGATGGATTCGTGTTTGGAAAACAAAGTGATATTTACAATCCGTGGTCGATCTTAAATTTCCTTGCAAAAGGAGAAATCGCGACTTACTGGGCGAACACCAGCAGTAACAGTCTGGTCGGGAAACTGATCCGGGAGGGAAACAGACGAATCAAGATAGATTTTGAATCTTTACTGAAAGGAAACGTCATCCGCTGTCCGATTGATGAACAGATCGTTTATGATCAGCTGGATGACAATGAATCAGCTATCTGGAGTCTTCTGCTTGCCAGCGGATATCTGAAAGTGACTGCATTTGAGGAAAAAACAGAACCCGGGAAAAAAGTATTCTACGATCTGATGCTCACGAACGCGGAAGTGAAGGATATGTTTTACGACATGGTACGTGGATGGTTTCAGCGGTCGAGTGCGGATTATAACGATTTTGTCACAGCCCTTCTGGCGGGAAACAAAAAAGCGATGAACGCCTACATGAACCAGGTTGCCCTGCAGACATTCAGTTACTTCGACACTGGGAAAAAGCCGTCGTTTGACGCACCGGAGCGGTTTTATCACGGATTTGTATTAGGACTGATCGTGGATCTGAGCGAAGACTATGTCATCGCTTCCAACCGTGAGAGCGGATTTGGACGCTACGATGTGATGATCGAACCAAAAGACAAACAAAAAGATGCCATCATTCTGGAATTTAAAGTTCACGATCCGGACGAAGAAGCCACCCTGCAGGACACTGTGCAGGCGGCACTTGCGCAGATCGAAGAAAAACAGTATGCACAGACGCTGATTACGGATGGAATCTCCAAAGAACGGATCCGGTGTTATGGATTTGCATTTGAAGGGAAAAAAGTGTTGATCGGATAGGAGGCTGTTATGTTTCGAATTCAGTATAGATTAATGCAGAATAATAAATGGATTGGATTGCGGTGCAATACACCAGCAGGAACCAAAGATTTTGATCTGGATTTTGTATCTGTTGGGCAATTCAGCCTTTAACAGGGTGATTTCAGTGTCAGGTCTGAGAGGTGTTGGAAAAACAGTCGGCATTTTGCATTGATTCAAGATCGTTGTGTCTGGGATAATGTGAAACTGCCATAATATAATAAAATAGTAGTAAAAAAGAAGATAGGAAGAAAAAACGTTTTCAGGATTGTCAGAAGGACAGTATCTGTCCGGAGAGGTTTACGCAGCAGGAACAAAAGTGTACTATGCTATGGAACACAGAAAAAATCATAGTACCGATTTGATATCATATGATATTCAAAACGGGGAGATGAAAAAAGAATTAGAGGGGATTAAAAATCTCTATTATTATACCATGGACGGAACAACATTGTATTATAGCACGGATGAAGCAGTATACGAATTGGAAACCTTTTATTTTTTTACACACAGCAAATGCAAAAACCAGAGCTTGGGGATGTGCGAAGTTATCGAGAACGAAAACAGCTTTGTGAAACATATGAAACAGAGGATGGCAGCTTGCAGCTTCCGGATACAATGACAAAGGAAGTAAGCAGTGCCGTAGAGACGTTGTGGCTGTATCGGCAGCAGGAAAAACAGCATTGTGAGATGTATGCAGAGAAACTGCGGGCAATCGAACAGGATGCAAAAGAAATGGCAGAAATCAGTATTTTTTCACAAGCAGATTCTTTTGCAGATCGAAATCGACGAAAAACACAAGAAGATTTTGCCAAATTGGCAGACTGTGAATTAGCATTTGGAGAAAATCAAGGTGTTGTTTCGCTGGTGGAAAATTACAGTTGGACAATCTGTTTGTTTGTATTTGGCATCATGCTGTTGCAACAGATACAGTTAGAAGAAAATCGTGGATTGGCTGCCATTGTTCGCACGACATATCGGGGAAGAGGATGGCTGCGGGGCAGGCAGATGCTTCTTTTTATCGGTTTGTGTCTGGGGGCGGGAGCGATTCTGTTTCTATCGCTTTTTTTTACGGGAAATATGTTATATGGCTGGGATGTCGGCTGGGAGAGAGCGGTTCAGTCGGTACCCGAGTTTGCAGATGTAACGAATCGGTTTTCTTTGCACGAATTGGATCGAAGAAACCTCTTTGGGCAGTGTATTTCGGATATGGAATGTTTATCACCTATTATTTCAGGGAAAGAGTATTACGGAATATCACAATTATGCGTTTTTTTCCCGGGCAGTTAGTCAGATGACATGCGTGGGAGTCTTTGCCTTGCTTTGCAGTGTGACGGGAATTTGTATTTGCATGCTGGAGTCTGTGCGAACAAGACGTCACCTCGGTTTTCCGAGAAAAAAACGTTCATTTCCAAAGATGGGGCGGACCATTTCTGGATTGGAATGCTATCAATTGCTGCGAACAAGAAAAGGAATTTGGATTTTACTCATAGCAGTCGGCGTAACCCGTTTTTTGGCGGTGCAGGCACCAGTGTCTTATACGATAAGGCAGATTGCCATGAATAAGATTTATGAAACATATAGTGGAAAAATGGACGAGAGTCTGCTGGAAAAAATGCAGGAATTGAATCAGGAAGAACAAAAGCTGTTGAAGCAGAAGGAGAACAATCTGAAAAAATATCAAAAAGGGAAAATTTCCTATGGTGAGTTTCGATCGGAGCAGCAGTTTTTGGCAAAAGATTTGGAAAAAGTGAGCATTGTGCATGAAATGGAGGAGAAAAGAGAACGTCTGCAGCAGTGGGAAGAAAAAGAGTATGCGGTGGAATTTATAGATGAAACCGGATATGAAAAATTATGGAATAAATCTGTAAAACGCTGTCTGGAGTCTGTACTGCTTGTTGCTGTCATGATCATGCTGTTACATGGATTTGTAAAAGATTTAAAGCAAATCGGCTGGCGTTATCATGTACGGGCAACGGTACGGGGGCGCGGCTTTTATTTTTGTAAACGCGGATTGGTGCTGCTGTGCGTTTTGTTTTTCGCATGTGTGTTGGTGTTTGGAGTAGATTTTTATAGTATACAAGTAATCTATCCGATGTCACATTTTAACGCATCGATACACAGCCTTGCACAGATGGAAAATCTTCGTTATGATATGCCGATTTGGGTGTACTTATTGATTTATTATCTCAAGCAGGCAGGTGTCTATTGTCTTGTCGGAGGATTCATTTATGCGATACAATACATTTTAATCAGGAAAGGAAGAAAAGCACATGGAGCTGAGCATCAATCATCTCACGAAACGCTATCCGCATAAGGTGGCATTGGAAGATTTTTCGTTTCAGATGCAGGAAGGAATCTATGGACTGCTGGGAGCGAATGGAGCAGGGAAAAGTACATTGATGAACTTGATTACAGATAATATCAGTAGGGATGCAGGAGAAATCTGTTATAATGGAACGGATATTTTGAAATTAGGAAATCAATACAGAAAACACATCGGATATATGTGCCAGCAACAAGGAGAGTATCCGAACTTTTCCGCATATTCCTTTTTGTTATATATGGCAGAATTAAAAGGAATTCCCAAAAAAGAAGCGAAAAAACAGAGTCGATATCTTTTGGAAAAAATGAATTTGCAAGATGTGGCGGGAGAAAAAATCAATGGATTTTCCGGCGGTATGAAACAGCGTGTCCTTTTGGCACAGGCATTGTTAGGAAATCCGGATATTTTGCTTTTGGATGAGCCAACGGCAGGATTAGATCCCCAGGAGCGTATTCGTATTCGAAATTTTATTTCAGAGCTGTCTGCACATAAGATTATTCTTTTGGCAACCCATGTGGTCAGCGATATTGCCTGTATCGCAGACCAGGTGTTGTTGTTAAAAGAAGGAAAAATCGTAACAAAGGGAACGCCACAGGAATTGATCTAGAAGATGTGTATTTATATTATATAGGGAATTCGTAATTGAAGTTCTTGGGATTTGGTAAAGTGTATTAATTGAGCGTGAACAATGAACCACACAGTCTACAAAAAAAGGCTGTGTGGTTTTTGTATTATTTACAGAATATAGAAAGCTTGTTAAAATGGGACTGTAATAATTGAAAAACAGGAGAAAAACGATGAATCATATAAAAACGATTACAGATTTAACAGCACCGGAACTTGATATCTATGCAAGAATGTCCGAAGTACAATTGCTTCGAGCAAATGAACCAAAACCGGGAATTTTTATTGCAGAAAGTCCAAAGGTAATTGAACGGGCACTAAATGCCGGATATGAACCAATCTCCTTTTTGATGGAGGAGAAACATGTCGAGACACAGGCAAAAGAAATTTTAGCGCGTTGTCCGGATGTGCCGGTGTATGTAGGAGAGTTTGATGTTTTGAAGAATCTGACCGGTTTTCCACTGACGCGCGGCATGCTGTGTGCGATGCAGAGAAAAGAACTGCCAAGTGTAGAAGAAGTCTGTGCAAATGCCAGCCGAATCGCAATTTTAGAGGATGTGGTAAATCCGACCAATATTGGTGCAATTTTCCGTTCGGCGGCAGCACTGAACATGGATGCGGTTTTACTGACGAGTGGCAGCAGTGATCCTCTGTATCGTCGTTCGATCCGTGTCAGCATGGGAACGGTCTTTCAGATTCCTTGGACGATATTGGAAAAAAAGGATGAAGTCTGGCCACAGCCGGGAATGCAGCGTCTGCAGCAGTTGGGCTTTAAATTAGCAGCCATGGCATTGCGGGATGATACAGTAAGTATCGACGATCCTAGATTACAGGCAGAAGAAAAGCTTGCCATTGTTCTGGGAACAGAAGGAGACGGACTGGCATCGCATACAATTTCAGCTTGTGATTATACGGTAAAAATTCCGATGTCTCACGGCGTGGATTCCTTAAATGTTGCAGCTGCAAGCGCAGTTGCATTTTGGGAGCTTGGAAAAAGGATGTGGTAAATGCATGCTTTTTCTTGATGGTTCATATGCATTTTTACGCTTTATATGAGTGTAAGTGTTGCGACTACTACTTTATTGGCCACCCGAAACGGTATCGACTCCACTACTTTTTGAAAAGGGGGTGGCGCGAAAAATATCTCAACACAGGGGTTCCTATACGGACGTTTTGCCCCATGTGTGCCTGTCCACCGAAAAAACACGGCTCCTGCTCCGATGAGCTAACTTCTAAGATTCGCTAAGGCGCCATAGAACGAAAGATCAATCGGTAACCCCTTCGCGCCTAAGCGAATCTAAGAAGTGGATCTCATCTACACCCGCCGAAACGTTTTTTCGGTGGGCAGACACACATGGGGCAAAACTGTGTATTGGAGACGTTAGGTTGAGATATTTTTCGCTTAGGAAAAGAGTTGCGAACCCGATACTTTTTGGGATATTCAAGAGATTGTGCCGTCTGAAATGTATTTCACTCTGTACATCTTTTTGCATATAGCCAAATACGTTCCGTCTGCAACTCTTTTCCCCAAGAAACAGATCTCAGCCTCTCGTCTCCAATACACAGTTTCCGGGATTCGGGCAGGCACAGAACACGGGTGGCAT
>JBJENW010000350.1:23976-36650 GCA_051880395.1 Lachnospiraceae bacterium | reverse complement strand
GGTCGGTGGAAGCTGACGGCTATCTTGAGTGTGTTGATGAATATGAAAACGGCGAATATCGGTATGATTGTTATACTTTGGATGGCGAGTGGGTCATCAGCTTCTACTTCGATTCGGATACCCAGTTCCATATCGGGAACGACGATGGATCGGTCTACCTGCTGGACACGTTGGCGGAGACTTATCAGGGTTGCTGGGAGTACCCCGATGGAACAATTCATCGGGCTGTATATCAGTGATGTTCCGGAGGATTAGTGATACTGCCCCGAGCATAGGCACGGCTTTTGCCTGGACAGCGATAGTGCGCTGATGCTGGCGCATAACACAAGTTATGTCTTTTCGCACATTCCGGAAAAACAGGATCAAATGTGCACAAGGTGTCAGGCAGTGCGCCCAGCTAAGGGTACATAATCCGGCAGGTGGAAATCCTGTCAAATAAGTTGTTAGCCACAACATTTGAAGCGAGTCCTGAGCATATGGCGGTAACGTTGTATGTTAAGCGTAGACAGTAAGGTAACGGGGATAGCGATAGAGCACCGAAATACCGCAAACAGAGTGCCGACTTCGTTGCCTGAAAGGAAGGCAAAACACGGGTTTATCGATATGGCGAGCTTTCACGTGGCTCTGCGGTGTCGAAGGAACTATTCATGTTATACAAGGATTGTGTGTCAACTGGGGAGAACCTGTATTTTCCTTATTCTGTGCAAATAAGGCATGTATGCGCAACCGAAACGGGAGCCATACAAATGAAATGCAGGAAGTCGGAGACCCGAATAGTACCGATGAAAGTATGAACACATAAATACTGGAGGGAAGTCGAGAAAGAACCGTTCCTCACGGTTCTGGTCTGCGAAACAATATCAAAGAGGAGGTAGTGTAAATAAATTTGTGTCTTTGGTAAGAAATGGCTTCTTTTTGGTAAGAATTACGATATGTAAATTTTTATCGAAAAGGAGCATTTTTTATGGCACTTGCAAAGGAACAAATTCGACAGATTATTAATCAGAACGACATAACCAGCGTAGCAGATGCGTACTCTGTTTTAAAAGAAAGCTTCAAAGATATTTTGCAGGAATTGATGGAAGCAGAACTGGATGCCACTCTTAGTTATGAAAAAAATCATAAAGGTGATGTGGCTACCGACAACAAACGGAATGGGCATTCCCCCAAAACCCTGAAGAGTCAATTTGGGGAATTTCAGATCGACGTCCCGAGAGACCGCAACGGTGAATTCGAGCCAAAGCTTATCCCGAAATATCAGCGGGATGTTTCCGGGATTGAGGAAAAAGTCCTTTCCCTGTATGCCAGAGAAATGAGCACCCGGGATATCCATGATCAGCTGCAGGATCTTTACGGTATTGAGCTTTCCGCTGAGATGGTCAGCAAAATCACAGACTGTGTTCTTCCGGAAATCAAGGAATGGCAGTCCCGCCCCTTAAATCCGGTCTATCCTTTTGTTTTCATGGACTGTATCCATTACAAAGTCCGGGAAGATGGAAGGATTCTGAGCCGGGCGGCTTATATTGTACTGGGTGTTACTCTGGACGGTTATAAGGATATTCTGAGTATCACAGTTGGTGCAAACGAAACTTCCAAGTTTTGGTTGGGAATGTTGAATGACTTAAAGAACCGCGGTGTACAGGATGTACTGTTCTTCTGTGTGGATGGGCTTCCTGGCTTTAAAGAGGCGATCCACGCTGTTTATCCGCAGTCTGAGATCCAGCGGATGGGATCAGGTACTGAACCAGCTGCTTATCCTATACGGTGAACGTCTGAATCAATACCTCTAAACAGAAGATGACCGGAAGCGGTAAAAGAAACTATGCTTCCGGTCATGTATCATATAAAATATTCTTTCGGCATTAACAGTATTGCCAGAAATGATCGTCCTTATTCATTCTTGAGGCCGGGTGTGGGCAGAGCCCACGAACTGGAAAATCATGAATGCTTGTTTCTGATGCAAAAATTTCAGAAAATCTGTATAAGTTACAGTGAAATGGTAATATTTTGAATAAGAAAATCGTTCGACAGATAAAATTTGACCCCCTTCGATAGCAACCGATACATATCTAATTCAAATCAATGGGCGCTTAGCTTTCTAAAGACACAGAAATTTTTACACCCTCACCAGCAATAAACCACTAGCAGGAGATTATTCTTCACACATCTTGATTTTTGCTCACACTCGCTATATACTTAATACACAAATAAATCCAATATTTTGCAATGAAACGGAGTGTGTACATTTATGTCGCGTCCCAAGCGAAGAAGGCGGAGCTGAAGACTGTGGAAAAAGAGCCTGGAAAATTGGAAGAACAGAACGCAGCGTTCGATGTTGCGCAGGCTGAGGAAGCGAAGAAAGCAGAACTGGAAAGTGTGTTGCAGAAGCTGATGGCCGACGGAGTATCAGCAGCGGAGATTCTGGAGAAGCTGAAGTAAGTCTGTCACGCAAGACTATCCACGATCTGAAAGCCCCAATTTCATGTGGTACTGTTTATGGAAGAACAATATATTGAAGTATATATCTATTGCTCGGAGCGCATAAAAATAGATGTTGGAGTATCAATGGGAACTTGTCAATAAGCATTCTAAACTCAAACTTCGCACTTGAATAAGTGCCGATGCACCTGGAAAATTCAATAAAAGCTGGCAATAAAATAGCATGAAACCGTCTGGTTTGGTATGCTTCAAGCAGCATAGCAGCGGAATTTTGACAATTGAATAACGGCCAGGTATTGAATTTTCAGGGTGCATAGGCAAAATCTATGTGCGAAGTTTGAGTTTAAATATGTTGGGACAAGCTGGTGGAATTCCGTAAAATGGATTTTGCCAAAGATTTTACAACCAGAGAGTTATTGAAGGCTCATATTCTTCAAACAGTTTGGACAAAAATATGATATGAAAGGAATGGTATAGAAGAGATGAGGTATTGGAATTGACAGGAATCATTGATATACATGCGCATATTCTTCCCGGGATCGACGACGGCGCCAGGAACTGGGAGGAGAGCAGAAGGATGCTGGAGACTGCCTACAGGCAGGGAATCCGCCATATCATAGCGACCCCACATTATTCCAGAAAAGGACTTCTGGATGGTATCAGAGAACTGGCCGGACAGCTTCAAAAAGAAGCTGGCAAAATTGCTCCGGATTTTTTTACCTATCTTGGACAAGAAACTTATTATCATGATGAACTGGTGCAGCATTTGAAGGAAGGACAGGGACTGACGCTGGCGGGAAGCCGGTATGTACTGGTGGAGTTCGATCCGCAGGCCCCTTACCTGCAGTTGCTCCAGGGTGTTCGTCAGTTGACCCTGGCCAGATATATTCCGGTTCTGGCTCATGTTGAACGGTATCAGTGCCTGCGGTCAGATGGGAGAAGTGATGGCCGCTCAGATAGCCGGATGGAGGAACTGGCAAAGTATGGCTGCCGGATGCAGATGAATTTCAGCAGCCTGGAAAGCAAGGGCCTTCTGGACCGGGAGGTCAAATGGTGCCGAAAACAGGTTCTGGACCGAAAAATCCATTACCTTGGAACAGATATGCATCAGATGGAATACCGGAAACCGGATATTCAGGCTGCTGTGAGCTGGATGAAAACTCACATATCGAAAAGAGAAGCAGCAGCTCTCCTCTGGAAAAATTCCGAGATCATTCTGCAGAAGAAAAAATAGGGGGACAAACATGTATGGAAAAGCAATTTGATGATGACGAGGTGGAGATCGACCTTCTGGAACTCCTGATAGAGATGAAGCGAAAACTCTGGATCATTCTTGCTGTAATTGTGCTGTTCGCAGGAGCGGCCGGTGCATTCAGCAAGCTGGCTTTGACGCCGCAGTTCACCTCGACTGCAATGGTATACATTCTTTCAAAGGAAACAACCCTGACTTCTCTGGCTGACCTGCAAATCGGAAGCCAGCTGACTAAAGATTACAAAATTATCGTGACAAGCCGCCGGGTACTGAATCAGGTGATCGAAGAACTGAATCTGGATTTGACCTATAAAGAGCTTCTGGAAAAGGTCTCAATTAACAACCCTCCGGATACCCGAATCCTGTCGATTTCCGTGACAGATCCGGATCCGGAGCTGGCAAAACAAATTGCGGATCAGATTGCGAAAATCTCCTCCGAATATATTGGCGACATTATGGAAATGGTCCCGCCGAAGCTGATTGAGGAAGGGGAGGTCCCTGTTCAGAAATCCAGCCCGAGCAATACAAAAAATGCGCTTCTTGGCGGAGCGGTTGGTGCTGTGCTGGCCTGCGGCATTATTTTCCTGCAGGTAATCATGAATGATACCATCCGGACCGAAGAGGACGTTGCAAAGTATCTGGGTCTGACGGTACTGGCATCAATACCGTTACGGGACGGTGAAAAGATGGAAGATAAGGATGACGACCATTTACGCAGTACAAAGACACGCAGGAAAAAAACAGACGTTTCCAAGGCCAGAGAGAAGAAAAAAGAGAAGAAAGGAAGGCGCTCCTGATGAGACAATTCGTAGTTCTGAAGCGTGATATGAAGAATGATTATTATTATAAGGAAGCGATCAAAACACTGCGAACAAACATCCAGTTTTGCGGAAATGGAATCCGCACCATTATGCTGACCAGTGCCCTTCCGGACGAGGGAAAGAGCGATATTGCATTTGCATTAGCACACTCCCTTGCACAGATTGGAAAACGTGTGCTGCTGATTGATGCCGACATCCGCAAGTCCGTTCTGGTTTCCCGCTATCAGCTTGACCGTGAAGTCAATGGCTTGTCCCAGTTTCTGAGTGGACAGAACAGCATGGATAGCATCATCTATAATACCAGTGTGGAAAATTTAAGCATGATTTTTGCAGGGTCTTACGCTCCGAATCCGGCAGAACTCCTGGAAGAGGAGCTGTTTCGTCAGATGCTGACGGAGGTTCGTCATGAGTTTGAATACGTGATCATTGACACACCGCCGATGGCCGATTTGATTGACGGAGCCATCGTCGCCGGACAATGCGACGGCGCTGTGATTGTGATTGAGAGTGGAAGTATCAGCTATCGGCTGGAACAGAAGGTGAAAAACCAGCTGGAAAAGAGCGGCTGCCGTATTCTGGGCGTAATATTGAATAAGGTTGTCCGGGAACGCAGCGGCTATTACAACAAATATTATGGCCGGTACGGAAGATATAATCCGTACAGCCCCAAAGAGAAAATGGATAAAAACGTATGAATTGGTTGAGAGAACATAAACAGATGGTGAACCGAATCCTGACAGGCATCCTGTTTACCGGTGTAATCCTGTTTCTTGGAACCGGTATCCGCCTTTACAGACAAAAAAAAATCATTGAGGCAGACATTGCGGCAAGGCGGGCCGCGACAGAGAGTCAAGACCGTATCGAAAACGAAGCTTCGGATACCGATAAAGCTGCTTCGGAGCCTGCGGCAGGGAAAACAGAAAATTTGTTTCCTCTTGTCATGGAAGAGGAGGTTACCTGGCAGGGAACGCATTATAAAAAGAATTCCTACGTCAAGGTCATCCTTTGCATGGGAATTGACCGTAGCGGAAGTCTTCAGGAAAAAACGACTACTGGCTTTGGCGGGCAGGCAGATGGTATTTTTCTCATTGCACAAGATACTTCAAGGAATACCTGGAAGATTCTCATGATTCCAAGAGATACCATGACCCCCATCACCTTAACGGATTTAAGCGGAAATGTGCTGGGAAAAGATATCCAGCATCTGACATTGGCTTATGCCTATGGCGACGGAAGAGAAAAAAGTTGTGAATATATGACAGAAGCTGTTTCCGAACTGCTTGGCGGTCTGCACATTGACTGGTATCTGGCTGCTGACATGGATGTCATTTCTGTGCTGAATGATGTAGTCGGAGGCGTAACGGTAAACATTCTGGAAGATGGACTGGAAACACGTGACCCGGCGCTGGTCAAGGGCACAGTGGTGACTTTACAGGACAGACAGGCAGAAATTTTTGTCCGGTACCGCGATATTCAGGAGGATCATTCTGCTCTTTATCGGATGGACCGGCATGAGCAGTATCTGGAAGGTTTTTTCCGGACTTTGCAGCAGGCTGCCCGGCAGAACAGTAATGTAATTCCAGAGCTGTTCGAGAAGATTCAGGAAAATATGATCACCAACATGTCAAAGGATCAGTATCTGAAAATTGCGCTGGACGCTGTCAACGGAGAGCCTTTATTGGAATCCAGCATTTATACGGTTCCAGGACAGGGAATTACGACAAATCTGTATGATGAATTTTATGCCAATCCGGAAGAATTGATTCCGGTTTTGCTGAACATGTTTTACCGGGAATCATAAAACGTACAGTTTTTGTATGACAGTTGAACGACAATAACCGGTGACAGAAAGCCGTTTATTGAAATATACGTAACTGTTCCAAACAGTTGTAAATAAAGGGAAAAGGAAGGTGAAAAAAATGAGAAAGAAAAGCCTGGCAATTCTGGTGCTGGCAGCTGCTCTGATTGTGCAGCCGGTATGCGCCATTGCAAGCCCGTCCACAAGCAGCAGCGTAAGCGGCGGCAGCTCCGGAGGAGGCGGTGGAGGAGGCGGAAGCACAACCGGCATGCATTCCTCCGGCACATCCACCTCTGCTGCTGCGGTAACAGTATCTGCTTCCGGTGTAAAGACGACGGGAGCAGCCACCAGTACCAGCACGAATGGTACCGTCGTAAGCGTTGTCGTTGAAACGACGACGACGACAGGACAGCTCGTTACCGTGAACAGCAAGGGACAGGCCGTTGTAGGAGATACCGCTGTCAGCTTTGCAAACGGAGAGGCCGCGACTGCAGGTCTTCCGGATGCTGTTGTAGCTGCAATTAATCAGATCAATGCCGGACAGCCTCTGGCAGAAATCATCAAGACCACGGATATGACCGGCTACAATGCATTGACCGGAACGAATGCAATTATTACGAATGATGCTGTTTCAGGTGAAGTAAAGGTAGGTACTGTAGAAGTCACCCTATATGTTCCGAACCTGATTGAGGGTCTGAACAACGTAGCAGTTCTGTTCTATAACAACGCAAATGGTTTATGGGAACTGCTCCCGATTGTTAAAATGGATCCGGCAGCTAAGACCGTAGTGGTCAATATCAGCGGCTCGGGCACGTTATCTGTGGTTTACACGCCGCAGTAATACGCCTCAGAAAACATGATTCACATATTATGAGAAAGAAGTCAGAACATGTATAGAACAAACAAACAGAGCTGGGTAAAGCATCTCGATTTTATGGTGCTCGATTTAATTTGTCTTCAGATTTCATTTGCATTGGCATATATGATTCGCCATGGTTTTCATAATCCTTATGCAGAAGGTCTGTATGTTCAGTTCGCCGTTATAATGGCCCTGTTCGAAATGCTGGTTTCTGTTTTTTTTGAATCTTTTAAAAATGTGCTGAAACGCGGAATCTACCAGGAATTTACCATGACTGTCAAACATATATGCCTGGTGGAGCTTCTTTCCTCCTTTTATCTGTTTTATATACAGAAATCCCAATCCTATTCCAGAATCGTTTTTTATTTGAGCGCTTTCTTTTATGTGATATTTGCCTTCGTAAGTCGAAACTGCTGGAAAAATGGTCTGAAAAAGCGAAGGAATCAGGGTGGAAAACGCGCTCTTCTAATCGTCACGACCGGGAATCTTGCAGGCCGGACCGTGCGCGATATGCAAGAAAACAACTATGAAATGTTTCATCTCGCCGGGATCGCAGTGATTGACTGCGACATGACCGGTCAGACGATTGAAGGAATCAATGTTGTGGCGAATCAGGATACCGTAACGGATTTTGTATGCCGTCAGTGGGTGGATGAGGTTTTCATCAATCTTCCGAATGCGCTCCCATATCCTTCCTCTCTGATTGAGCATTTAATGGAAATGGGAGTAATTGTTCATATGAAGCTGGCGCAGTCTTCCGGATCTTTTGAAAAACATCAGCTTGTAGAGCAGATGGGTAACTTTACGGTTCTGACCACAGGCATTCATATGGCCTCAACCGGCCAGTTGTTTTTAAAACGAGTCATGGATATTGCAGGCGGCCTGATTGGCTGTATCATTACGGCAATGCTGACACTGATCATTGGACCTGTGATCTATATGCATTCTCCTGGCACGATCTTTTTTTCTCAAATCCGCGTAGGGAAAAACGGAAAGAAATTTAAAATGTATAAATTCCGCAGCATGTATATGGATGCAGAAGAACGGAAACAGGAACTGATAGAACAGAATCGGATAAAGGACGGTATGATGTTCAAGCTGGACTGGGATCCAAGAATTATTGGCAATAAAAAGCTTCCCGACGGTCGGATGAAAAAAGGAATCGGTAACTTTATTCGTTATTGGAGTCTGGATGAATTTCCACAGTTTTTCAATGTTCTGAAAGGTGATATGAGCCTGGTGGGTACCCGTCCCCCGACCGTTGACGAGTGGGAAAAATATGAGCTTCACCATCGTGCACGTCTGGCGGCTAAACCCGGCATAACCGGCATGTGGCAGATCAGCGGCCGAAGTAATATCACAGATTTCGAGGAGGTTGTCAAGCTGGACCTAAAATACATAAGCGAATGGAGCATTGAACTGGATTTGAAAATTCTGGCAAAAACCTTTGCTGCAGTGATGGCCGGGAACGGTGCGATGTAGGTTGAGCTTGCATTTGTCCTTTTTTGCAACTTTCATTAATCACTTTTTGAATTAAGAAATGCTATATTTGAATCCATTAGAATCTTTCTTGACTTTAACACACGTTCACTTAATTATTGTGATAAATATCAGAATGGGGAGGAATTATAATGAGAAAGAAAAAATGGCTGGCATGGTTGTTAATTACAGCCATGGCCGCAAACCACGCAGGCGCTGCATTCGCTGCTACAGATGAAAGCACACCTGTAAAAACTAAAACAGCGCAGGAGACTGCTACTCCATCGAACTCAGACAAAGAGATTGCTGACAATGAAGAAGCAGATATTCAGGATATTGACCAGGATACTGCAACACCGTCCGATTCGAATAAAATAGCAAAGAGCAATCAGGATGACCAGGAGAACGAGGTTGTGCTGACGGATTCTTACGAACTCCCATGGACGGATCTGGTTGATGTACCGGATTTATTTTCTGGGGAGGCCTATATCTTAGAAGATGAAATCGGAACTGTATACTTTGATGAAGAGGGCGCCGTGTCTGTGCCGGGTGGTTTTTACGGAGATCAACTGATAAATCAGAAAGCGGCCGATATCTATGACTTTCTGTACGATTATTATGAGGGAGTTCTGTATGAAAATGAGGAGCCCTCACAGACAGAAGTAAATCCATATGGTGCAGATAACGTTCTTTTAACTTATACCGTTGACAGTAAGGATGAGCTGAGTTCGCTGCTTTCGGAAGTGAAAGAAGAGATGGGATATTACGGAACACAGGCATATTATGCGTTTTTATATGATTATCCGGAAATGTTCTGGAAATTACCGCTTTCTATGCAGTACAATCTGACCGCAAATGGTAATGACGAAGCAGGCTGGACTGCAGCGATCACGCTGACTCTTGAATTATCCGTGTCGGAAACGAAAGATGAAATCCAGGCTATGTCTGTTGAACTGAAGAACGTAATTGAAAATATCATGGCATCCTGTCTGGAAAGTTCGGGCTATCGTGACATACTGATGTCAGCACATGATTACATTGCGAACATCGCAGACTATGACGATACGTTGAGCAGAACCTATGCCTACAGTCCATATGGTGTCCTTGTGGAAGGACTCGGTGTATGTGAAAGCTACTCCAAAGCCTTAAAATGGATCTGTGATGAGCTTGACATACCAAATGTTTTAATTGTCGGCGATGGTGTTACCTCGAATGGAACTGATGCCCATATGTGGAATTATGTTCAAATGGATGATGACTGCTGGTATGCTGTCGATCTTACCTGGGACGATCAGGACACAGGAATTCAGTATGAATATTTTTTGGCCGGAGCTGACAGTCTTGGTTTTAACGAAGAAAGATTTGCTGAATCTCATGTAGAAAAGTATATCAGTGTACTGCTGAATCAGACGTTGGGAGATTCTGCCTATTTTGCGTATCCTGAATTAAATGCTGAATCTTATGATAGCGAAATCGCTTCTGATGAAGCTGTAGTAATTCCGGATGAGAACCTGAAACAGGCACTCCTTCGTTCCTCCTATAACGCAGATGGTGATGAGGAGATGTCTGTCAGCGAAATGGAAGCAATTGTCGATCTGGACGATGATACTTTAGTTAATCAGAATATTCGATCACTGAAAGGCCTTGAGACAGCAGTCAATCTTACGGTAATTTCCCTGAATGGAAATGAAGGTCTGCAAAATATTGATGCGCTTTCTCAGTTGTCCAAGCTGGAAAAAATAAAACTGAACGAAACAGGAATCACCGATTTTTCACCATTAAAGAACCTTCCAAATCTCAAACGTCTTAATGCATTGGCAAACGGTGTGACAAATGAAGATCTGGAAGTACTGAATGAATTCCCGGCACTTAAAAAGCTTAATCTGAGTTCAAATAATATTACAGACATTACCGCAATTGCGTCTTTGAATTTAAATGAGGTAATTTTAGGAAACAATCCGGTTTCTGTCATTCCGGAAAATGTTCAGTGGAACTCGGAAGCATTCTTTACAGAGAATAATGACGGAACATTCACACCAGCAGTAATTTTTGCAGGTGCCTCCCTCACTGCCGACGATCTGACTCAGTCAAAATTTATCCATGCGGATGTATATACAACTGATCAGTGGACAGATTGGGTAACTGCAAACACCAATGCGGATCTGTTTGCGCCCGTAACGGATCTTACCTGGTCGGAGGAGTATCCAGGATGGGCCCATTATACAACAATAGGTGCCGTTAATTCTGTTGTATGGGTGTACAAAAACGGGGAATTTGAAGGTGAAATTGTTGGAGAAAAGAGTTGGGCAGATCTGCGAGAACTGATCAATGAAGATGGGGCTGCCTATACTTACCGTGCAGCTGCACGGCTTGTGTCTAATGCGAAGTTTGACGAAAACAGTGAACCATGTTTATCTGATTACAGTGAGCCTTACTATTATGAAATGCCGGCAGAAAAACTGGCAGTTGCGACAGATCTTGCTATTGACAGCAACGGGGTCATGAGCTGGTCCGGTATGGCAGAAAAACCGTATGCCAATGATTATGGAAAATTGTATGTCGTTTATATTTATGATGGCAAGGCAGCGGATGGAGATTCTTATCTGAAAAGCTATAAGACGGATAATGCTTCATTATCAATTGACTATCCGTCCAGCCCCAGCGGTACATGGAAATTCCGTGTGCGTACACTGGGAGATCAGATCAATTATGCAAACAGCGAGCTGTCTGAATTCAGTACCGTTTGGACGGCACATGCAGAAAATGAATATACTATTGAATATGTTTTAGACGGCGGTATTAACAGCGAAGCAAATCCATCCGTCTATACACCAGAATCTGATACCATTATTTTAGAAGCTGCAGCAAAAGAAGGATATTTGTTTGCGGGATGGTATACGGAAGCAGATTTTCAGAATAATGTGACAGAGATTCCGAAGGGCACTACAGGCAATATTACTTTGTATGCCAAATGGAGCAATGAAGGCTGGTATGAAGATGAAAACGGAAACTGGTTCTATTATACCGATTATGCCAACGGAATTTATCTGACCAGCCAATGGCTGGAATTAAATGGTGCGCGCTACTATCTCCAGGAAGACGGTACAAGAAAAACCGGATGGCAGAAGTGGGAAGATGGCAGATGGTCCTACTTCACTTCTAAAGGAAAAGCCAAATGGAGTATTACTTTTAAGCCGACGATAATTAATGGGGAATATTATGCATTTGATTCAGAATGCTATATGCTGTATGGCTGGGTATATAGTCCAGAAAACAGGACCGTTACGGAACCGGAAGATTGGAAGATTGCCGATTATTACTTCGGCGGGCCGAACGATGGATCACAAAAAACAGGATGGAAAAAAATCAATGTTTACGGCGGTTGGAAAAATGAAACCGGAAAAGCGGATCACTTTTTCTACTTTGATCCGGAAAGCAATGGACAAAAGACAATCGGCTGGATAACGCTTGAGGAACTTACCTATTATTTTAACAATACCGGAGCGATGTGTGAGGGATTGTCAGAAATTGATGGACAGTTATATTACTTTGATCCTTCTGATGGTCATATGCTGACCAGCACGGAAGTAACGCTGGAAGATGGCACCGTTTACGTGATTGATGAAAATGGTGTAGCGGTTGCCGGCAATCCTGCACCGGTCATCATCCGTCAGCCGCAAGATGTAGAATGTGAACCGGGAACCACCATATCCTTCACAGTAGAAGCGGAAGGAGATGGTCTGACATACCAGTGGGAATACAGCAAAGACGGCGGAATTACTTGGGCAACGCCTTCCGTCTCCTCATCCCGGACTAAAACATATAAGATTGGTCCTACTGCAAAGAGCATGAACGGACGTGTTGTTCGCTGTACAATTACGGATACAAATGGAAAGACAACGATATCCGATACAGCAATATTAACTGTAAAAAACAAACTAGCTATCACAAAACAGCCTCAAGATGTGGCGTGTGAAGCTGGAGCAGGAGCCACTTTCACGATTGAAGCAGCTGGAGATGATCTGA
>JBJENW010000350.1:5119-23876 GCA_051880395.1 Lachnospiraceae bacterium | reverse complement strand
GTTGTACCGTAACGGATTCAAATGGCAATACGATGGTATCCGATACAGCAGTATTAACTATTGTAAGTCTGCTTTCTATCACCAAACAGCCCCAGAACGTGGAATGTGAAGCTGGAGCAGGAGCCACTTTCACGATTGAAGCAGCTGGAGATGATCTGACCTATCAGTGGGAATACAGCAAAGATGGAGGAGCTACCTGGACCACACCGGCAGGTTCTACAGCTAAGACAACCGCGTATACGATCACTCCTACCATTAAGAGTATGAACGGACGTGTCGTGCGTTGTACCGTAACGGATTCAAATGGCAATACGATGGTATCCGATACAGCAGTATTGACTGTTCTGGCAAAGTTTGCAATTACAGAGCAGCCTCAAAATGTAGAATGTGAGATCGGTGATGCGATAGCCTTTACAATTGAAGCAACCGGAAACGGCTTAACTTACCAATGGGAATACAGTAAAGATGGAGGAATTACCTGGACGAAGCCGACGGTATCTTCCTCAAAAACTGCAACTTACAGAATTTCACCTGTTGCCAAAAGCATGAACGGACGTGTCGTTCGCTGCACGATAACCGATGAAAACGGAAATATTTTGGTATCTGATGAAGCAGTTTTAACTTTAAAATAAAATGAAGTAATGGTCTCCGGTGATGATTCCATTACATCACCGGAGCTAATTTATGTAGACAAAACCGGCCGAGGAGAGATCATGAATGAAAAGAAAATCCTGTTTATAGTGGAAGCCATGGGCGGCGGTGTGTTTACATACATCGTTGATTTAGCAAATGAACTGTCAAATATTCACGATATGTATATTGCTTATTCGGTTCGTGAGCAGACGCCGCCCGATTTAAAAAGTTATTTTAATAAAAAAATACATTTAATAGAGGTAAAAAATTTCCAACGTTCTATAAATATCGGGAAAGATTTTAAAGCTTTTTTTGAAATTCGAAAAATCGCCGATTGGGTACAGCCTGACATTATTCATTTGCACAGCAGCAAAGCTGGCGTCCTGGGGAGATGGGGATTTAATGGAAAAAAGACTCCTTTGTTTTACACACCACACGGCTATAGCTTTCTAATGCAGAATCACAGCGCTTCGAAACGGTTCATATATAAAACCGTGGAAAAATTAAGTGGAAGAAGATCCTGCATGACAATCAGCTGCAGTGAGGGGGAATATAAGGAATCTCTGAAGCTTACAAAAAATACTACTTATATAAACAACGGGATAAATGTCTGTGAATTGCAGCAATTAACTGCTCCTCCCTCAGTATTCAGCAACAATCTTTTTACCGTATTTACTCTCGGCAGAATCTGTTATCAGAAAAACCCCGGCATCTTTAATCAGATTGCTATGGAAATGCCAGATGTTCGTTTTGTCTGGATCGGCGATGGTGAATTAAGAAAAGAACTGACTGCTCCTAATATTGAAATTACAGGATGGTGTCAGAGAAAAGAAGCTTTGCAATGTTCCATCCAATATGATGTTTTTTTGCTCACATCGCTCTGGGAAGGACTTCCAATGTCTTTACTGGAAGCCATGTACATGCGAAAACCTTGTGTTGTCAGTGATGTGATCGGCAATCATGATGTGATCCATAACCGAGATAATGGGTTTGTATGTCACAATATAAGCGAATTTGTTCATGCAATCCGAGAAGTACAATACGGAAATGTAAATGATCTAATTGAGAAAGCACATTCAGAAGTGAAGGTACAGTATAATACTGCGATTATGGCAGAAAAGTATAATGCGGTTTATATGAGCGCATTATGTGATACAGAATGATGTCAGGAGATATTGGGAATGAAAAAAACAGCAATTGTTTCATGCTATTTCCAGCATAATTATGGAAGTATGCTGCAGGCATATGCTACACAGAGAGTATTGGACAAGCTTGGCTATGAAAATGAAACGATAAATATTTCCGGATTCCATCACGAGATCCGGAATTCAAAAATAAAATATTTCATCAAGGCCTCGTTTACTTCTGATTTCCTTTTCATGAAAAAGGGAATGATCAAAAATGTCGTGCTAAAGAAATGGTCAAAAGGCAGCTATGCTCGTTTATCACAGATGCGAAATCAAAAATTTGATGAGTTTGCCCGCAATTCTTTCCGTTTATCACGGCCATATGGTTCCCGGCAAGAATTATCCAGCTATTGTCTGGATAATTACTCTGCCGTATTAGTAGGAAGTGATCAGTTATGGCTTCCAGGAAATATTGCTGCTGACTATTATACATTAAATTTTGTTCCAGAAGCAGTAAATACAATCGCTTATGCAACCAGCTTCGGACAAGCAGTTCTTCCCAGAAGTACAGCAAAAAAGGCAAAAAAATTTTTATTAAAAATTCGGCATATTGGAATTCGCGAAGAATCCGGACAACAATTAATTCGAATGCTGACAGGGAGAGAAGTTCCTGTCGTCTGCGATCCGACGTTGCTTTTTACAGGAGAAGAGTGGATGAACATCCAGCAAACAGAAGCGCTTATTCAGAAACCGTATATTTTCTGCTATTTTTTAGGCAGTAATTCTATGCACCGTGAGTTTGCAAAGCGTTTGAAAGAAAAAACGGGCTGTATAATCGTAGCGCTGATCCATTTGGATGAGTTCGTTAAAGTGGATGAACAGTATGCAGATATGACTCCTTACGATATTTCGCCATCTGATTTTCTGAATTTAATCAGAAATGCTTGTTATGTCTGCACAGATTCCTTTCATTGCTCTGTATTTTCTATATTATATAAACGGATTTTTTTTGCATTCCAGAGGTATAAAAAAAATGCCGGAACCTCTACGAACAGCCGACTTGACACGCTTTTCAAGCTGTTGGGCATAGAGAAACGTATCTTGAATGGGGATGAAGAGATCCGGAAATGTCTTGATTTGAAAATAGATTATGATGTAGTTCATAGAAATTTGAATATTGTCAGAGAGACTTCCTACCGATATCTGGAAATGGCACTGAAAGATGAACAACCTACAGATCTATGCCAGAAAGGGAAAAAACATGATTCAGATACAGGATAAAAAAAGTTGCTGTGGCTGCGGCGGGTGCATGAACCGATGTCCTCAGAACTGTATCACGATGCAGGCAGATACAGAAGGATTTCTTTACCCAGTCATCGATACGGACCAATGTATTTCCTGTGGCCTGTGTGAAATGGTCTGCCCTGTCCTGCATGCAAAACCGGATACGGAATTAGAACAGAAAGCATATGTTGTCCAAATAAAAGATGAAAAAATCCGCAGAGAAAGTACCTCGGGAGGTGCTTTCTCTGCAATTTCCCATTATGTATTGAACAGAGGCGGAATTGTATTTGGTGCAGCTTACAACAATCATTTTGAGGTGGAGCATGTTTCGATATCGAACGAAGCAGAACTGAAAAGGCTGCGTAATAGTAAGTATGTCCAAAGCGATATCGGGAAAACTTTTGCAGAAGCAGAGCAGATCCTGAAAATGGGAACTTTTGTTTGCTACAGCGGAACTCCCTGCCAGATTGAAGGTCTGAAACAATATCTTGGAAAAGAATATAATAACCTGATCACAGTCGATGTTGTTTGTCATGCGGTTCCGTCTCCATCCGTATGGAAAACATATCTGGAAATGCAAAAGATAAAATATGGAACAGATATTTCGAATATCCTGTTTCGTGATAAACACTATGGTTATCAGTATTCTACCATGACGTTGAAAGACAGCACAGGAAAAGAAGTATATACTTACGGAATAGATACGGATCCCATGCTGCGGGCCTTTTTTGCTAATATTTGTGACCGCCCATCCTGCTATGACTGCAAATTTAAGAAGCGATATCGGGTCAGTGATTTTACTATCTGGGATTGTTATCCAGTATATGAATTTGATAAAAGGCTTGATGATGATAAAGGTACCACACGAGTTCTGCTCCATTCTTCAAAGGCACAGATGATATTTCAGGAAATCAAGGATTCTCTTCGATATACTGAGGTATCAGCTGACCAGCTGACAGCCGGTGTTAAGGAAATGTATCAGTCTGTTTCGGAAAATCCCAGAAGGAAAGAATTTTTTAAAGATATGGATGCCATGTCAGGAGAAGAACTATTTCACAAATATTTTCCAGAAACAATTGCAGTTAAACTTGAAAGAAGTGCCCGAATTTTCTGCTTTCAGTCGGGCATTTACCGGATTGCCAAACGCGCTGCAAAAAAAATCCTGAAAAGATAAAGGGGTACGAGAATGGCACAGCCACTGATCAGCATAATCGTTCCGGTTTACAAGGTTCCGGAGCAGTATCTAAAAAAATGTATTGAGAGTATAATGGAGCAGACATTAAAAGAAATCGAAATTCTTCTGATAGATGATGGTTCACCGGATCAATGCGGAGCACTCTGCGATTCCTATGCAGAACAAGACAATCGAATCAAGGTGATCCATAAGAAAAATGGAGGTCTTTCCTCTGCCCGCAATGCCGGTTTTCAAGCTGCTGCCGGAGATTGGATCATGTTTGTAGATGGCGATGACTGGATTGAGCCAGACATGTGTAAAGCCATGTACCATTTGGGAATAGAAAAGGATGTTCAGCTTGTTATGTGCGGTATAACAAAGGATTATGGACATTCTTCAACAGAATATAAATTTTATTTAGACGAGAAGGTTTACACAAAAGAAGAATGCAGATGGCTTCAGCAACAACTCTTGATTTACAACGGCAATATTGCCGTAGCTTATTCTAAACTGATCCGGCGGGGATTCCTGGCTGCACATCATATCCTTCATGATGAACAGCTACGGCAGGGAGCCGAAGGGCTGGAATTTAACCTCCGATTATTTGAGCAGTTGGAACGGGCTTGTTTTCTGAATCGGCCATTTTATCATTATATCTATAATGAAAATTCCATTTCCGCATCTCATAATGAAGAAAATCATGAGATGGTTATCCGATGTTTTGAACAGATTCGCGATTTTATCGAAACTAGCCGTAACAAAGAGATGCTTTTGCCATGGTTTGACAATCGCCTTCTGTATGTGATTATTACGACGGCGATCAGCGGATATTTTAATCCTGCCAATCCGGAACCATATGCAGAAAAAAAGAAAAAGTATCAAAATTATCTTCATAAACCCATTATCCAGCAGGCACTCAGAACAAAAAATCGGAAGGGACTTTCTTTTCAAAGGCAGATCGTGCTCATTCTGATCCAATTGAACGCATTCAGAGTTCTTGATCTGCTGGGAAAGATTCGAAAATGGCAAAAGGGCATAAAATAAATGGAAGATGAAAGAAGAATTGCTGCAGGTATTGTGACATACAATCCAGAAATCAGCCGTTTGACTGAAAATGTTAACAGAATTTCTGGTCAAGTTAGAAAAATCTATATTTTTGATAATGGGTCAAAAAATATGGAACAGATTCGCAATATCTGGAAAGAGGACAGAAAAATAGAGATGATATGTTCCGATATCAATGTAGGAATTGCTTCTGCACTTAATCATATTTCAGAGGCCGCCGTAAAGGATGGAATGCTGTGGCTCTTAACGCTTGATCAGGATTCTGTTGTTCCGAAAGATACGATGAAGGCGTTTTCCCAATATCTTGGGTGGGAGCGGATCGGGATTATTTGCCCGGTTATTTTTGACAAAAGAAGACCAGAAAAGATTCCTGTTTTTGAAAAGTCTTATGATTTGATTGATATGTGCATCACATCTGGAAGCCTTGTAAATTTATCAGTATGGGAGCAGGTTGGAAAATATGATGACAAGCTATTTATCGGATTGGTAGATGATGAGTACTGCCTAAAAATCCGAATTCACAATTATCAGATCCTGAGAGTGAACTCAGTAATACTGGATCATGAACTTGGAAATCTAAATCCTTCTCGTTTTTCCGAAATATATAAACAAATTGCACAGAAAACAGGCTGCTCTTTTTTTAATAAACTGTCCTATAAAAGAGAAGTCAGTCCAATGCGTCTATATTACGGCACGCGAAACAGAATTTATTTGAATCGAAAGTATAAAGCATATATCGGAAAAGAATATACGAAAAAAAATTATCTGTATAACGGAGCCTCCAGCATCATACGGGGAAAAGGAAAAATAACTCTTTTCTGTTCGTTTGTACAAGGAATTCTAGATGGAAAAAGGATGTGAATGAATTGCAGATTATATTGTTGACCGCATTTATTTTCCTGTTTATTTGCAGTTATTTCCTGATTGATAATAATATCCTGGCGCCGGCAAATCTATATTTTTTAGGATGCATTAGTTCCACCATCGCAATGATTTACGGCAATTGTGTTTGGAAAGAAGAATTTGCTTTTTCGACCTTTGTGGTCTATCTGACAGGCAGCGTGTCATTTTTTAATGTCAGTATGTTATATAAATTGACCAGACGAAAAAAGAATATTATGGAGCAAGCACCTGTCGAAGAATGCAGGATTATTCGCTATAGATCCAGCAATATAGGATTTTTTGTATTTTTTCAAATTGCGGTCTTAGCTGCCTATAGTATATTTTTCATAAAACACTCAAGCGGCGAAACACTCCGTGTTATTCTCCGCATATACAGAAATGCGCGAAAAGAAGGAACCATTACTGTACCATTTCTTCTCGGACAATGTATCAAGTTGAGTTGGGCTTTGTCGGTAATTGAAATTTACATACTTGTTCACAATTTTACATTGAACAAAAAAATCAAGGGGCAGATCAAATATATAATTGGAATTCTGGCATTCTGGATGCTGCAGATTCTTCAGTCCAGTCGGATTTATATTTTGCTCTCTTTTCTGGAAGGATTCTTTCTATATATATTAATGAAGCAAAAAATAAGTGGAAAAAGAAACGTTCTTTCATTGAAGGATATAATAACAATCATTATTATTGCATTTACAGTGCTTTACGGTTTCATTCAGATTGGTACAATAATAGGAAGGCATTCCAGCAGCACAAGACCTCCGCTATACTATTTATCTATGTATGGCGGATCTACCATGGAAATTTTGAATATATACATCAAACAGGGCATAACGGATATTACCTTATTGGGGCATGGAACCTTATATACGTTTGCTGGTTTTGATCGTGTACTTAATTATATGGGGCTTCTTCATGATACACTGCCTCAGACAGGAAAATTTGTCTATATCCATAACGCTGCAATTGGAAATATCTGTGCCAATTATTATTACTGGCTGTATGATTTCGGAATAGTCGGTGTGATCGGTCTGTCATCTTTTATGGCTTATTTTTACAACAGCCTGTACAGTTGTATTCTACGTAAATTTCAGATTGGAAAAGTACAGTTTCTAACCTTGATTTATATCTGCATAAACTATGGACTAGTAATGAATGGGATTGCCGACTACTTTTACAGATATATCTTTTCTATGAATTATTTCAGTATGTTTATTATTTGTTATTTCATTTTGAAAATCGGATTTAAAGTGAAACTAAAGTGGTCGTGAAAGGAGAAGACATGGAATACCATCTTTTTATTATCTGGGAAAAAGCTCAGTGGAAGAAGAACGATATTCTGGAAGATATTCGCAAGGAGCTCTGTATTATCAAAATAATCGATATCACATGGGATCCATCACGCTTTTCTGATAATTTGTCCAGATTTTATGGACAGAATCTTCCACACGGTTCAAAAAAAGAAGAGGAATGCGGAAATGGCACTTTTACTCTGATTGTTGTTCGTGACGATAGTCCTTGTTATGAACCACGCACAACCTCTCATGGCAGGGAACTTGTCAATCGAAATATATTTGATAAAAAGGAAAAATTCCGAAGCTGGACCAATGATAAGACAACACCTCCCCATTATCATGGCAGCCGTGTACATGGTACCAACAATGAGAAAGAAGCTCGCCACGATCTGGCTGCACTTTTAGGTATCAGTCCAGAAGACCTTGCGAATCAGGCAGAAGCCTTTCCAAATCAATGGTCTGAAAATGTGACTGGACTGGATGGATGGGAAAATTTAACTCAGCTGTTTTACATAATGAATCAGTCGGTAAATTATCTTGTGCTTCGAAATTCCGAATATCTGCCTCAGACATATCAGTCCGAACAGCATGGGGATATTGATCTGCTTACCGACGATCTGAAGCGTATGAAATGGATTCTGGGCGGTGTTCCTGTGTTTAAAGCGACATTCCGGGTACACTACCGGGTTAAAATTGGGCAGGAAGATGTATATTTTGATTTAAGATATGTGGGGGACGATTATTATTGCAAAGCTTGGGAAGAAGAAATGCTTCTCAAGCAAGTAGACTCCGGGAAAGGGTTTCCTGTTTTGTCGCTGCAGGATTATCAATACAGTCTTCTTTATCATGCTCTTATACAGAAACCTCGCCTGTCATCTGATTATAAACAGAAGCTTAGGGATTTGTTTGACTGCCGTGAGGAAGATTATCTGGAAGAACTTCAAAAATTTATGAGCGCAAAAAATTATGATATTACACTTCCCCGAGATCTTTCTGTGTATATAAATGAAATGAATTCTGGTAAAAGATTTGGCTTGATACGCAAGATCTACTACCTGATACAGAAACTGGACAAACATATTTTTTTCGGAAAAATTAAATTTTAAAGTACATGAGGATGAATCATGAAATCATGTTTTGAGAAAGAAACAGCAGTATTCATAAAAAGCCCCTGTTTGCTCATTGATCCAAGGCCCGGTCTTGCGCCTATTGAGACAATTCTGATTGTTCTTCACAAAAGAGACCGGAAACCTTATCGGCAATTAGCGGAATCACTGCACTTTGGGAAAAGACTGCTGATTGTAACTGCAAAAGAAATTTCACTCTTACAGTTTTGGATTGCAGATTGCTGGAAAAGGGGAATAGCTGTAAATGCGTATATCCGGAAACCCCTGGCAGAAGATCTTTTGTATTTCGATATATATTATGTTTTGTATTCCTGCCAAAAACGTAACTGGGTATATCACCGGCTGCGCCGTTTTGTTTTCGATCATACAGGAATGAAGAATGAAGAGGAACTGTCTTGTCTGATGACTCAGTATTGGAAATATCATGGCTATGCTCCGAACTTCCTCCGTACCATTCATGGAAAAAGGACTGTGATATTAGACAAACTGCTGGAAAGGATGCTGCGTTTTCAGGTTATTCTTTATAATCGGATTTCTCGCAGATACTATCTTCGCAGGATCCAATCTATGCCGGAATTTTCCCAAGCTCATTTCCGGCTCTTAAATAAAAAGGGAGAAAGCTCAAGCGGCTGTGTTTTTCTTCGTGTTCAAAAAGAATCAAAAGATTGGTTTATTAAGGGCAATGAGAGTCCTGTTTTTCATAGTATTCGAAACGAGATTGCAGTTCAAAAGCGTTTGTTGTCTTATCATTTTGAAAACCATTATCTGTACATGAGCCTGTGTGATAGGAATGGAGCCTGGATCGGTTATCCCTTTGAAAACAAGCGTACGTTAAGACATATTCTGAAAGAAAGGCAATTGACGAATGACGAACTGAAAAGGCTGGGCCTTTTTCTCCTTTCTACATTGGATGAGCTATACGAAATGAATATCATACATCGCGATTATCGTGCAGAAAATATCATGGCAGAAGAAGATACGGATAAAACAATTAAGGCCTTTCTTCTTTTTGATTTCGGATGTTCTGTAATGGATGGAAAAGATGTCTGGGGTGAAAAAACCTTCTGGAATCAATATCTGGCGCATCAAGTATGCGGAGAGGGAAGATATAATGAACGAATTGTAGATGATGCGGCAGCGGCATATGCCGTATATCTGAAATGCGGTGGAAACCCGGATGATCCAGAAGCAAAAGAAATCGAAAAACGAATCGGCAGACTGATTATATAACAATGATAAAATTTGTAAGGAGAAAACATGAGTTCAATTAAAAAAAATTTCGCGTATCAGTCTGTATATCAGATCCTGATTATGATTCTCCCTCTGATCACAGCACCGTATATCGCCAGAGTATTAGGCGCTGAAAATGTCGGAATTTATTCTTACACATATATAATTGCCAATTACTTCGTTGTTTTTGCCATGCTTGGACTGGAACAGTACGGAAACAGAAGCATTGCCCAGGCAAGAGAGGATTCGAATAAACGAAATAAAATCTTTTCAGAATTGATCATTCTGCATTTGATCATTTCAATGCTGGTGTCCCTGGTATATCTTATTTACACACTCTTATGTACATCTCCATACAAAAAAATCATGCTTCTGCAGGGCCTGTATGTGTTCAGTTCCGTTTTTGATGTAAATTGGTTCTTTTTCGGAATGGAAAAATTTAAATTAACGGTAACCAGAAACATCATCATAAAACTAATTTCTATGGCCGCCATATTTTTATTTGTCCGCAGCCGGTCAGATCTGTGGATCTATACATTGATAATGGCGTTGAGCGTATTGGTAAGTCAGCTGATTTTATGGAGATTTTTATTCAAATATGTTGCTCTTCGCAGAGTAACTTTTGAAGGGATTTTTTGTCATTTAAAACCAATTTTCATTCTGTTTGCAGCAGTTATTGCTGCCCATATTTATCGCATGATTGATAAGGTAATGCTGGGATGGTTCAATCAAATGGCCGATTTGGGCTGTTATGAGTACGCAGACAAAATCATACGTATTCCTCTGGGGCTTATTACGGCTCTGGGAAATGTCATGTTGTCGAGAATGTCAAATCTCATTGCAAAAAAAGACACGGTGCAGGCAGATAGAATTCTGGATCATTCAGCATTGTTTGTCATATTCCTGTCATTTGCCATGGCCTTTGGTATTGCTGCAATTGCACCTGAGTTTGCAGTTGTATTTCTGGGAGAGGAATATGCGGAAACTTCTGTTCTTATGAGGATTCTGGCAGTTTCTGTTCCTATGATCGGCTGGAATAATTTTGTAAGAACCCAAATTCTGATTCCGACACATCAGGACAGAATCTATACAGTAGCGGTGACAGTTGGCGCATTCGTTAATTTTTTTCTGAATATAATTTTAATTTACTTTTACAGCGCAAGAGGAGCGGCAGTCGCAACAATTTTTTCTTATATGACAGTTATGATAATTCAAATGAAAACACTTGAGAAAACAGGCAAAAAGTCTCTCTATTTTCGATATGTGAAATGTGCCCTTCTGGAAGGAATTGTGATGTTTACAGTTGTCCGTGCAATCGGGCGCAGAATGGGGCAATCTGCAGCAGCAGTTATGTGTGAGGTGATTGCTGGTATTCTCTTATATAGCCTGTTGTTTTTTATATTTGCATATTACTCCAGGAAAGGTAATAGAACGTTTTTGCATTTCCTTCATCATATTTTCACATTTCTCTGATAGAATCCTGTTATGGTGACAGAATGTTACTTGAGAAACGCGTTTTTATTTACAGCAGCGTTGCCGTTCTTCTGGCCGGATGCAGTCAGCCGGCTGCCGCCACATCGTCCGTCGTGGAAGAAACGCAGCTGTCTTCACAGCGTACCGGAAAAGGGTCACTGCACGGTATCTGAAGAATCTGAAATATCTGGCACAAAGTCCATAAATATGGTATGATGATATCGTTGGCGGACAGACACACTGCCGCCTGTTCACCAACGATATCATTCCATGCTTGAATGCAGGAAGAAAGTGCAGGATATATTATGAATAATTGTAAGATTCAAAAAGTAGAGCAGCCAATCATTCGTCTTCCACAGGTTAGGTCCATGGGCGTAATTGGCGATCCTGGATGTGAGGGACTGGGCACGTATAATATGAAGGTTTATGCGGGAACGCTGGAGAAGAGCGCGGAGGACGACATGACTCTGATTGCCGGCGATCTGGTTCCGGCAGGAAATGAACACTATTACGAGGAAATCAGTGAATTGACGGAAATCATCGCGCATAACGATATTTATGTGCTGCGCGGAAATCATGACACCGGAGCATATACGGATTATTTCGGGAGAAAAAACTACGCGCTGCTCGCAGACGGGTTTTCCGTGGTGGTCCTGGACAATGCCATGCGGACATTCGAGGAGGAAGGCCTGCAGCTTTTAACGCAGGTGCTGGAGATGGAGGAAGTGCATCAGGTGATTGTTGCATTTCACATTCCGCTTCCCAATCATTACATCCGGAATTCCGTATCCGAGGAGGAGTTTGAACGGCTGAAGGCTGCGTATAAACCATGGAAAAACAAGGTAACCTATTTCTTGTGCGGCCATGTGCATTCCCGGTTTGAAGATGTGGTGGACGGCATTCCGCTGATCTGCACCGGCGGCGGAGGTGCGCTCATTGAGGATGTGTCGGAGGATATCCGGGCCTGTGATGTCGAACACCATATGGTTCACTTTTTTATGGAAGACGGAAAGCTGTGCTGCCGGTTTGATGAGCTTTCCGAGAATGCTTATGACCGGGAGCGAAAGATCCCGGTTCTGAAGGAAAATCTGGAAAAGACCATTGCTTCCGAATTGATGGCCCATCTGAAATATCTGATGTTTGCCGATCGGGCGAAACGGCGGGGAATGGATAAGATTGCAAATCTGTTTGAGGCCCTGGCAGCCTCCGAATATCATCATGCCAGAAACTTTTACTCCATCATTCAAAGCCGGGTTCCGTTCGGAGAATCCGTGGAGCCGTTTATTCCGGGCGAAGAGTTTGAATACCGGCATTTTTACAAAATGATGGAAGAGTATGCCGCGCAAGAAGAAGCGCCGCTGACCAGGCAGGCATTTTCAGGGGCTGCAGCAGCAGAAAAGGTTCACGCCGGACTGCTGAGGGAGGCGGCCGGAATGGATACCTTCGACAAGGATACGATCTTTGTCTGCCCGATCTGCGGTTATGTGATGGCCGGAGACTCGATTCCGGAGCGATGCCCGGTGTGCGGAGGTCCGAAACGGCAGTATGAGGTGTTCCGAAGTGAAGCCGGATGAATGAAATATTGCATCATATAAACCTGTTGACGAAAAAAAGCAACAGGTTTATGTTTGGTATAAAAATCCGATAAAGAAGAGGACATTATGATATATCGAATTGGAACACGCGGCTCAAGGCTTGCTCTGGCGCAGGCGGAATTTGTGCAGAGGCATCTGGCAGAACGCTTTCCGGAGCATACGTTTGAGCTGGTTATCGTCCGGACAACCGGTGACAAGTTTTCCAACGTGCCGATGAAGGACGTTGGAGTCAAGGGAATTTTTATCAAGGAGCTGGAGGAGCAGCTGCTGGACGGCACCATTGATCTGGCTGTCCACAGCATGAAGGATATGCCGGCAGAACTGCCGCAGGGCCTGATGCTGACCGGAGTCTGGAAGCGGGAGGATCCGAGGGACGTCCTGGTTCTGTCTCAAAAAGGTTCTCTGGCAGAACTGTCTCCCGGTGCGGTGCTTGCAACCGGAAGTCTGCGTAGAAAATATCAGCTTCTCCGGATGCGTCCGGATCTGCAGATCATTGATATCCGCGGAAATGTGGAAACCCGTATCCGCAAAATGGAGGAACAAAAGCTGGACGGAATCGTTCTGGCTGCGGCCGGATTAAAGCGGCTGCATCTGGAGCATCGAATCACCCAGTATTTCGATTATGAGGAAATGCTTCCGGCACCGGCACAGGGTGCGCTGGCCATTGAAACGGTGCAGAACCGGACCGAGATCTTATCGCTTCTTCAGCCTTTTGAAGATGAAGAAGACGGCCGAATTGTTGCAGCAGAGCGCCATTTTCTGTTTCTTATGGGCGGCGGCTGTCATCTGCCTGTGGGAGCCGTCGGACAAATGGCAGGGGAAAATATCCTTCTAAGAGTCATGTACGGAAACGAATCCGGCGAGCAGCTGGTATTTGCAAATGCTCTTCAGAAAGACCCCCTTGCAGCTGCAGAGGAGGCAGCCAGAAAGCTGCGCCGGCAGCTGCAGGATTAAAGAAACTGTGCGGACCGACAAAAACAGGACCGGTCTGACAGAAGAAGGAGAGATGAAAATGGCTTTTTTCCCATTTTTTAGAGAAATAGAGGGCGCTGACGGTCTGCTCGTCGGGGGCGGGAAGGTAGCGCTCAGAAAAGCCGAAAAACTGCTGCCTTACGGTCCGAAACTGACGGTGATTGCGCCAATAATCCGGCCGGAGTTTTACAGTCTGGATGTAACGCGAATCGAAAGAGCATTCTGTCCCGCAGATATTACGCCGCATCTGGCGTTTGTGATTGCTGCCAGCAGTGATCCGGAGCAGAACGAACAGATTTCCCTGCTGTGCCGGGAGCGAATGATTCCGGTCAATGTGGTGGACCAGCCTAAACTCTGTACTTTTCTTTTCCCGTCGCTTGTGAAGCGTGGAAAGCTGTCGATAGGAATCTCCACCTCGGGGGCCAGCCCGTCCGCAGCAGTCTGGCTGAGAAAAGAAATTGAACGGCTTCTTCCGGAGCAGATGGAAGAGATCCTGGACCGGCTGCAGGAGGAACGCGGGATCGTAAAGGAACAGATGGAAGAGGAGTCCGCCCGCAGCCAGAGATTAAAACAGCTTTTTGAACAGTATATGGAGGAGGCTGCTTTGCCGGAGGATACCGGCAGAAAGACAGCGGATCGGACCTGTTTTTCCGGGTCGGTCAGCCTGGTAGGCGCCGGCTGTGGAAGCCGGGAATGGATTACGCTGGAAGGACTTCGGCTGCTGAGAAGCTGTGACGCCGTGATGTACGATGACCTGATTGATAAGGCGCTTCTGGAGGAGGCACCTCCTTCTGCCGAAAAGATTTATGTCGGAAAGCGGAGTCACCGGCCTTCTGCCAGGCAGGAGGAGATCAAAGCTTCTCTGGCAGCACTTGCTGTCCAGGGAAAACATGTGGTTCGTTTAAAGGGCGGAGATCCGTTTGTATTCGGCCGCGGCGGCGAGGAAATCCAGTATTTTAATCAGCTCGGCATTCCCTGGAGGGTTGTCCCGGGTATCAGCTCAGCACTTGCCATTCCGGAAGAAGCCGGTATTCCGGTTACTCACCGCGGAATCAGCAGGAGCATTCACATTATGACCGCGCACACGAAGGAGGACGCGCTGCGCCGGGATCTGAAACGCTTTGCTGGTCTGGAGGGGACGCTGGTGATCCTGATGGGGCTGGAAAGTCTGGAAACCATTGCGGCGGTTCTGATGGAAAACGGAAAAAGCCGGAATACCCCGGCTGCCGTTCTGTCCGGAGGAAATTCCGCCAGTCGATGTCGGATCATCGGAACGCTGGAAACCATTGCACAAAAAGCGAGAGAAGAGCACGCAGCCACTCCTGCCGTCATTGTGATCGGAAATGTAGTCGCTCTGGATTTCTATCGGACAGAGGCGCTTCCTCTTTCCGGAGTGACGGTCGGGCTCACCGGAACCGATGATTTTCAGGAGAAGCTGAAAGAGCAGCTCCTGCCTCTGGGAGCATCGCTTATTTCTCTGATGAAGGGCAGATGTGTTGAGACCGCTGCAGAGATTCCCTGGGATCAGATAACCGGCTCCGGGAAGAAATGGATCGTTTTTACCAGTGTGCAGGGAATCCGGACCTTTTTCCGTCAGCGCCGGAAGGAACGAATCGATCTGCGGCGTTTTGCCTCCTGCCATTTTGCGGTGATCGGCGCGGTTACCGGACGGGAACTGGAGGAATATGGATTTTCTGCGGATGTCTGCCCCCAGGAATACACATCCGCCGCTCTGGCGAATGAACTGCTTTTGCAGACAACGGAAAAAGAAACGATCTATCTGTTCTGTTCCAGGCAAAGCAGCAGTTATCTGACAAAAACGCTGACGGATGCCGGTCGGGTATGCCGTCGGTTTGATATCTATGATACCACCTTTGCCTGCCGGACGGATCTGATCGGCAGCACCAAAACCGAAGAACAGCCGGACTATATTCTGTTCGGCAGCGCAGGCGGGGTTCGTGCTTTGTATCAGTCCGGATTCCAAATGAGAAAAGACGCAAAAGGAGTCTGCATCGGTCCGGTCTGTGCAGAAGCCTGCCGGGAATGCTTCCGGGCAGAGCCGGTCCTTGCAGAAGAAGCAACCGCAGAAGCATTGAGAAACGCACTGCTGAATCATAGAAGAGGAGGTGACAGACCATGACTGGAATATTATATGGTGTCGGAGTCGGACCGGGCGATCCAGAACTCATGACCTTGAAGGCGGTCCGCCTGATTCAGGAAAATGACATCATCGCTCTGCCAGGTGCAGAGCCAAAAGAAACGGCAGCATACCGGATTGCCGCTGCTGCGGTACCGGAACTGGAAAAAAAACAGCTGCTTCCTATCTATATGCCGATGACGCATGACAAAGAAAAACTGCGAAAATGCCATCAGGAGGGTGCCGGAACGATCGAACGCTGTCTGAAGGAAGAAAAAAATGTGGTGTTTCTTACACTGGGAGACTCCACCGTATATTCTACCTTTTTCTATATCCAGCAGCTTGTGGAGGCAGACGGGTTCCGGACGCAGTTGATCAGCGGTGTCCCTTCGTTCTGTGCGGCAGCCGCAAGGGCTAATCTGCCGCTTGCCGTCTGGAATGAACCGATTCATATTTTCCCGGCGGTACACAGTCTGGAAGAAACGCTGCCTCCGGACGGAACCTGTGTTTTGATGAAGTCCGGGAGCCGGATGCGGCAGGTGAAGGAACAGCTCAAAAAAAGCGGCCGGGATGCCGTTATGGTAGAAAACTGCGGCACCCCGCAGGAACAGGTTTATTTTTCTGCCGATGAGATCCCCGACACAGCCGGATACTACTCTCTGATTATTGCCAGAGAACCGAAAAAGGGTTGAAAACCGAAAGTACAGATCAAAACATGGCAGCGGGGGCGCTGCGGGTACTTACCGGTCAAGAAGAAGCAAAAGAATATCCCGGAAAGCCGGTCCGGGACGGCTTTCCAGATGAGAAAAACAAGGATCACAGCAAAAAATAAAACAGTCCGTCGGAGAGGATGCAAAAAGCGTTGCATTCTCTCCGATTTTTCATTTTTCTTTTTTGTTTTTATCTCTTTTCTGGTAAAAATTTTATGGATAGTAACTGTTTTGTAACTGTTCTGAAAGGATTCTGGTGGCATACTTGTACGATAGGAAAAACAGGAGAATGAAAAAGGTATGGATAAGCAATTTGATGATGAGGAGTTGGAAATCGATCTTCTTGAAGTACTGCTGGAGTTTAAACGAAAACTCTGGGTAATCCTTGCCGCAATTGTGCTGTTTGGAGGCGCTGCCGGTGCATTCAGCAAACTGGCACTGACACCGCAGTATACTTCAACCTCCATGGTCTATATCCTTTCCAAAGAAACCACGCTGACCTCTTTGGCAGACCTGCAGATCGGAAGCCAGCTGACCAAGGATTATAAGGTGATTGTAACCAGCCGGCGGGTATTAAAGCAGGTAATCGAGGAAATGGGTCTGGAGCTGACCTATCCGGAGCTTCTGAAAAAGGTGTCAATTGAAAACCCGCAGGATACTCGAATTCTTTCGATTTCAGTCACGGATCCGGATCCAAATCTGGCAAAGCAAACGGCAGATCAAATCGCAAAAACAGCATCGGAATATATCGGCGACATTATGGAGATGGTTCCTCCAAAACTGATCGAAGAAGGTGAAATCCCACTTCAGAAGTCCAGTCCAAGCAACATGAAAAATGCGCTGCTTGGTGCAGCAGCCGGTGCTTTTCTGTCCTGCGGCATCCTTTTCCTTCAGGTGATCATGAATGATACAATCCGCACAGAGGAAGATGTGACAAAATATCTGGGTCTGACGGTACTGGCATCCGTTCCGACTCGTGAAGGAGAAAAAATGGAGGATAAGGATCTTACGTCTGCTCATAGAACAAAAGCCCGCAAAACCAAATCGACGGCATTTTCATCGACGGCAGCCAGATCAAGAAAAAAGAAAAGGGGAGGACAATCCTGATGAGACAGTCTGTAATCCTGCACCGAGACATGAAGGACGATTATTATTATAAAGAAGCAATTAAAACATTGAGAACAAACATCCAATTCTGCGGAAATGGAATCCGCACCATTATGCTGACCAGCTCCCTGCCGGATGAGGGAAAGAGTGACATCGCCTTTGCTCTGGCGCATTCTCTGGCTCAGATTGGAAAAAGAGTGCTGCTGATCGATGCCGATATCCGGAAATCTGTTTTGGTTTCCCGCTATCAGCTGGACAAGGAAGTAAATGGTCTTTCCCAGTTCTTGAGCGGACAGCGGAGCATGGACAGTGTTCTCTACGATACCAGCGTAGAGAACCTCAGCATGATTTTCGCAGGTCCGTATTCTCCAAATCCAGCCGAGCTTTTGGAGGAGGATCTGTTTCCACAGCTTTTGAATGCAGTCCGTCATGAATTTGAATATGTGATTATCGATACGCCGCCGATGGCGGACCTGATCGACGGTGCGATCGTGGCCAGACATTGCGACGGCGCTGTGATGGTAATTGAAAGCGGCAGCGTCAGCTATCGACTGGAACAGAAGGTCAAGGGACAATTGGAAAAAAGCGGTTGTCGGATCCTTGGAGTCGTCCTAAATAAAGTGGACAAAGAACACGGCGGAAAGTATTACGGCCGGTATGGAAAATATGGAAAATACGCAAAGTATGGCAGATATGGAAAATATGAATCGGATCTTGCCGACAAGAAGCTGCAATAATCGGCCGAATTAAGCCGTTTATTGATAAAAAGAGAAAGGAAAAGAAGGTGAAAAATATGAGAAAGAAAAGCTTGGCAATTCTGATGCTGGCAGCAGCTCTGGCTGTACAGCCGGTATGTGCCATTGCAAGTCCATCCACAAGCAGCAGCGTAAGCGGCGGCAGCTCCAGCAGTTCCAGCGGTGGCGGC
>JBJENW010000350.1:0-5019 GCA_051880395.1 Lachnospiraceae bacterium | reverse complement strand
GCAGTTCCAGCGGTGGCGGCAGCCATTCCTCCGGCTCCTCAACCAACTCTGCTGCAACGGTAACGGTATCTGCTACCGGTGTAAAGACAACCGGCGCAACAACCAGCACCAGTACAAACGGTACAGTGGTAGGCGTAGTCGTTGAGACTGTGACCACTTCCGGTCAGCAGGTTATCGCAAACAGCAAAGGACAGGCCGTCGTGGGTGATACCGCAGTCAGCTTTGCAAACGGCGATGCAGCCACAGCTGGTCTTCCGGAAGGTGTGGTAGCGACAATCAATCAGATCAATGCAGGTCAGTCTCTGGCGGAGATCATCAAAACCGCCGATATGACCGGCTACAATGCATTAACCGGCACAAACGCGATTATTACCAATGATGCTGTTTCCGGCGAGGTAAAAGTAGGTAACGTAGAAGTAACTCTTTATGTTCCGAATTTGATTGAAGGTCTGGACAATGTTGCTGTCCTGTTCTACAACAATGCAAATGGTTTATGGGAACTGCTCCCGGTTCTCAAAGTGGATCCAACAACAAAAACCGTAATCGTCAATATCAGCGGGTCCGGTACCTTATCGGTTGTCTACAAACCACAGTAATGCATCACATATATATCAGCATAAAGGATATATCAGGCCGAATCGCATAGTTTTATGTGATTCGGCTTTTTCAGCGTATTTTCCATCGTTCACAGGGCGCCTGGGAACAGAGATGCTTTTCCAATGACCTTTTTCTGGGTTCTTCTGTCATATCGACATTTCCATACGGATGTGTTAAAATTTAAGAACAGGATGCAGAGGAGGAATGCAAGATGCAAGGGAGTCGGCCTGACGCTGTAAAACAGACTTTCATCCATTTCATGGGCGAAAAAAACAGATAAAAGTACTTGATTGAAACATGGCAGCAGAGTATAATAGGAAAAACGGATGAGAAAATGGCAGTTTTTTCCGGAACATCCCGGAAAGTGCCATGGGAGTTAGGAGAGGAGATTATTATGAAAACAACTTTGGTGATTATGGCGGCTGGTATCGGTTCCCGTTTCGGCGGCGGAATTAAGCAGCTTGCACCGATTGGACCAAATGGAGAGATCATCATGGATTATTCCATTCATGACGCCATTCAGGCGGGATTCAACAAGATTGTCTTTATCATCCGAAAAGATATTGAAGAAGATTTCTGCGAAGTCATCGGCAATCGAATTGAAGTCCTCTGCCGCAGACAAGGTGTGGAAATTGAATATGCGTTCCAGTCTCTGGAGGATCTGCCGGAGGGCGTCACGCTTCCGGAGGGACGTCAAAAGCCATGGGGAACCGGTCAGGCTGTACTGGCCTGCAGAGACCTGGTAAAGGAACCATTCGTGGTGATCAACGCGGACGATTACTATGGAAAGGAAGCCTTCGGGAAAATCCATGAATTCCTGACCACAGAGGCACAGGAAAATCACTTCTGTATGGCAGGCTTTATTTTAAAGAATACACTGAGCGAAAACGGCGGTGTTACCAGAGGCGTCTGCCAGGTAGACGAACAGGGTTATCTGACGGATGTGATGGAAACACCGGATATTGTGAAGACGGCAGACGGAAAAGCATCCGCAAATGGAATCTTAATAGATCCCGATTCCTATGTGTCCATGAACATGTGGGGACTGATGCCGGGATTTCTGGATACCCTGCAGACCGGATTTCTTGAATTCTTCCAGGAGGCAGGAAAAGAGAATCCGCTGAAGGCGGAATATCTGCTGCCGATCTACATCGGCCGGCTTCTCCGGGAAGGAAGGGTGTCGGTAAAGGTACTGGAGACGAAGGACAAGTGGTTTGGTGTAACTTACAAAGAAGACAAGGATGCGGTCATCGAAAGTTTCCAAAAGCTGATCGAGTCCGGCGTTTATCAGAAGGATCTGTTCTGTGACCTTGCCTGATGGATCTCATCTGAGTGTTTCGATGCGGTGAGGTGGAATAATTTCTGCCCCACCGCATATGCTTTATTTTGGAGCAAAATCATACAGAAGGAGGAAGATTCCTTGTTTGAAATCATCTGGACCGATATGCAGCAGCCCATTTCTTATCTGCTGCCCGGTGCCGCAGCCGGGGCTGTACTCTGCCTGATTCTGGAACTTCTGACCCGGCTCTGCAGGAATTGTTCAGACCAGCATCGATCAGTCGGCCCGGCAAGACGATCCTTCCGCGGAAAACGTCTGTGCGCCCGCTTTTTGCTTTTCTCGTTTCTGTCTGTTCTTGCAGGAATTACATTTTTTTCCAGAGAGCCAGGCTCACGAAGCTCCGTCAATCTGATTCTGGGAGGGACCTGGGGTGCCAGTCTGCAGGCCAGAGCCTATGTGATCGAAAATCTGCTTATGATGCTCCCGTTCGGTTTTCTGCTGCCTACTGCCTTTCCGAAGCTGTCGAAATGGACTCTCTGTACCGGAGCCGGGTTTCTCTTAAGCCTTCTGATTGAGCTGGTGCAGCTTCTGACGCAGAGAGGCTACTGCCAGTTGGATGATCTGGTCATGAACACGCTGGGAACGCTGATCGGATGGGGGATCTGGCGGATGCTTGCTTCCATATTTGAAAATAATTATTTTAATCTATAAACGCCAGACATGCAATGAAAATGCATGCCTGGTTTTTTTGTTAATTTGTGAAATAATATGATAAAATATATGGACAAAATTGAGTAATAATGATAATATATAGAATATAAGAAAGATAATATATCGAAAAAATATCAAAAAATATCACAAGATAATGGAAGGGAATAATGAAAGCAGAACGTCAAACAGCCATTTTAGATTATATTAAAAACCGGGATATCGTAAAAAATTCAGAGTTAGAGATTCAGTTAAAAATATCAAAAGCAACATTAAACCGTGATCTTATAGAATTAGAAGAGCGCGGACTACTGCAACGAACACATGGCGGCGTAATCGGGGAACATGCCATATTAACCTATGAACCGCAACAGCTTGAAAAGGAACTGATTGAAAAGGACAGCAAGATTGCAATTGCAAAGGAAGCAGTGAAACTGATTGAAAGAAACTCCAGCTTTATATTAGATTCCGGATCTACTTTATTATATTTAGCAAGAGAAATAGTACAAATCGATCATTTAAAATCTAAGATTTTTGCAACAAATGACTTAAAAAACGCAATGACGCTTTCTTCAATTCCAGATATTGAGTTGGTGGTATTTGGCGGAAAAAGACGTAAAGGACTATATTCGATGTGCGGCGATATCACGCGACAGGCAATTGAACAAATATGCACGGATATTTATTTTATGGGCGCCGATGCGATCGATATAGTTGCAGGTGTGACAAATGTTAATTTTGAAGAAGTTGCCATTAAACGCTCCATGGCAAAGGCTTCCAAAACCATTGTACTATTGGTTGATCACACAAAATTTTCGAAAACAAAAGTAGCAAAAGTTTGTGATATTTCTGAAATTGATATAGTGATTACCGATGATAAAATATCTGCAAAGGACTTGGAAGCATTAAACAAGCAAATTGAGACCGTGATCGTGGCAGGGAAGGATGAAATAAAATGAGTGGTTTATTAGAACTTGTAATCAAAGGAAATTTTTGCATTGGCGTTTATCCTACTTGGGAAGCTTATATGAGAGCAACTGCAGACCGGCTTATGAAAGCAGGCAGTACCCGTCCAGGATTTGATAATGCTTTAATTCAAAGAGAACAAACCTATCCGACTGGTCTGCAAACAAAAACAATTCCTGTGAGTATGCCACATGCAGATTATTCCTTTGTAAAAGACGAAATGGTCGATATTACTATATTCGAACATCCGGTGTTGTTCCATCGTATCGACTGCCCTCAGGAAACAGTTGAAGCCGAAATTGCCTTTATGTTGCTTTTAAAGGGGGCTCATGAACAACTGGAAGCCTTAAAAGAACTGGCAAAAGTACTTCAGTCACCAAAACTTCCTGAACTGAAAGATGCAAAATCAAAAGAGGAAGTTCTAAAAATAATGAAAGGAATGGTAGAATGATTGACACGTATTTAAAGGAATTGACACAGCTGACCGGAGTGAGTTCCAGAGAAGATGAGGTGATTGATTACATATTTCAAAAATTTCGTCTCTTTTCCGAAAAAGTTTCTGTAGACACTCTCGGTAATGTGATTGCAAAAATCCCCAGCAACCAGAAAAACGCAAAAAAACTGATGCTGTTTGGTCATATGGATGAAATCGGCTTCATTGTAAGAAAAATTGAGCTGAATGGCTTCCTCCGAATTGAACGCATCGGCGGTGTAAGTACACAGATCTTGCCGGGAATGGTTCTGGATATTCTGGGAAGTCGTGGAAAAGTAAAAGGTGTAATCGGAACTCCTTCTCATCATTTTATTAAAGCAGACGATAAATTTTCTGTACCGCAGGTTGCAGAGCTTTATGTAGATATTGGTGCTTCCTCTAAAGCCGAAGCACAGCGTTTAGGCGTTGATGTGGGCTGTTTTGCTGCTTTTGAGCCTCGTTATATAGAATTGTGTTCAGACAAGATATGTGCCAAAGCTCTGGATGACCGTGCTGCCCTGGCGGTCCTTCTGGAGTTTCTAGAGCAAACACAGAATCAGACATTTGATTGGGATATTTATGTTGTAGCTGCTGTGATGGAAGAATTTAATATTCGCGGAATCATGCCTGTTGTAAGAACCATTCAGCCCGATGCCATGCTTGGACTGGATATTACGCCAGCCTGTGACACACCAGATATGAATTACAATGATATTGCATTGGGAAGTGGGCCAGCAGTCACCTATATGAATTTCCACGGAAGAGGAACTTTGGCAGGGGTCCTTCCTGACGAAAAGATGTTAAAATATCTGGAAAAAATTTGTTCTCAGCATCAAATCCCATATCAAAAAGAAGTCGCACCTGGAGTCATTACTGAAAATGCCTTTGCATTATTTGAGAATTCAGGCATAGCAGTCTGCAGCTTGTCCATTCCAACCAGATATACTCATACACCAATAGAGTGCATAAGCCGGTCGGATTTGAACAATATATTGAA
>JBJENW010000349.1:0-6512 GCA_051880395.1 Lachnospiraceae bacterium | reverse complement strand
TTTGTATTGCTTTTTCTGAATAAAAGACTACAAAAATCTTGCAAAATTCCAGTGTGCTGAATTGTCATATTTTAAAAAAATCCAGATATACATATATATCTTGATCGAAAGTTGTTGTAGATGGAACAAATCTATACATCAGCCAAAAACGTATCGGGTTCGCAACTCTTTTCCTAAGCGAAAAATATCTCAACCTACCGTTTCCGATACACAGTTTCCGGAATTCGGCTGGGTGCGCAAGGCGGGGGCGGCTGTTTCCAGAAAGGCTTTGACAGAAGCGTAAGTGCGTGTACAGACAAAAAAACTGTGTTTACCGTGGTACGAATCCCGGAAACTGTGTATCGGAAATGGAAAGTTGAGATATTTGGAAAAGTGGGGTATAATAGAAAGAAAAACAATGGAGGAGTTTATGATTCAATTTGTAGGGGGAATGGCGGCGGCAACTGCTGTATATGGCATATGGCAGTATTATGAGCTGCAACAGTTTCGTGTGACAAATTATCAGATTTGTTCAAAAAAAATACAAACGCCGATGCGGGTGATGTTGCTTTCGGACCTGCATTGCCATACATTTGGAAAAGAAAATCAACGCCTGCTTTCTGCGATTCGGGAACAAAAACCGGATCTGATCGTAATTCCGGGCGATCTGATCATGGATAAACATCCGGAAAAGTTTTCGTTTGCATCCGAGTTTATTCAGTCTATTCAGGGCATCTGTCCCATTTATTTTTCAAGGGGAAATCATGAAGGGCGTGTCTGTTTGGAGCCGGAGTCGGAAAAAGGGGAAGCATATCTGGCAGTGGAGGAAAAAATGCGCCTAGCAGGCTGCCATATTTTATCCAATGAAAGAGAAGAGATTGAGATCAAAGGAAATCGATTGACCATGTATGGATTGGAATTGGCAAAAGAATATTACAAAAAAGGGAAAAAGATTACGATGGCGGACGATGTGGTACAAAGTTATCTCGGGAAACCGGAAACAAAACGGTTTGGAATTCTTTTGGCTCATAACTCTGCTTTTAGCGAGCAATATGCAGCCTGGGGAGCGGATCTTTCGGTCTGTGGACATAATCATGGCGGACTGGTGTGCATTCCGGGAATCGGAAGTGTGATCTCTCCACAGTTTGAATTTTTTCCCAAATATGCGTTTGGACAGCATGAAATTAAGGGAAAACAGGTGGTGATCAGCCGAGGACTCGGAACACACACATTTCATATCCGCATTTTTAATCGTGCAGAGGTAGTCTGCATCGATCTTTTGCCATCATAATTCTTCTAAAACCTGTAAAAACATATGCCAGAAATCGGCTTGTTTGGCATTCTGGGCAGCCAGAATGCGGACAGAGCCGATTTTTTTGCCTTTTAAATAGTATGTGCAGGTGCCCACAGGGGTACCTTTTTTGACGGGCGCGGTAATGGAAGTGTCTAATTTCAATTTGCGATCGATGGAAGAGAGGTCACTGCCAGAGGTATCTACATATTGAAATTTTTTTTCATATGTGATAGGAACGGCATCGATGGTACTTCTTTTGACAGGCAGCAGCGGAAGTTTTAACGGTGTTTTGTCGGTATAAAACTGGCAGTGGGAGAAGCCATAATCTAAAAGTGTCCGGGCATCCTGAAATCGTCCTTTCGGATCAGGTGCTTTCATAATGACGGCAATCAACTGAATGCCGTCCTTTTTTGCGGCGGCAGAGACACAGAATTTTGCCAGACTGGTGGAACCGGTCTTTAAACCGTTGGCATTTTGATACTGGCGAATCAGTTTATTCGTGTTGGAGAGGGTAAATGGTTTTTCTCCGCGAGCAGTGTGGTGGGTGATGTCTTCCATCCAAATGGTTGTATATTTTTGAATCTGTGGGTATTTGTTCATCAGTTCACGCGACATCAGGGCAACATCCCAGGCACTTGTGACATGGTCATCCGTGTCAAGACCGCAACAATTGCAAAAATGCGTGTCGTTCATGCCAAGCCCCTTCGCACGTTTATTCATCGCATTGACAAACGCTTCTTCCGAGCCAAAGATATGCTCTGCCATTGTGACACAGGCGTCATTCGCACTTGCGACACAGATGCATTTGATCAGGGTATCGATCGTCTGTGTTTCTCCTGCCTCTAAAAAAACCTGAGAACCGCCCATACTGGCAGCATATTCCGACGTGGTTGCCGTATCCGTGAGTTTGATCTTTCCACTGGCTAATGCGTCAAAGATTAAAATCAGAGTCATGATTTTTGTGATACTGGCAGGGCGCAGCACCTGATGCGCTTCTTTTTCATATAAAACGGTCCCAGTGCTCGCCTCAATCAAGACAGCACTGGGTGCGGAGACTGTCGGCGCATCCGTCTGCTGTGCTGTGGCAGGCACGACAGTCGGAAGTGCCATAGGCAGCAGCAATGTAAAAGAACAGAGATAACAAAGCAGGGTTTTCATGAAGAACCTCCTGAGAACATACGAACACTCTAGTGCAATATATGAGCAAAAAAACAGAAAAATGTTATTGTTTATATAAAAAGATCTCCCCAGATGAGATATTCTTTCTATATTGACATTTTGAGGATATATGGGTATAATAAAACAAATGTTTTAAAACAAGTGATTTAAAACAAATGTTTCAAGAAAGGGAGAGTCTTATGCCACCAAAACCAAAATTTACAAAGGAAGAAATTGTAGATGCAGCATTGGACCTAGTGAGCGAAGGCGGAATAGAAGCCTTGACATCTCGCGATCTTGCAGCCAGATTAGGGAGTTCTGCACGTCCGATTTTTACTATTTTTAAAAATATGGAGGAAGTACAGCAGGAAGTCCGGGTTGCAGCAAACAAACGATTCGAAAGTTATGCAAAAAGGGCGATGCAATATACACCGGTGTTTAAGCAGATGGGAATGCAGGTGCTTTTGTTTGCTGTGGAGGAGCCGAAATTATATCGTTTTTTGTTTATGGAAGGATCGGGAGAACCGCAGACATTTGAAAGCGTTTTCTGCGAGAATAACAGTCTTACAGCAGAATGTATGGAAATCATACAAAAAGATTATGCATTGACGCCGGAAGAAACGAAAGCGATGTTTAAGCATGTCTGGATTTTTACGTTTGGGATCGGAGCATTGTGTGCGACCGGTGTATGTAAGTTTACAGATGAAGAACTCAACGAACTGTTGGGGCAGGATTTTATGGCGATGCTGATGCGGATCAAGTCGGGTGCGTTTCATGAGCCGACTGTTCACCCGGCATTGAATGAAATGGATCAAGACAAGTAATCGTAAACAGAAATCCGAAAGGGGAAAGTGTTTGGATGAATGTGCTGCGAAAGCTGAACAAATAGAGGAGGCGGATTACGTTTGGAAATCAGGAAAATTGACGCATCGGAATATGAAACCGCTTTTGATTTAGTCTGGAAGGTATTTCTCGAATATGAAGCACCGGACTATGAAAAAGAGGGCGTGGAGGAATTTTATAAAAGTATTCATGATGAAACGTATGTAGCAGAACTATGTATTTATGCTGCGTTTGAAAAGGATGAAATGGTAGGAGTAATCGCAACACGAAGCAATGGGTGTCATATTGCACTGTTTTTTGTGGATGGACAATATCACAGACAGGGAATCGGCAGACGGTTGTTTCAGGCGGCATCAGCGGATTGTCCGTCGGATAAAATGACAGTAAATGCGTCACCGTATGCGGTAGCGGTTTATCATAAGCTTGGATTTGTGGATACGGGTGCGGAGAAGACGGTGAGCGGAATACGCTTTACGCCGATGGAAGTTACGTTATAGTTTCAGATGGAGGAAGAAGAACAATGAAGAAAGCAAAAAAGATACTAATGGTTTCGCTTTGTCTGCTGCTGACAGGGTGCAATACAGAATATGCAAAGGAAGAATATGATTCGAACGAAAGCATCGCAAGCACAGGAGATCACTATTCAAAGGCATCTTCCGTATTTAATTTGACAGACAACGAATATTCGCTAACGGTTTCTAATTTTGATGGACGGGAAACGTTATGGACCAATACATTAGAGGATGATCAGGATACGGAAATAGATTTTTCGCTTTGTTTGTCAAAGGGGCAGGCGAAAGTCGTGCATGTCGATGAGAACGGAAACGTTACAACAATCATGGAATGTTCGCACAAAAGTTCTGTCGAGGACGTTGTAACAGAGACTGTATCCTTAAAAGCAGGAGTAAATCGTTTGAAACTTGTCGGATATGACTGCGAAGACGTGGAATTGAAAATGCTTTTTGAAGATTCCGAATTGGTCAATTCAGACACGATAAAAACGGATTTAAAAGACAAAAAGAGGAGAAAGAAAAAATGAGAGAAGATATTACAATACGTCCGGAAACACACAAAGATTATAAAGATATTATTGCATTGATCTTACGTTCTTTTCAAGAAGGAACGGATTATTCGGATGGTACCGATATCCTTGCCCTGGTTGAGGAAATAAGGGATTCCAAGTACTATATACCGGAGTTATCGTTTGTTGCTGAATGCAATGGAAAGATTGTAGGGCATTTTCTGTTTTCACACTTTCCATTGTCACGAACAAAAAACGGAGAACATATGGAGCATGATGACATTGTCATGCTGGCACCGGTTTCTGTTCATGCGGATTATTTCCACGAACATATCGGTTCGACGATGTTGTATTTGGGAATACAAGAAGTAAAGAAATATGGATTTAAAGGCATTACCGTTGAAGGAGATTTTCATTTTTATAATCGCGTTGGTTTCAAAACATCATCTGAATTTGGCATTTATCCGACAAGCGGAATTCCGCTGGAGGAACCAAGATGTATGATGTGTCAGGAAACATCGGAGGGATCTTTAGATGATGTAAATGGATATGTGGTTTACGATATGTATTACAATGCGTAAAATTTTTTACGAAGATCAAATAATTGATACACAAATCTTAGAACATGACAAAGACAAACTGGAGGGAGAAACACAATGGCAAAAATTCATCAGATAAAAATTGACTTTCATGTAACACCAGAAATCAAACGTTATGTATATATGTACCTGATTGAAGGAAAAAACTGCTATTTGATCGATTCCGGTGTAGACGGAGCGGAAAAAACACTCGTGCAGTATATGGAGCAGATTGGAAGAAAACCACAAGAAATCAAAGCCGTTTTTCTAACCCATGCACATCCGGATCACATCGGAGCAGCCGCAAAAATAAAGGGACTGACCGGATGTAAGGTCTATGCAAGTGAGGGCGAAAAAAGCTGGATAGAAAATATTGACCTTCAGTTTGCGCAGCGTCCGATTCCGAATTTTTTTACACTGGTCAATCAATCGGTGCAGATAGACGAAGTGTTGCAAGATGGCGATATCATAGAACTAGACGAAGCATTTACCGTACAAGTTGTTGGAACACCGGGACATTCCTGCGACGAACTGTCGTACCTGCTGCCGGAAGAACATTGCATATTTACCGGAGATGCGATTCCGGTCAGAGGTGATATTCCCATTTGGATTCAAAAAACAGAGAACCGAAAAAGTCTGGAAAAGTTAAAAGAATTGACCAATATAGATGTTTTTTACCCGGCATGGGATGTGGCCTATACGCAGGAACAGGCAATGGAAAAAATCGAAGATGCGCTTGCACTCATGGACGAAATGCAGAAACAGGTAGATATTTGTAAAAATAAAGAATTATCGCTTGATGAGCTGGTAAGAGAAGTCTGCGAACGGATGCAGACACCATTTTATTTGAAAAATCCATTGTTTCAGCGAACGATTCAGGCAATGAAGGAAGAATAATAACGGCGAAGAAGGAGCGTGCATTTATGGCATATTATTTCATGATCGATACCTATATAGACGAACAGAGAAGTCGGGCAGAGTACGATGCGTATATCAAGGAAGTAAAACCGATTGTAGAAAAGTATCATGGGACATACCTGGCTCGGACGGAAGAGGTGCAGTGTCTTTCAGAGAAACGAACCCCGCAGCGAGTGATTCTGATCAAATTTCCAACAAAAGAAGAGTTGGATGCATGTTTTTCCTCAGAAGAGTATAAACATATTATGGCGAAACGTGTCAACAGTGTGGATGCCAGAGCAATTATCGTGCCGGGAGAAGATGTGGAATAATTAGGAGGGCGTATGAATTGGACAATATTTGGAATTGAGTGTATAGCAGCAGTTATTGTATTTACCGGTTTGATCATGATTCCACTTTGTAAAAATCCAATCTGGTGGATTCATGATTATCCCAAAAATATTCAGGAAAAATATTTTGAAACACATGAGCGGATTCCCACACAGCCGTTGAGCGCACCTGTGTTTTTAAAAAAATGTTTTGCCATTCTTTTGGCATTGGCTATATTAGTTGGACTTATGCTGCTGGCAGGGGCAGATGATTTTAAATCGGCATTTCTTTCTAGTTATGGAATGTGGATGGTGATTGACTGGTATGACTGTTTCTTTTTGGATTGGGTGCTATTTGCAAATGTAAAACGCATTCGGCTGCCGGGAACTGAGCATATGGATAAGGAATATCA
>JBJENW010000348.1:0-6513 GCA_051880395.1 Lachnospiraceae bacterium | reverse complement strand
GAAGTTATACAAGTAACAGGGAGGTGCCGATATGGATCCACGGGAATTCCCGACAAAAGGTAATCTGATGCTGGCGAAGAATTCGCTCGCTCTTGCCCGTCAGGGTTATGAACTGATGGATAAGAAGCGGAACATTCTTCTGAAAGAATTAATGAGCCTGATTGATGAAGCGAAAGATATACAGGAGCAGATTGATACTACATTTACCCGTGCATATGCATGTCTGCAGCATGCGAATATTGATATGGGAATCAGTAAAGTACAGGAGCTTGCATTTACGGTGCCAATTGAAGATTCTATAAAAATCCAGACGAGAAGTATAATGGGAACCGAGATCCCGCATGTGAAATATGATGCTAAGCAAAATAACCTGACATATTCTTTCGGAACAACGAGAGAGTCTATCGATATTGCGAGAGAGGCATTTCGCGAGGTGAAAGATCTGACAGTGAAACTTTCCGAAGTGGAAAATTCCGCATATCGTCTGGCTGCTAATATCAAAAAGACTCAGAAAAGAGCAAATGCATTAAAAAATATCACCATTCCTATGTATACACAATTGGTCTACAACATCAATAATGCATTGGAAGAAAAGGAACGTGAAGAGTTCACAAGACTGAAAGTGATAAAGAGAATGCAGGGGAAATAATTGTAAAAGAAATAATTATTAATGAAGACAATTGTAAAAAACAATATATACAGTAATAGAAAAGAGTTAAAGTTATAAAAAGGTTCTGCACAGCGAGGTGGAACCTTTTTTGTGGTAAATTTTATGGTGATTTTTGTGGGTGTTTAGGAAAGTCAGCCATAGATTGGAGAAATGCGGAAGGAAGCTGGAAAAAAGAGCAGGGAAGTCAGCCACGAATTGAGGAATTGTAGAAGGAGGCTGCCAGATAGTAGGTAGGAGTCATCCACAGAGTAAGAAATAAAAAAATGTGGCTGACAAAAAGAGCAGGGGATTCATCCACAGAGTAAGAAATAAAAAATGTGGCTGACAAATAAAGCAGGGAAGTCAGCCACGAATCGAGAAAATGACGAAGGAGGCTGACGAATAAGGCTTAGGAGTCGGCCACGAATTAAGAAAATAAAAATAGTGGCTGACGAAAAGGGCAGGAAAGTTATACACAAAAGCGGACGTAAGAGAGAAGTGTATGAAATGTTTAAAAGAAAAATATAAGGTACCTTGACAAGTGCAAGTTAAAAAGATAAAATAAAGGTACCTAATAAAATATAGAATAACAAAACGGAGAAATCAGACTATGTGGAAATATGTAAAACCTTATCTGCATTTTGCTATGATAGCTGCATTATTTATGGTTGGTGAGGTAATGATGGATTTAATCCAGCCTGGAATCATGAGTAGAATAGTGGATGATGGTGTACTTGGACTGAATAATGGAAGGGTTGGAAATTTAAAACTGATATGGACATTGGGAATCCAGATGATTGGGTTTGTCCTGTTTGGCGGCTTTTGCGGATCCATGAATAATATATTTGTGCATTTGTCCGGACAAAGCATTGGAAATGAAATTCGCAAAGATTGTTTCCGGAAAATCATGGATTTTTCTTTTTGTCAAATAGACAGATTGGGAACCGGCTCCCTTGTGACAAGGGTAACCAATGATATTACACAGGTTCAAAATTTTATTTCGCAGTTTGTACGGGGAATGATCCGTACCTCTCTTTTGATGTTTGGAAGTATTTTTTTTATGTTTCGGCTGAACAGGGAGTTTGGAATAATCGTTCTTTGTGCATTTCCATTTATTGTGGGATGCCTGATTTTTTGTCTTCTCAAAGCGAATCCTTTGTTTTCCAAACTGCAGGCAGAGCTTGACACCATTAACAGCATTATGCAGGAAGATGTGCTGGGCATCCGCATCATTAAAGCCTGTGTGAGGGAAATATACGAAAAGGTACGTTTTGGAAAGGCAAATGATGAACTGATCAAGACGCAGCTTCATGTACTTGTAATTTTTGCTTTTATGAATCCGGTTATAAACGGACTGATGTATATTGTTGTTGCAGTTATTTTACTGGCAGGCTCTTATGAAGTTAATGCCGGCAATACAACACCGGGAATCATTATGGCATCGATTACTTATACCACCCAGCTTCTTCATGGGATTTTAATGCTTGTTATGCTGTTTCAGAATATTTCCAGAGGATTTGCATCGTGGAAACGTGTCAGGGAAATTCTTCTTAGTGAACCTGAATTAAAAGAGGGCACTTTTGATGGTGAGACAAAACTGAAAGGAGAAGTAGAATTTTGCAATGTTTCTTTTTCTTATCCTGGGACAAATCGAAAAGTGCTGAAGAATATTAATCTGACTATTCATAAGGGTGAGACAGTTGCAATTATGGGAGCAACCGGATGCGGAAAAACAACGCTTGTAAATTTGATTCCACGTTTTTATGACGTTGCGGAAGGAACTGTATTTGTAGATGGAATAGACGTGCGGGAATATAGGCAAAAAGATCTGCGGGAAAAGATTGCTATTGTGCTGCAAAAGAGTGAATTGTTTATAGAATCTATAGCTGAAAATATTGCATGGGGCGCGTCGGGGATGAACGAAGAAGATATAAAAACGGCTGCGTCCATTGCTCAGGCGGATGATTTTATTTCTTCAACATCTGAAGGATATGAAACTATGGTAGCGGAACGTGGCATGAGTTTATCCGGAGGACAGAAACAGAGAATTTCTATTGCGAGGGCCGTTGCGAAAAAAGCAGAAATATTGATTTTTGATGATTCCACCAGCGCTCTTGATCTGAAAACGGAAGCAAATTTATATCAGGCTTTGAAAAAATCGAACCCTGAAAGTACAAAAATTATTGTTGCCCAGAGAATTGCATCTGTCAGCCAGGCTGACAGGATCATCGTGTTGTCTGACGGGCAGATAGAGGCCGCAGGAACGCATGAGGAATTGCTTCATATGTGTCCTCTCTACAGAGATATTTATCAGTCCCAGATCGGAAAGGCAGGTGAGAGTCTTGGACGAATCTAAAAAAGAAAAACTGGAGTTGAGAAATATACCGGGAATGAGATCAAGGGAACGATTTGTGGAGGTTCAGCATGCACAAAATGCAGGGCTGACTCTGAAGCGGATTATGGTTTATTTTACCTATGAAAAAGGAATGGTCTTTTGCATGCTGGTAACTGTCATTTTCGGTACATTATGCGGTGTCTATGCACCCAGTCTTCAGAGTAAAGCGATTGATATTATTGCGGGAACAGAGACAGGAAGTTTGGGAAACACACTTATATTTATACTTGCCGCTTATCTACTTTACAGTGGCAGTCAGCTTCTCCAGGGACTTTTTAGTGCAAAATTAAGCCAGCGTATTGTAAAGAAAATGCGTGAAGAACTGTTTGCTAAAATCATAGATCTTCCTGTTGCTTACCTTGACACTCATTCGCATGGAGATGTCATGAGTCGTATGACCAATGATGTGGAGAATATTTCCACCACAATTTCGCAATCACTTCCTTCCATGTTTTCGGGGGTTTTGACCATTGCGGGAACTGCTGCGATTATGCTGTGGTATTGCTGGCAGCTTGCACTTCTTAGTTTTGTAACGGTGATTCTTACCATTTTGGCTACCAAGGTTCTTTCGGGAAAAGTACGCAAATTTTCGAGGAAACGGCAGATGTTTTTAGGTCAGCTAAATGGTACAGTGGAAGAAATGATATCCGGTTATCGGACCGTTGTAGCGTATAACCATCAGGAAATGACAACAGAAGATTTTATTCGCACATCTGATGAGCTTACAAAGGCAGGAATTAAAACTGACGCTTTTAGTGGCGTCATGGGACCAATCATGAATTGTATCGGAAATATTGGCTTTGTTATTATTGCAGCCTTTGGCGGGTATTTTGCAATTCATGGATTGATTTCTGTGGGAGTTATTTCTGCATTTATCATTTATGCAAAGCAGTTTAGCCGTCCGATTAATGAGCTGGCCCAGATATTCGGACAACTGCAGACGGCTATTGCAGGCGCAGAGCGTGTATTTATCGTTCTGGATGAAGAGAATGAAGATAAATCGGGAGAGCACCTTGCAGGAGAAAAGGCAAGTATTACATTTCGGGATGTACAGTTTTCATATGTTCCGGGATGTCCGGTTATTAGAAACTTTAATCTGACTGTAAAACCTGGTCAGAAAATAGCTCTTGTAGGAGCTACCGGAAGTGGAAAAACAACAATAGCAAATCTTCTGATGCGTTTTTATGATATTGACCAGGGAGAAATACTGATAAATGGGCAGAATATCCGTGAGATATCCAGAGACAGTCTGCGGCATAATGTAGCGATTGTTTTACAGGATACCGTCTTGTTTGGAGGAACAATACGGGATAATCTGAAATATGGAAATGAAAAGGCAGATGAAGAACAGCTTGAAAAAGCAGTGGAAATGAGCCACTGTAAGGAAATGATTCAGATGCTGCCTCAAGGATACGATACAATACTGACGGGTTCCGGTGAGAATATCAGTCAGGGACAACGCCAGCTCCTTGCCATAGCGCGTGCTTTTGTTGCTGATCCGGAAATATTGATACTGGATGAAGCAACTTCCAATGTAGATACCCGGACAGAAAAGGAGGTTCAGGATGCCATGCAGTTCGTCATGCAGAATCGGACCAGCATCATCATTGCACACAGGTTGTCTACGATTCAAAATGCAGACCGGATCATTGTGATGGATCATGGAGAAATAGTGGAAAGCGGAAACCATAATGAACTGCTTTCAAAAAAGGGTAAATACTATGACTTGTACATGACACAGTATGCAGGATTTGCAACATAAAACAAAATATCTTCCCGTTTGGCGTGACTGGATAAATCAGTTCATTGCCTGGCGGGAAGATATTAATTTTGATCGAAAGAGTAGCTTTGTCTGCCTATTTCATAATTTCTTTCAACAGATGTACCCGGTTAAAAGGAAATGAAAAATAATATCCATCTGCAAAATCTTTCGTATAATCAATGATTTCTCTTGCAATTTTGATACCAACTGCCTCGCCTTCCTCTCTTGAACCATTTTCAGGATAACGTGCAATGATTTCGTCGGTAACAGATACACCGGCGATTTCGTTTTTCATAAACAGTGCATTTTTGCGGCTGATTAACGGCATGATTCCGCACAGAATCCTTGCGCCGGTTTCTTCTTTTATGTAGCGGACGCGGTCAGCATCTTCTTTTGAAAAAACAGGCTGAGTCAGGAAAAATAAAGCTCCGTTCTCAAGTTTTCGTTTTACTCTTTTTATCTCAATTTCCAGATTACGTCGCCCCTGATTGATTGCACCACCGTAAGCCATAGGGGCATCGGCGAAAGCTTCTTCATTCATATCTTTTGCAATCTTCATTAATCCGACAGAGTCAAAGTTAAAAACAGATTTGATGGTCTGTCTTGCCAGAGAAGGAATCGGATCTCCGGTGATGATCAGAAAATTGTGAATATCGTTAATATACGCGCCAAGAAACAGGGAACGCATGGCAATTGCATTTTTGTCACGACAGCATATATGTGGCATTACACACATGCCGGTTGCCCGTCTGATCTTTTCTGCCATCAGTACAGAGTCAATCCGGGTGCGTCCGGAAGGAGAATCCGGAAAAGTCAGAACGTCCACATCTTCATTTTGAAGAAAATGAGCAGCCTCCAGAAGCTTTTCATCATTGGCAGAGACTGGCGGGGCAAGCTCCACGGCGATTAGTTTTTTGTCTTTTAAAGTACCATCTTCATTGTAGAAAAATCCAAGATTCTTTTTTGATTTTTCGATTTTACTGTGTTGAAGAGCATGTTTTGTTTTCGGAGACTGGTTAATATTTAATGAAGTAGTAATCGCTTTTATAAATGAAGGGTTTGTACCACAGCAGCCTCCAAGAATGTCAACTCCATAATCAGATAAATCAGAAATCTTCTCTGCAAAATAGCTGCAATTGTCATCAAAGATCATCTGTCGGCTTCGGATTCGTTTCGGGTATCCGGCATTGGGAAGTGCAATCAGATATTTGTCTGTATTCAGGTTTGCTTTTTCATAAATCTGAGTCATATGGCCGGGACCGACACCGCAGTTTAGTCCGATTGCATCAATCTCAGGTATAGAGGAGGCATCTTCGAGCAGTTTTTTTGCACTCAATCCGGAATTGCTGTAACCAAATTGGTCAACACAGAACTGGACCACAATAAAAAGGGAATATTCCTTTTTGATACGTTTAATGGCAGGAAGTATGTGCTCCATATCCGGAAATGTCTCAAAGGTCAGTATGGAAATGCCTTGCCCGGCAAAATATTTTGCAATCTGATAGTACTCTTCAGCCAGAGTATCGGTCTCGGAGTTTTTTGGAGAATTGTCCGGAATGGGACCAATGTCTCCGGCAATAAAGACATCTTTTCCGGCTGCAGCTTCTTTGGCAAGCTTTACGCCGGCACAGAGATTGGTTTCTACTGTATCCCAGTCAGAAGACAGAAGAGCGGTATTCGAAGCAAATGTATTTGTGCGGATGAGAC
>JBJENW010000347.1:0-6513 GCA_051880395.1 Lachnospiraceae bacterium | reverse complement strand
ATATCTCAACCACTCGGTTCCAATACACAGTTTCCGGTATCCGGCAGGAGGCAAGACCGGGGTGGCTGAAACAAAAGTGGCTTTGACAGAAATGATAGTGAGTTTGGATGGGCGGATTTGTGATGCCTTTGCTGTCTTTCGTTTGGCGGACCGGCTGTGCGGATGTGTACGCCAGAGAAAGAATCCGCTTTTGAGTCTTGCTCTGGCGTACACATTCGTGCAGACTGTCCGACCTTCGAAAGACAGTAAAAATAAAGCATCGCAAATCCGCCCATCCTAAACTCGACTTCATTTCTGTCTAGCCACTTTTGTTTCAGCCACCCCGGTCTTGCCTCCTGCCGGATACCGGAAACGTCCGCGTAGGAAATCCCCCCGGTTGAGATATTTTTCGTCAAAATACTCAAAATGTGGTGGACGCGAAAATGTAGTGGGAGGCCAATAAAATAGAGCCCGCAAAGACTTACGCTCATATAAAGCGTAAGTGTGCAGACAAAAAAGCTTGCGTTTACCGTGACCATGGTATCGGAAAAAATTGACAGAAAGTAAATGACAATATATAATGAAAAAGTCCGTTATCGGACATGAAGCACTGCATAGCGGCAGGCGGTTGGCTAATATCCCTCAAAAGGGGGTGAGGCTTATGCGTATTACATTACATATCGGGAAATATACCGTTACGATAATTGTAAAAAGCAACAACCGCCACTCTGGCAAGTGACGGTCGTTTGAGTAAATCTTAAATTCGATAGTTGCAAAGCCAACCGCTTGTCGCAGTGCTTTCTTTATTTTCATTGTATGATAGAAATGGGGAAAAGTCAAGGATTGCCTTCATTCTTTCACATCTGTTAGATTCTGGAAAGAGCGTGGAAAGAATCAGATGATATTATAAGAACAGGAAAAAATTTGCTGTTCTTTTTTTGTAGAAAAGAAGGATGGCGGGAGGTGGAAAATGGAAGTTTTACAAGCAAGAAATTTAAAAAAGTATTACGGAACAGGAGAAAATCAGGTCAAAGCACTGGATGATGTGAGTTTAAGTGTAGAACGCGGAGAATTTTTAGCCATCGTGGGTACAAGTGGAAGTGGTAAGTCTACCTTATTGCATATGTTAGGCGGGTTAGACCGACCGACATCCGGAAAGGTATATGTGGATGACAAGGATATTTCAAACTTGAAGGATGATGCACTGTGCATTTTTCGGAGAAGAAAAATTGGATTTGTGTTCCAAAGTTTTAATCTGGTGCCGGTTTTGAATGTGTATGAAAATATCGTGCTGCCAATCGAATTGGATGGAAATACGGTAGACCAGTCCTATGTGAATGATGTGGTGGATGCGCTGGGGTTAAAGGAGAAGCTGGAGAGCCTGCCAAATCAATTGTCCGGAGGACAGCAACAGCGTGTGGCGATCGCCCGTGCACTGGCATCAAAACCGACGATTCTTTTGGCAGATGAGCCGACCGGAAATCTGGATTCGAAGACGAGTCAGGATGTGCTGAGTTTACTCAAAGTGACGGGGGAACGCTTTGGCCAGACGATGGTGATGATCACGCACAACGAGGAGATCGCACAGATGGCTGACCGTATCATTCGAATCGAAGACGGAAAAATCGTGGGAGGCGGTGAGTTGGATGCGTAAGGTAAGAAACCAAAAAGTCATTCGAAAAATTGCCAATCGGACACGAAAAGCAGGAAAGTGGAAGAGCAGAATCGCGGTGCTTGCCATTGCCTTAACATCACTGTTGATCACAACGGTTTTTACCATCGGTGGGAGCATGCTCGAAAAACAGCAGCAGGAAACGATGCGTCAGGTGGGAGGCAGTGCACACATTGGTTACAAATATCTGACCGAGAATGAGTATGAAACCGTAAAAAAAGATCCGAAGATAAAAGAAATTTCGTATCGGATCATTGTGGGAAATGCGGTGAATGAAAAGTTGAAAAAATTGCCTTCGGAAGTCAGTTATTTTGAGGATCTCGACGCAAAATTTACGTTTTGTTATCCTAAAACGGGACATATGCCACAGAAGGAAGAGGAGATTGTGACCAGTGATCTGGTGTTAAAAGCACTCGGAATTCCATGTGAACTTGGACAAAAGGTGCCGTTAAAAATTGATATTGACGGAAAGATTCTGAAAAAAACATTTACCTTGTGCGGATATTTTAAAGGGGATGGAATCTCGATGGCGCAGATGATTGCCGTTTCGCACGTGTTTGCAGAAAAAGTGGCACCGACACCGACAAATTCTGTTTTAAAAAATGGGATGGATGGCAGTTACGCAGGCAGAATTATGGCAGATATCAATTTTACTTCGAGTTGGAATCTCGAAAAGCAGGCAGAAAACCTAACAAAACGATGCGGTTTTCCGGAGAGCGCAGATACAGGAATCAACTGGGCGTATATGGGAGACAGCATTGATCCGGAAATGCTCGGGATAGTAGGCGTATTATTAGCGGTGATCTTGGCATCTGGTTACCTGATTATTTACAATATTTTCTACATTCAGGTATTTCAGGATATTCGCCATTATGGTTTGTTAAAAACAATCGGAATGACCGGAAAACAGTTGAAAAAACTTGTTCACAGGCAGGCGGCTGTGCTTTCCTTATATGGAATCCCGATCGGTTTGGCAGGTGGCGCTTTTGCGGGAAAGCTGCTTTTGCCTGGTGTAATGAGCGATCTGAGTTTTTCTAGTTCTATTACAACAAAGGTCGAATTAAATCCATGGATTTTTTTGGGAGCAGCGGGATTTTCCTATTTTGTGGTCTATCTGAGCTGTATCAAGCCGTGTAAGATTGCATCAAGTGTAACACCGGTGGAGGCAGTTTCCTATACAGAGGGACAGGAAGTAGAATGCAAAAAGAAACGAAAAAAACAAAAACATACCAAAAAGGTGACACCACATCAGATTGCGGTCCAAAATCTTGGAAGAAACCGAAAGAAGGTGGTAGTGGTTGTGTTGTCTCTTTCTTTGGCGTTGGTTCTGTTAAACAGTATTTACAGTTTGATTGACGGGTTTGATATGGATCAATTTGCAGCGATGAAGGCGGTCAGCGACTTTTCAGTTGCAGATGCGACGCTGGATAATGTATCCGTCGATTCAAATGCGCGTGTATGCGATGGAGTGACAAAGGACTTTTTACAGGAATTAGATGAGCAGCAGGGCATCAAAGAAATCGGAAATATTTATCGTCGGGAACTGGATATGCAGTTTTCGGATGCGGATGTGGAAACGTTGAAGAAGAATCTGCTGAGTGATGGGAATATTGAAAAGGATTTAAGAGAATACTGGAATGAAATACCGGAGGTGGCAGAGGATGCCATTCATCAGCTCCATGAGGATCCGGGGGTGCTGAAAGAATCGGCATATCTCAATACAGCCGTCTATGGGGTAGGAAAACTGGTGATGGAAAAACTGGAACGTCCAAATGGAACACTGGATTGGAAAAAATTTAAAACGGGAGACTATATTATTATTTCCCGATTTGGAATCGAAGAAGAAGGAAAGACGAATCGGACAGAATATTTCAAGCCGGGGGATTCGGTGACATTAGAGAATGCGAATGGAAAGAAGAAAACATATCAGGTGTTGGCAACCGCCTATTTGCCATATGCTTGTATCTATCAGGTATTTGGCACATTTAATTGTAATTTTATCCTTCCGGAGCAAGAGTATCTCTCGTTCTTCGGTGCACAACAGCCGATGCGAACCTTATTTAATGTACAAAAAGAACAGAAACCGGAAATCGAGAATTGGATAAATCAGTACTGCAGCAGTGTCAATCCGGATTTACAGTACACATCGAAGGCGAAGATCGTGCAGGAATTTGATTCACTAAAACAGATGTATACGTTAGTTGGAGGTCTTTTTGTACTTGTGCTTGGCATGATCGGAATCCTAAACTTTATCAATACCATGGTGACTTCTGTACTTTCCAGAAAAAAAAGAATTTGCTATGATGGAGGCGGTTGGAATGACGCCGACACAGCAAAAGAGAACGCTTCAGTGGGAAGGCATGTATTATGCGTTTTTCACGGGAAATGTGTCCGTTTTGTTGTCTGTTGTGTTGAATGTGACATTGATTCGTTCGTTGCAGGATCTGGTGAATTGTTTTAACTTTCACTTTACAGTGATACCAGTTTTGATCAGTCTGATTTGTTTGGCCGTTATCGTATTGCTCGTTCCACTTGCATGTTATAAAAATATCAGCAAAGTAAGCGTAGTAGAACGAATGGGGGACGTAGAATAAAGTTCTGAATTGTCGAAAAATATTTCGAAAGAAATGCAAAGGATATGCTATAATAAAAAAGAAGAATCAAATACTTGCGTTTAAGAAGAGGGGAAAATAGAAATTGAAAAAGAATATTAGAAGAGCCGGATGGAATCGTTTTTTTTGTGTATGTATGGCATTGCTGTTGTTTATAACACCAGTGCAGGCGCAGACAGTGAAAGCAAAAGTGTGGAAAAAGGTTTCTACTGAAAAAGCGTCTTCTACACAGGGAATGTGTATGGATCAAAAAAAGAATGTATATATATCCATTGTTCATGCGGATCAAAGTGTTGGGATCTATAAATTGGATTCGCATAAAAAACGACATCTTGTTGCATATGAAAAACATGCATTCGGGCATGCCAATGATATGACTTATAATCCCAAAACAGGTTATATCTATGTGGTAACAGGAGGAAATAGTGCACAGTCGGGTCATTCTTATGACATTCTGGCGTTAGATCCATCGAAGAAAAATCGAAAGGGAAACTATCGTGTGGTAGAAAAATACAGAATGCTTGATATTGCCGGGTGGATCAGTGGAATTGCGTACGATGAAACAAAGGATTTGTTTTATATAAAACAAGCAAATAAGATTTATGTGGTTTCTTTGAAGAAGGGAAAATATCACATAAAAGGGAAGTTTAAAATTGCATATGGTGTAAATACAAAAAATCGATATGTGACGCAGGGAATCACTGTGCACAATGGAAAAATTTACTTACCGTTTTGGGATATGAAACAGAAAAACAGTAGTATTGTGAGAAAGTATCGTGTCAGAAAAAAGCGCAATGGTACCTATAAAGCAACTTATGAAAAAACAGTTCGATATCGGCATTCGGGTAAAATGGAAATGGAAGGGATCGGATTTACCAGAGAGGGAAAAGTGTTTTTTAATGCAAATTGCGAGGATCGAAATGGGAAGACGGTTTCGACGGTGTTGGTAAAAAAATAAGAAGTTAGACGTACAGCAAGAACAGGAAAAGAATAAGATAAAAAACCATCTGCAAATTTTGCAAATGGTTTTTTTATCGGTTTATCCGATTTTTTTTATCTGATCATCACTGCATTCACTGACGATAAAGTGAGGTCTTTTTTTTGATTCTGTATAGTTTTTTCCGACGTACTGTCCGATCACTCCCAGGCAAAACAACTGTATACCGCCGAGAAACAGAATAATACAGGTACTAGATGCCCATCCCTGTACTGGATCCCCGAACAGCAACCAGCGAACTACGATAAAAATCAAAGCCAAAACAGAAATTCCGGTACATGCAATTCCAAGCCAAGATGCGATCATTAGAGGGGCATCGGAAAAGCTGACGATTCCGTCAATCGAATATTTTAACAATTTCCAAAAACTCCACTTTGTTTCTCCGGCAGAACGCTCCACATTTTTATATGGATACCAATATGTACGAAATCCGATCCAGCCAAAAATACCCTTTGAAAAGCGATTTCTCTCTCCCATTTGAACGATGACATCTACCATTTCTCGTTTCATTAGCCGGAAATCACGAGCACCATCCACAATATCTGCATCTGAGATTTTATTGATCAGTTTATAAAACATTCGCGCAAAAAAAGAGCGGATCGGTGGTTCCCCGTCTCTTGATACGCGTCGAGTGGCTACACTGTCATATTCACCGTTTTCTAAAATAGATGCCATCTCCGGAAGCAATGACGGTGGATCTTGCAAATCTGCATCCATCACTGCGACATAATCTCCTGTAGCATTAGAAAATCCTGCATACATTGCAGCTTCTTTTCCGAAGTTTCTGGAAAAAGACAGGTATCGTACAGCGTCATTTTTTTGTGCCAGCTCGCGCATGATCTGCAGAGTTTCATCTTTGGATCCATCGTTAACGTAGATAATCTCAAATTTGTATTCCGGCATCTGTTGCATCACTTTTCTGACTTCTTCATCAAACAGATGCAGACATGCTGCTTCATTGTAGCATGGCACGACCAAACTAATTTTTTTCAATTTCTCCACTCCTTTTCCTTGGTATTCGATTCTTCCGATCAATGTTTGCAGCAAGATATTTGCCACAAAACTGCTCTTTTTAGTATAGCATTTTATGACTCAATATGCAACCTTCTGCAAGTTGCAACAACCACCTTGTATTGGGAAAATGCCAGATTTACGTTTTATATGGGTGTAAGTCTTTGCAACCACTACTTTATTGGCATCCCACTACATTTTCGTAGCCACCACTTTTTGGGTATTTTGACGAAAAATATCTC
>JBJENW010000346.1:0-6553 GCA_051880395.1 Lachnospiraceae bacterium | reverse complement strand
GCTCTCTTTATCGGCAGCTGTAACGTATGCCAGCACTTCTCTCTTGCCAAAAAGATTCGTCAGAACCCGACGGACACCCACGTGATAATCACCGATTTTTTCATCGGAGAGTGTAAAATCATCTTTCAGAGAAAGACGTTTCCCGTGTATTGCAGGTCTGCCCCTTTTGCCGGTATGTTCCGGTGCAAGATCATAAATGACAGAGTCATATCTTGCATTGCAGATCAGGTCGAGATTGGCAAATTCATCTACAACAGAAACAAGTGTGCTCTTTGCATACCAGCTGTCGCAGAGAATGATCACATTCTTCTGAGAAGCAAGTTCAGGCATTACCTGCCGGACCATGGATGCAGCCAGCTCAAGTTTGGATTCTTTCTTTTCCCACATCCGGTATCCGAGTGGGACGGAAAGATAAGAAACCTTTCCGTTTTTCCAGACCGGAACGCAGAGCATAAGGCTGACAAAACAGTGACCGTTCAGATACAGCGAACCGTTATGGGCAGCATGGTCAAATAGTTTTGAGACATCTTCAAACTTCTTCCCAAACTTGGAGACCATGGTATCATCAATACACAAAAAGACCGGCTGTACACGCAGTTTTTCCGGAATAAGTTTTAATGCCAGTGAGACTGTCACATTCATAAAACGGCTGTAATCCACTTTTGCGTATGAGCATGCATGGTAAAAAGTGTTGAGCGATTTTTCTGTAATACAGGATAAAAAATGCCGGTACAGAAACCGTATGGATGGAGCAGATTCCATGACGAGAATGGAAAGCACAAGAAGAAACAGCGTTTCCACAGTTGGCATCGTGCAGGTTTCAAAATAAATAAAAAAATAGCGATAAAGTCTACCAATTAAATTGTCTTTGTTGTATAATAAATTTGTCGTATGGAATCACTCCTTTGTATTTTTTGTTCGCAAACTTATTATACAACAGAATGTTCCATACGGCATTTTTTATTTTAAAAAGTTGTAAAGTGGTGTCACTTTCTAAAACTGTAAGAAAATATCTCAACCTTCCGTTTCCAATACACAGTTTCCAGTATCCGGCGGACACAGCGACAGGGGTGGAGGGTACAGATCTGGCTTTGACAGAAATGCTAGTGAGTTTGGAGGGGAGCGTTTCCGATGCCTTTGCTGTTCTTCCGAGAGGCGGACTGGCTGTGCGAAGCTGTATGCCCGGGAAAGAGTCTGCCTCTGAGTCTTTCCCGGGCATACAGCTTTGTGCAGACTGTCCGACATTCGGAAAACAGCAAAAATAAAGCATCGGAAACGCTCCCCTCCAAACTCGACTTCATTTCTGTCTAGCCAGATCTGTACCCTCCACCCCTGTCGCTGTGTCCGCCGGATACTGGAAACGTCCGCGTAGGAAATCCCCCTCGGTTGAGATATTTTTCGGCAAAGTGCCCAAAAAGTGGTGGCCGCGAAAATGTAGTGGGCGGTCAATAAAGTAGAGCTCGCAAAGACTTACGCCCATATAAAGAATAAGTAATAACCCTCAATGCTAAAAAATAAAAATAATTTCAAAAAAGGCTTGACATTATTGTTTCATACGTGTATAATATTTTTTGTCGGTTCGACGTTTCAAGAAAAAGCGTTGAAAAAATTTATTCGCAGGAGTGGCGGAATTGGCAGACGCGCAGGCTTCAGGTGCCTGTGGTGGTAACATCGTGTGGGTTCAAGTCCCATCTCCTGCATTTCATAAACCTATGTAGCAATTGTTACATAGGTTTTTTGTTGTCTGTCAGTTTTATTCACTCTTTTTATAGCATAAACCGGGTCTATATACTAACTCCACACTCTTTTGAGATTTTAACAAAAAACATCTCAACCAATCGGCTCCAATACACAGTTTCCGGCATTCGACGGGATGGGCACACAGAGGGGAGCTGGTTTCGAAGTGGCTTTGACAGAAATGATAGTGAGCTCGGGCGGGTGAAATTGCGATGCCTTTGCTGTCTTTCCGTAAGGCGGACTGTCTGTGCGAATGTGTCTGTCAGAGAAAGAATCTGGTTTTGAGTCTTACTCTGGCAGACACATTCGTGCAGACTGTCCGACCTACGGAAGACAGCAAAAATAAAGCATCGCAATTTTGCCCGCCCGAACTCGACTTCATTTCTGTCTAGCCACTTCAAAACCAGCTACCCTCTGTGCGCCCATCCCGCCGAATGTCGGAAACGTCCGCATAAGTAACCCCCTCGGTTGAGATATTTTTCGTCAAATCAGAATTTTCTTCCTGCGCTTGCATAAATGTTTCGTTTTCTTTATAATTTAGGGGTAGATCATCAAAAGAAAAGGGGATACATATATGACGAAAAAAGATGTACTGGAATTAAAGCGGCGTTTCAAAAAAGAAGCCTGCACCTTCACGCGTCTGTGTGGCTGCTATGTCGACAGTGACAAAAACGAAATCGTGAAATTAAATGAAACTTTCCTGAATCTAGAGGACGAAGAATTTTATAAATATCTGGAGATTGCAAAAAAAGTGCTCTCGGGCACCCTTGGAAACAACCTGCTGGAATTGGAATTTCCGATGGAAGAAGAATTTTCCGGCGGCAGACAACAGTTTCTCATGGGACTAAACAGCAGCGCTCTGGAAAACGAAGAACTTCTGGACCGATTTTATGAGCAGGTCATTGAAAAGTATCAGTATGTCGGAAATTATCTGATTCTTTTGTTCCACGACTGCTACGATGTCATGAAAAAAACCAGCGACAAACTGGATTTAGACGAGTCCGAAGAAGTCTATGAATATCTCCTCTGTGCCATCTGCCCGGTCACACTTTCAAAGCCGGCACTGGGCTACCGTGAGGACGAAAACCGTATCGGACCGCGCATCCGTGACTGGGTGGTGGGTGTTCCGGACACCGGATTTTTGTTCCCGGCTTTTACGGACCGCAGTAGCGATATCCATGCCACTCTCTTTTATACAAAAAATGTAAAAGAGCCGCATGTGGAAGTCATGGAAGAGGTTCTTGGTTGTCCATCCAAACGTACGGCAACCGAGAAGAAAACCACCTTTAACCAGATCATGGACCACGCACTCGGACGCGAACCCGGAGAAGACAATGCCCTTCTCATGGAATTTCAGGAAAATCTAAACGGCTATATCGAAGAACAGGCTGCCGGTGTAGAAGAACCGGAAAATGTAGAGACACCGCTGACCGAACAGACATTAAACGCCCTTGTCTTAGACAGTGGATTTTCCGAGGAAACGGCATCCCAGATCACGAAAGCCTATACCGAAGAATTCGGGGATCTTCCGCCTGCAGCCGAATCGTTGGTCGATGCCAAAGCCATTGCTGCAAATGCGCCGAAGAAGCGGGAAAAAGAATTGGTTCAGCAGGTCAATACCTTGACCGAACAGTTAGAAAAAAAAGAATTCGGTGCCATTTCCGAAGACGATGCGCCAGAGATCAAAACATACGATGTCATCTTGCGGGTAAAACCAGAAAAGGCCCCACAGATTCAAACAAAGATCGTCGATGGTCAAAAATGTATCGTGATCCCACTCGACGAAAATGAATGTGCCACTATAAACGGCATCCACACAACCGTATAAATAGAAAAAGGCGTATGTTCACGAAAGATACGCCTTTTTCTATATTTTTATTCACTTACTTTTACACATTTTTCACCTGATACAACAAGTTCATCTTTACTTCATAAAGATTTGGGCTCATATCCAGATAATGCTTATGCGGATTTTCAAAACGCTGTTCTTCCACCCACACTTCCTTATCTAATTGCTCTTTCACATAATTCCGAATCGTCTTGATATCCGGTTTTTCGTAAACGCAGACTCCGTTTTTATAAATCGGCACCTGCAATTCTTTTGCTGTGCAATTTTTAAAATATCGATTTTTCCAAGGTTTTTCTGTATCTACATAGCGGTATGGTTCACTTAGATCAACCGTTTCGTCTGCCAAAGCCAAAAGATCTGCCACCGATTTTCCCTCTTCATCATAGATTCGATATACCTTTTTTAAGCCTGGATTTGTAATTTTTTCTACGTTTTCCGATACCTTAATACGTGGTTCAAATGTTCCATCTTTTTCGACTGCTGCAATTTTATACACCGCTCCAAATACCGGATCGGTCTTGGCTGTGATCAAACGCTCGCCCACACCAAAGCTGTCAATGCAGGCTCCCTGTTTCAGAAGGGATGTGATGATATATTCATCGAGACTGTTCGATACCACGATCTGACAATCTTTTAATCCAGCTTCATCCAGCATTTTTCGTGCTTTTTTCGTCAGATATGCTAAATCCCCGCTGTCTAAACGAATGCCTTTCAGTCGCTTCCCCATCGGCTCTAGTACTTCTTTCGCCACACGGATCGCATTCGGCACACCCGAATTTAATACATCATAGGTATCCACCAAGAGAACGGTTGCATCCGGATAATTTTCTGCATAATGCTTAAATGCTTCGTACTCGTCCTGATAGTACATCACATAGCTGTGTGCCATTGTTCCGCCCACTGGAATGCCAAACATTTTACCGGACAAGACGGTTGCCGTTCCCGCTGCACCGCCGATGTAAGCAGCCCGCGCACCGTAAACTGCTGCATCCATATTGTGGGCGCGACGTGCACCGAAATCCGATACGGCACGCCCCTCTGCCGCCTTTACGATCCGTCTGGTCTTTGTCGCGATCAAAGACTGGTGGTTGATCTGCAAAAGGATCGCGGTCTCTACCAGCTGCGCATCGATCAGCGGTGCCACAACCGTCAGAACCGGCTCATACGGATACATGATCGTTCCCTCCGGAAACGCATAGATATCTCCTTTGAATTTAAAATTAGCCAGATACTCCAAAAATTCCGGTGTAAACAACTGCAGAGATTCCAGATATGCAATATCCTCTTTGTCAAAGTGCAATTCATCGATATATTCAATGATCTGCTCTAATCCGGCAAAGATTGCAAACCCGCCGCCTTCCGGATTTCTCCGGTAAAAGACATCAAACGCAACCCTTGTATCAATATCCTGTGTCTGAAAATATCCGTTTGACATCGTCATCTCATACAGATCCATGACCATGGTCAGATTTCTTTTACTTGACTGTTTCATTTTACTCCTCCTCTACAATGACCTGACAGCTTTTCATTGTCTCTAACGCTGCCTGATGTTTTTCTACGGTTACCCCCGCGCAACACGAGGCATCCACTTTTACCGGAATTTCCGGCAAAACGGCTTTTAACAATAAGGCATTCGACACCACACAGATATCGGTACAAACGCCGATCAATTCCACCGATTCGATTTCATCTGCTTTCTTCGCCATATCATGCGCCAGCTCGACACTGCCAAACGATGGCTTATCATATACGATTGCCTGTTTTTGTGTTCGGTATTCCTCTAACTGTGGAATCAGCTGCCAACCAACGCTTCCTTTGACACAATGCTTCACCGGCAAACATTTTCCTTCCTGCGTTTCATTGTAATTTTCCCCATGCGTATCTCTTGTAAATAACACTTCTCCGTCAAAACGTTTTACTTTCTCTACCACATTTGAAACGATCTGCTGTGCTTCTTTGCTTCCCAACACGCCCGTCACAAAATCATTCTGCATATCCACAACGATTAAATATTTTTTCCCCATAAAACTGCTCCTTTCTTAATTCAACAATCGATAATAATTACTCGGCCGCTTGGAATATTCATAACATTTCTCCTCCGTTTTTTCTGCGAGACCGGTGTCTATATAACGCTTTCTGAAATTTCTTCTGAAATTCGCTACATCAAGTTCTTTTCCACCGACCGCCTCATAGATTTTTTGCAGCTCATAAATCGAAAATCGTTTTTTGTCTCGTAACAGTTCCAATGCGATATTGGAATACTCCATCTTTCCCTGTAACCGTTCCAAACCGGTCCGCAAAATTTCAGCGTGATCGAATGCAAGGTCTTCTTCCTGCAAAACAACGCATCTGTTTTCGCTTTCCAATCCGATTTTTCCCTCTGTTCGGTTTACACGAAACAACTGTGCCTGTGCCGCATCATCGCCAGCCACAATGTGCAGGCTGTTTTTGGGAACTAATGCCAGATATACCACGGAGATCACACGCATACGCGGATCCCGGTCGACTGCTCCAAACGTATACAGCTGCTCCAGATATATACCACAAAGCCCTGTCTCTTCCTGCAGTTCCCGTGCTGCCGCTTCCTCTAAGGATTCTTTCATATTCACAAATCCTCCCGGGATTGCCCATTTTCCAAGAAACGGATGCCCCCCTCTCTGGATTAAGAGTACTTCTAATTCGTTCGCCTCATTCATGGTAAAGATCAGCATATCGACTGTCACAGACGGCTTCGGATATTTGGATGCATCATAGTTTTTTAAAAATTCTTCTTCTGTCATGCTACCTCCTTTAATGGTCCTTTTGACTATTATTTTCTTGTTGTTCTTATAATAGTCTTTTTGACTATTAATGTCAAGTGTTTTTTCAAAATTTTTACGTTAAACGCAAGCTTTTTTATTTGCACACTTACACTTTATATGGGTGTAAGTGTTGCGACCACTACTTTATTGGCTACCCGAAAATTTA
>JBJENW010000345.1:24963-37344 GCA_051880395.1 Lachnospiraceae bacterium | reverse complement strand
ATCATTTCCCGCAAAGAGGCACACGAAAAGGGAATCCGGCATCGGACCTCGCATGTCTGGATCTTGAGAGAAAAAGAAGGAAGATTACAGATCTTACTGCAAAAGCGCAGTCAGAATAAAGATTCGTTTCCGGGGTGCTACGACATCTCCAGCGCAGGGCATATCCCCGCGGGACAGGACTATGTGACATCGGCACTGCGGGAGCTGCAGGAAGAACTTGGATATACAGCGACAGAAAAGCAGCTGATCTTTTGCGGAAAGCGGCTGTTTCATTTTGAACGGGAATTTCATAATCGCGGATTTTCAGACAACCAGGTGAGCAGTGTGTTTGCACTTTGGCTCGATCAGGATGAGGACGCCTTTACCCTGCAGGAGGAAGAGGTGGAATCCGTGCGCTGGTTTGATTTTGAAGGATGTAAAAAAGCAGTGGCAGAACACACGATACCGAATTGTATTTTCCCGGAGGAACTAGAGATGCTACCACGCAAAAAGGAAGGAAAAAGAGGATGACAACAGAAGAATTGAGAGAACAATTAAAAACAGCAGATGTGGAAAAATTAGAGCGTCTGACCAAAGAAAATCCTGAGCAGGCAGCACAGGTGTTTGATTACAATATCGTATTGATCGGCTTTATGGGATGCGGAAAATCAACAATTTCTGCCTATCTGAAAGATATTTTTGGAATGGAAGTCATTGAGATGGATCAAAGAATCGTGGAGCAGGAAGGAATGCCGATCTCAGAAATTTTTGAAAAAAAAGGGGAGCCATATTTTCGTGACTTAGAGACGAATCTTTTGATTTCCTTACAGCAGCAGAAAAATGTAGTGATCTCCTGTGGCGGTGGTGTACCGATGCGGGAACGCAATGTAGCGGAAATGAAGAAAAACGGAAAAGTCGTGTTACTGCGTGCAAAGCCGGAAACGGTATTTGAACGGGTAAAAAATGATCACAGCCGGCCACTGTTAGAGCAGAATAAAACGGTGGAACATATCGCGGAATTAATGGAACAGCGTCGCAAAAAGTATGAGGCGGCAGCGGAGATTTTTATTGATACAGACGCAAAAACAAGAGCCCAGATTGGATGCGAGATCGTGCAGGCGCTTTTGAAATAGGAGAAAAGAATGAATACAGTACAAGTGCGAAATCTTACGATCGGGGAAGGCAGACCGAAAATCTGCGTGCCGATCGTGGGAAAAACAGAGGATGAGATTGCGGCAGAAGCAAAAAATATTTTGGCACTTCCGGCAGATTTGGTGGAATGGCGGGTAGATTTTTTTGAAAATGTGACGGATGCACAAGCGGTTGTGCAGATGGCAGAAAAACTGCGGTTTATTTTGGGAGAGCGACCGCTTTTATTTACGTTTCGAACGAAACAGGAGGGCGGAGAACGAAACATCGAATGGAACGCATATACAGCATTGCTAGAGCAGGCGGCAAAGAGTGGAGTGGTAGATCTTGTAGATGTTGAGGTGTTTTTTGCTGCAGAAAAAACAGCAGAGTTGATCCGGAATCTTCAGGCAGATGGTGTAAAAGTGATCGCATCGAATCATCATTTTCACGAGACGCCATCGAAAGAACAGATTCTTTCCATCTTAAAGACCATGCAGCAGATGGGAGCAGATATTCCGAAACTGGCTGTAATGCCGCAAAAAAAAGAAGATGTATTGACACTGCTTTCTGCGACAATGGAAATGACAGAACGCTATGCTAATCGACCGATCATCACGATGTCGATGGGAAAAGACGGTGTGGTGAGCCGGTTGTGTGGAACGCTGACAGGTTCTGCAGTGACATTTGGATCAGCACAAAAAGCATCAGCACCAGGGCAGATTCCTGCAGCAGAATTATTGCACATTTTAGAAGTGTTGTGATCAGCCCTTTTACGAAAAAGTCGTGCGTGTGTTTATGGAAATAAAAAAATCAGCCGGACGGGTCTGAAAACACCGTCTGGCTGAATAAAAACAGTTTGAAAATACTTAACGTTTAAAATATTTTTCCTTGATCTTTTCTACCGGCATATCTTTTCCGGTCCAGATCTTGAAAGCGGCAGCACCCTGATAGAGAAGCATATACAGACCGTTTGCGGTGCGGCATCCGGCCTCTTTTGCCAGTCGTAGAAGCTTGGTTTCTTCCGGATTATAGATGACATCAAATACCATCAGGTCTTTGCGAAGCATGGTCACATCGGTGATCAGACAATTGTCTGTTTTCGGTGCCATGCCGACGGAGGTTCCGTTTGTTAAAATGGCACTCGATGCAATTTCGCGTCGTAAAATTTCCGGGTCATCAAAATCGTATAACGTGACTTTACAATCAGTTTCCTCATTTAATTCATTGACAATACGTTCGGCGCGGTCCCAGAATGCATCATGCAGGCTGAATACGGAAATCTCGGAAAGACCATCTAATGCGGCCTGTACCAAAACAGCCGTTGCAGCACCGCCGGCGCCGAGCAGTGTCATTTTTTTACCGATGATATCGAAACCGGAATCTTTGCAGGCATGCATAAAGCCGATACCGTCTGTGGTGTGTCCGATGAATTTGCCGTCACGGTTTTCTACCGTGTTTACAGCACCGCCGATGCGGGCAGCTGTGGAAAGTTCATCGCAGAGTTCACACATTTTATTTTTATCCGGCATGGTCAGATTAAAGCCGAGGACGTTCATTTTTCGAAGAGCTTCTACGGCAGTGGCGAGATTTTCTTCTCCAACATCAAATGCCAGATAAGCGGCGTCTATGCCAAGTGATTCAAAAGCAGCGTTGTGCATCTGCGGGGAAATGCTGTGAGCCACAGGGCTTCCGAGCAGACAAGCCAAACGGGTGTGTCCGGTTAATTCTCTATTCATAATACTATCTCCTTTGATAAAAGTTACTTTTATCATAAGCTTAAACAGGGAGTGCGTCAAGCGAAAAATCAACTGAAAAATTCACATTCAATAGAAAAAGGAGTAACATCGCAATATGGATTTTAACAAAGCGCAAAAAAAAGCAATTGCACATACAGACGGGCCTGCGCTGGTCTTAGCGGGACCGGGGTCGGGAAAGACGGCTGTGATCACAAATCGTGTCAGCCATCTCATTGATGACTGTGGAGTGAAACCGTCGAAAATTCTGGTGATCACATTTACAAAAGCGGCAGCTGTGGAAATGAAACAGCGGCATTTAAGTTTACGCGGGACAAAAAGTACGAGAGTGACCTTTGGAACGTTTCACGCTGTGTTTTTCAGCGTTTTAAAGCATGCATATCATTACACGGCACAAAATATCATTCGGGAGGAGCAGAAATATCAGTTTATGAAAGAACTGGTGAATCAGATGCATCTGGAATATGAGGATGAAGGGGAGTTTATTGCGTCGCTCTTAGGGGAGGTCAGCCTGATCAAAAATACAGGCATTTCATTGGAAAATTATTATGCGAAAAACTGTGGAGAAAAGGAGTTTCGGGAAATTTATACAAAGTATCAGAATTGTCTGTATCGAAATCGCCTGCTGGATTTTGACGATATGCTGGTATATTGCTATGAACTGTTTCGGGAAAGACCGGATATTCTCGCGGCCTGGCAGAAAAAGTTTTCATACATACTGATCGATGAGTTTCAGGATATCAATCGTCTGCAGTTTGAGATTGTAAAAATGCTTGCGGCGCCGGAAAATAATCTGTTTGTGGTGGGAGATGATGATCAGTCCATCTATCGTTTTCGTGGCGCAAAGCCGGAGATCATGCTGAATTTTAAAAAGGATTATCCGGATGCCAAAGAGATTCTTTTGAATGTCAATTACCGTTCCAGAAAGAAAATTACGACAACATCGCTTCAGGTGATCAATCAAAATAAAGATCGTTTTTCCAAAAAAATCCGTTCCTTTCGTCCAGAACAGGGAACCGTGACATTTGAAGTGTTTGACGATCAATGGCAGGAAAGCCGTCGTGTGATCAACAGCATTCAGTACTATGTGAAACGCGGAGTTGCGTTTGAAGAAATTGCGATTTTGTTTCGGACCAATACGCAGCCGCGGATTCTGATGGAACAGCTGATGGAGTACAATATTCCGTTTAAGACAAAAGATAAAATTCCGAATCTGTACGACCACTGGATCGCGCGGGATATTTTGACGTATTTTAAACTTGCATTCGGAGGCAGAAAACGTAGTGATTTTTTGCAGATCATGAATCGGCCGAAACGATATCTGAGCAGGGACAGCCTGGCGAAAGAGACGGTTTCTTTTGAAGAATGGAAAAATTATTATGAGGCGCAGCAGCAGCCGTGGGTGGCCGAGAGGATTGAAAAATTAGAATGCGACCTGAAAGTTCTGACCCGGGTGACACCGTTTGCGGCGATCAATTATATTCGAAAAGGAATCGGCTATGATGATTATCTGACAGAGTATGCGGCATACCGGAAATTGAAGCCGGAAGAATTATTTGAGACGCTTGATGAGCTGCAGGACGGTGCACGTGGATACCGCAATTATGATGAGTGGCTCAATCACATCGAGGAGTATTCAAAGGAACTAGAAAAACAACAGAAACAGAAAAATGAGCTGCCAAACAGCGTTTCATTGGCAACGCTGCACAGTTCGAAGGGGTTAGAGTATGCGGTTGTCTATATCATTGATGTAAATGAGGGAATGATGCCTTATAAAAAGGCAGTGTTTGATGCAGAGATTGAAGAGGAACGACGTTTGTTTTATGTGGGAATGACGCGGGCAAAAGATGCACTTCATCTCTCAGCAGTGAGAAAAATGAACGGACATGAAATGGACGGTTCTCGGTTTATCGAAGAAGCGGGATTTGCACTTGAACAAACAGAAAACAAAAGCCCGGAGCGTTAATACTCCGGGTCTTTTTTATTCTTCGTCTTCGATTTCTTCTACTTCTACAAGTTCATCGAATGCATCTGAGACAAGTTCATATTCTTCATCGCTTTCAATGTTTTCAAGTATCGGATCCCCGTCATCTGTTTCACTGTAACGATAAATATAAACCAGTCCTTCTTCGTTGTCATTTCCATCTTCATCTAACGGAAGCAGAACGATATAATCGCGCTCGCCGGCTTCAAAGATTGTCAGTACGCGACATTCTGATTCAGAACCGTCGTCAAGTTCGAGAGTGACAAGTAAATCCTCTTCTTCAGGAGTAGCATTGTTTTTTTCCATTTGAATACCTCACTTCAATTTTTCTGTGATTTGTTGATACAAATTCATTATAAAAAAGCATTTTTAAAAAGTCAATTGCCTGTTGACAAAAAAAGGAGATATGGTTATACTTTGATTATCAAAATAATGCTTTACTAAAACAACAAAAAAGACAGGAGAAAGAGAGTTATGTTTGAAAGATTAACAGAAATTATTAAGGAGCAGTTAAATGTAGAGGATGTAGAAATTACAAAGGAGACATCCTTCAAAGATGATTTGGGAGCAGATTCCCTGGATTTATTTGAGTTGGTTATGGCTTTAGAGGATGAGTACAATGTAGAAATCCCATCTGAAGATTTGGAAAACATTGCAACTGTTGGAGACGTAGTGGAATACTTAAAAGGTAAGGGCGTGGAAGAATAAATGAAGACAAGGGTAACAGACATGTTAGGAATTGAGTACCCGATCTTCCAAGGCGGTATGGCATGGGTTGCCGAGCATAGCTTGGCAGCCGCCGTATCAAACGCAGGGGGACTTGGAATCATTGGTTCCGGTAATGCACCGGCAGACTGGGTACGCGAAGAAATTCGCAAGACAAAAGAATTGACAGACAAACCGTTTGGTGTAAACGTGATGTTATTAAATCCGGATGCGGATAATGTGGCAAAGGTAATCGTAGAGGAAGGTGTCCCTGTGGTTACAACCGGCGCAGGCAATCCGGGAAAATACATGGAATTATGGAAAAATGCAAATTGTAAAGTGATACCGGTCGTTGCAAGTGTGGCTTTGGCCCGTATGATGGAAAAAGGCGGCGTAGATGCCGTGATCGCAGAGGGTACAGAGTCTGGCGGACATATTGGATCAGCTACCACGATGACATTGGTTCCGCAGGTGGTGGATGCGGTAAATATTCCGGTCATTGCAGCAGGTGGTATTGCAGATGGCAGAGGTTTTGCAGCAGCATTTATGCTCGGTGCAGAAGCTGTCCAGGTGGGAACACGTTTTGTGACAGCAAAAGAATGTTGGTGTCATGAAAATTACAAACAGCGAATCATTAAAGCAAAAGATATTGATTCTGTTGTAACCGGTCGTAAAAACGGACATCCGGTTCGGTCACTTCGCAACCCGATGACGAAGGAATATCTGAAGATGGAAGAAGAAGGAGCTACGTTTGAAGAGTTAGAGCTTCTGACTGTCGGAGGACTTCGAAAAGCGGTCGTAGAAGGCGATGTGAAGGAAGGAACCGTTATGGCAGGTCAGATTGCAGGTATGGTCAAAAAAGAAGAAACCTGTAAAGAAATTATAGATGATATTGTTACACAGGGATACAGCCTGTTAGGACAGAAATAAGGAGTCAATATGGGAAAGATCGCATTTGTATTTCCAGGACAAGGTTCCCAGTACGTTGGCATGAGCAAAGATTTTCATGATACATTTGCAGCAAGCAAAGAGATTTTTGATCTGGCAGAAAAGGCTAGTGGGCTGGATATAAGACATCTTGTATTTGAGGAAAACGATGAATTAAATATTACAAAATATACGCAGGTTGCGATGCTTACAGCAGAGCTTGCAATTTTGCGCGCAGTAGAAGAAAAAGGCATTCATGCAGATTTGACAGCCGGATTAAGTCTGGGAGAATATGGAGCATTGGTCGTATCTGGAGCATTAAGCGCAGAAGATGCACTGCGAATCGTGACCAAGCGTGGAGCATTGATGCAGGAGGCCGTACCGCATGGTGGAGCCATGACAGCGATTATGGCGTGCCCGGCGGAAACAATCGAGAAAGTATGTGAAGAGACAGAAGGAATCGTATCTGTCGCAAATTACAATTGTCCGGGACAGATCGTTATCACCGGAGAGGAAGCTGCAGTCAATAAGGCAGCTGACCGTCTGAAAGAAGAAGGCGCAAAGCGCTGTATTCCATTGAAAGTCAGCGGACCGTTTCATTCCGCCATGTTAAATGAGGCAGGAGAAAAACTCGGGGAAGAGTTGGAACCGGTGCACATATCTGATATTACAGTTCCCTATGTATGTAATGTAAGTGCAGAAATTATCACAGACAAGAAACAGGTAAAACCACTTTTGACACGCCAGATCTGTTCGTCAGTCTGCTGGCAGCAGAGTGTAGAACGTATGATCGCAGAAGGCGTAGATACTTTTATTGAGATGGGACCAAAGAAGACATTAACCGGATTTTTGAAAAAGATTAATCCTTCTGTTCGCGGTATCAGTATCGAAAAGGTGGAGGACCTTGAAAAATTAGACACTCTGTAGGAAGCGTGTCAGAAAAATCAAGATTTATTCATCATGGGATAATGCAGGATGATAGTGAAAACTGTAACCTGCAGGAAAGAGGTATAAGTATGGATAAGAAAGTAGCATTGGTGACAGGTGCTTCCAGAGGAATTGGAAAGGCAATTGCACAGCGCCTGGCAAGCGATGGTTTTTTTGTAGTAGTTAATTTTAATGGGTCAGCGGATGCGGCAGCGTCTGTAGTAAAAGAAATCGAAGAAAACGGCGGTGAGGCTGTCACATATCAGTGCAGTGTTGCGGATTTCACAGCTGTGGAAACGATGATCAAAGACATCATTAAAACATATGGAAGTTTAGATGTATTGGTGAATAATGCAGGTATCACAAAGGATAATCTGATCATGAGAATGAATGAAGAAGATTTTGATTCTGTGATCGCGACGAATCTGAAAGGAACCTTTAATACGATCAAACACACTGCCAGACAGATGCTGAAACAAAAGGCAGGTGCCATTATCAATATCGCTTCAGTTTCCGGCGTGCTCGGAAATGCTGGTCAGGCAAACTATTCTGCATCGAAAGCAGGTGTGATCGGCTTGACAAAAGCAGTTGCAAGAGAATTGGCAAGCAGACATATCCGTGTGAATGCAGTTGCACCAGGATTTGTGGAAACAGAGATGGTCGAAAAAATGCCGGAGGCAGCATTAGAAGAAGGAAAGAAACAGATTCCGTTTGGAACGCTTGCAAAACCAGAGGATATTGCGGCGGCAGTTTCTTTTTTTGCGTCTGAGCAGGCATCTTATATTACAGGACAGGTACTTTGCGTAGATGGAGGAATGGCAATGTAATTGCAGTTCTTCATAGAAAGGAAGATATATGAGAAGAGTTGTAGTAACCGGAATGGGTGCAATCACTCCGATTGGATTGAACGTAGACGAATTCTGGCAAGGATTAAAAGATAAAAAAATTGGATTTGGTGAGATTACCAGATTTGATACAACAGATTTTAAAGCAAAAATTGCCGCTGAGGTCAAAGGGTTTGAACCGAAGGATTATATGGATTTTAAGTCCGCGAAAAGAATGGAAAGATTCAGCCAGTTTGCAGTTGCAGCAACAAAAGAAGCAGTGGAGCAGGCTGGATTGGATATGACGCAGGAAGATCCATATCGTGTTGGTGTGGCAGTAGGTTGTGGTGTTGGAAGCTTAGACGAAATGGAAAAAGAATATTGTCGTCTTTTAGAACGCGGCCCAGGTAGAATGGGACCATTAATGGTGCCGTTAATGATTACAAATATGGCAGCGGGTAATATATCGATTCAGTTTGGTTTTAAAGGAAAAAGTTTGAATGTAGTGACTGCTTGTGCGACTGGTACAAACAATATTGGTGAGGCTTATCGCAGCATTCAGGCTTCGGAAGCTGATGTTATGATTGCCGGGGGAACAGAAAGCAGCATCAGCCCGATTGGAGTTGGCGGCTTTTCCTCACTGACAGCATTGAGCTTTAGCAAAGATCCGGCTCGCTGCTCCATTCCATTTGATAAAGAAAGAAATGGATTTGTCATGGGTGAAGGCGCTGGTGTTTTAGTATTAGAAGAATACGAGCATGCGAAAAAACGTGGTGCAAAAATTTTAGCAGAAATTGTCGGTTATGGTTGCACGAATGATGCATATCACATCACTTCCCCAGCGGAAGATGGAGAAGGCGATGCAAAAGCAATGGAATTTGCAATTCAGGACGCGGGTATTCAGAAAGAAGATATTACCTATATCAATGCGCATGGAACATCGACACATCACAATGACCTTTTTGAAACAAGAGCGATTAAGAAACTGTTTGGAGAGTATGCTTACAAGATGAAGATTAACTCTACAAAATCTATGATCGGTCACTTATTAGGAGCAGCCGGTGCTGTAGAAGCGATTGCGACGATTCTGCAGATGCAGAATTCCTATGTACACGCTACCGTTGGTTATGAAGTTCCGGATGAGGAATTGGATTTGGATTATGTAAAAGGAGATGGAACTTCATTTGATATTCCATATGCAATCAGTAATAGCATGGGATTTGGCGGGCATAATGCAGTGCTGGTATTCAAAAGATATGAGGAATAATTAGAATTTGAATTTTAAATGGAGGCACAAAGTAAGATGGATTTTGAAAATATTATCACATTGATCAAGGCTGTGTCGGATTCTCATTTGACTTCTTTTGAGTATGAAGAAAATGGAACAAAAATTCGAATGAAGACAGATAAGAAAAGTACTGTAATTTCTTCAACAACAGGAGCAGTTGTACCACAGGTGGTAGTTGCAGAGGCTGCACCTGTGGCAGTACAGACAGCAGCAGAGGAAAAACCTGTAGAGGAGCTGACGGGGAATATTGTAAAATCTCCGCTGGTCGGAACATTTTACAGTGCACCGTCTCCGGATGAGGCTCCATTTGTTCAGGTGGGAGATCATGTGAAAAAAGGACAGGTTTTAGGCATTGTAGAAGCAATGAAGTTGATGAATGAGATTGAAAGCGATTACGATGGCGTGGTAAAACAGATTCTGGTTACAGATGCCAGTGTGGTAGAATATGATCAGCCGATGTTTGTAATCGAGTAGGTGAAAGAATGGCAGTATTGACGACAAAGGAAATTATGGAAATCATTCCACACAGACAGCCGTTTTTGCTGATCGATACAGTGGAAGAATTAGAAGTCGGAAAGAGTGCGGTAGCAAAAAAATGTGTGACCTATAACGAACCGTTTTTTGCGGGGCATTTTCCAAACGAACCGGTCATGCCAGGAGTTCTGATCATTGAGGCTTTGGCACAGACAGGCGCAGTAGCAATTTTAAGTAAACCAGAAAATAAGGGAAAGATCGCTTTCTTTGGCGGTATTGATAAGGCTCGCTTTAAACAGAAAGTGGTACCGGGCGATGTATTGACTTTGAAAGTAGAAATCATCAAAGCAAAAGGACCGATCGGTATCGGAAGTGCAAAGGCGTATGTGGGAGACAAGCTGGCAGTGTCAGCAGAATTAACCTTTGCAGTAGGGAAGGAATAAATTTTTGAAAAAGGAAGGCAGTTTGGATGTTTCAGAAGATATTGATTGCAAATAGAGGAGAAATCGCGGTGCGAATTATCCGCGCCTGCAGAGAAATGGGGATAAAGACGGTAGCAGTGTATTCGAAAGCAGATAAAGAAGCACTGCATACCCAGCTGGCAGACGAAGCAGTTTGCATTGGTGAGGCACCGGCATCTGACAGTTATTTAAATATGGAACGGATTTTAAGTGCCACCATTGCGACAAAAGCGGAGGCAATTCATCCGGGATTTGGATTCTTATCAGAGAATGCCAAATTTGCAGAAATGTGCGAAAAATGCAAGATCGCATTTATCGGACCTTCTTCTGAGGTTATTCAGAAACTTGGAAATAAGTCAGAAGCGAGAAACACCATGATGCAGGCGCAGGTACCGGTTATTCCTGGTACAAAACAGCCCGTTTATAAAGCAGAAGATGGAAAGAAAATAGCAGAAGAGATCGGTTATCCGGTTATTATTAAAGCATCTTCCGGTGGCGGCGGAAAAGGAATGCGTGTCGCAGAGCGCTCCGAAGATTTTGAAAAGAATTTTGAAGTTGCACAGCAGGAATCGATCAATGCATTTGGCGATGATACGATGTATATTGAAAAATACATTGTTGGTCCGCGTCATGTAGAGGTTCAGCTTTTGGCAGATAAATATGGAAATGTTGTGACATTAGGCGAACGTGATTGTTCGATTCAGCGCCGACATCAGAAAATGATCGAAGAGTCGCCGTGTATCGCGATTACACCTGAAATGCGAAAGGAAATGAGCGAGGCTGCAGTAAAAGCAGCGAAAGTGGCAAATTATGAAAGTGCTGGTACCATAGAATTTTTGTTGGATAAAAACGGGAATTTTTATTTTATGGAGATGAATACCAGAATACAGGTAGAGCATCCTGTGACAGAAATGGTCACTGGGATCGATCTGATTCGCGAGCAGATTCGCATTGCGGCTGGCGAAACACTGGAGTTGAAACAGGAGGATATTCATATTACCGGACATGCGATTGAGTGCCGAATCAACGCAGAAAATCCTTCCAGAAACTTTATGCCGTGTCCGGGTAAGATCACGGATTTGCATTTTCCAGGAGGAAATGGGATTCGAGTCGATTCTGCAGTCTATTGTGGCTATCAGATTCCACCGAATTATGATTCTATGATTGCAAAAGTAATCGTACATGATGTGGACAGAGAGCGTGCAATTGAAAAAATGCGCAGCGCATTAGGGGAAGTAGTGATCGAGGGGGTAGTGACGAATATTGATTTTCAATATGATATCATTAATCATCCGGTATATGAAGCTGGCGAAATTACGACACACTTTATTCCAGACTACTTTGGAGAATAGGAGTAATGCGGTATGATGAAATTTAAAAAAATCAATAATATAGTGACAAAATTAAAAGAACCGGAAATGCCGGAAGGTCTCTGGATGAAGTGTGATGCCTGCGGAGAAATGTTATATCGAGAGGATGTTGTAAATAATTTTTATCGCTGTTATAAGTGTGGAAAATACTTCCGCATTTCTCCAAAAATTCGGCTGCGAATGGTTGCGGATAAAGGAAGCTTTACAGAATGGGATAAGGAAATGGAAATTAAAAATCCATTGGACTTTGATGGCTATCCGGAAAAGATTCAGAATGTGCAGGAAAAATTAAAGGTAAACGAAGCTGTCACAACTGGAATCTGTACCATTCAGGGCGAAAAAACGGTTATCGCCATCTGCAATAGTCGTTTTATGATGGGCAGTATGGGACAGGTTGTCGGAGAAAAAATTACACGAGCGACTGAAAAAGCGACAGAGATGGGATTGCCGATCATTATCTTTGCCTGCTCCGGAGGAGCGAGAATGCAGGAGGGAATGGTTTCACTGATGCAGATGGAGAAGACGTCTGCAGCATTGAAACGTCATTCGGATGCAGG
>JBJENW010000345.1:0-24863 GCA_051880395.1 Lachnospiraceae bacterium | reverse complement strand
TGCCCGGTCACAGTGATCGGACAGCAAAAGGGAAAAAATACGAAGGAAAATATCATTCGTAATTTCGGTATGCCATCACCGGAAGGATATCGGAAATCACTGCGATTGATGAAACAGGCAGAAAAATTTGGAAGACCGGTAATTAATTTTGTAGACACGCCAGGTGCTTTTTGTGGATTAGAAGCAGAAGAACGCGGTCAGGGCGAGGCAATCGCACGTAATTTGTTTGAATTGTCATCATTGAAGGTACCGGTGTTAAGTATTGTGATCGGTGAAGGAGGAAGTGGAGGCGCATTGGCAATGGCTGTTGCCAATGAAGTATGGATGATGGAGAATGCGACATACTCCATACTCTCACCGGAAGGCTTTGCATCAATTCTTTGGAAAGACAGTAAACGTGCGGCAGAAGCTTCTGAAGTGATGAAAATGACATCGCATGATTTGAAAAAACTTGGAATTATTGAATATATCATTCCAGAACCGGAAACGGCGAATGTTGAGAATATGCGAACCATTACCGGTGGAATGAAAGATCATATTCGCAGATTTTTAAATAAGTATACAGCAATGTCACCGGAAGAGCTGACCGAGCAGCGATATACCAGATTTAGAAATATGTAAAAAATTCAAAACTACTGGAAAAAATAAAGAAAATCTGATAAAATGTATGTCCGGGTGGAGTTCCACCCGGCTTTTCAAGTGACAGAAGACCCATGCAGAACAAACAACGCAAATTGTAGTAGATTTAAAAAGGCGGTTGTACGAATGAAATATTCAGTAAAAGAAGGAAATTATTCCGTAATGGGGACGCAGTGTGAGCATGACACAATCACATTTACTTTCGAAAGCGAAAGAGAGAGCGATTGTGCCATTCTTTTATATAGGAAAAATCATGCCGAAGAAACAATTCGGATAGAAGTCCCATCCGATGATTGTATTGGTTCTTTGCGCTCAGTTGCAATTACAGGCATACCGTGGAAGCGGTATGACTATTTATTGGAGATTGATGGAAAGAAGAAAGTAGATCCGTATGCAAGAAAAATTACCGGACGAGAGCAGTGGGCGGACAAAAAGCGAAGAAATCCGTCCGATGAACTGAAAAGTGGGTTTGATTTTCAGACATTTTCATGGGAAGAAGATCAAAAAATAGAAATACCAAAAATGGACATGGTACTTTATAAGTTGCATATAAGAGGATTTTCCATGGATGATCCGACTGTGCGTGGTAAAAAAAAGGGGACATTTCTGGCGTTACAAGAAAAAATTCCATATTTGAAATCCTTGGGAGTGACAAGTGTAGAATGTATGCCGGTTTACGAATTTGAGGAGATCGAATTCGAAGAATCTGAACCCGAAGGATTTGTTCCGGAATCTTTACAGAAGGCACAGGCAATCGAAAAAACAGAAAAGACGCAGCCAATCAAAAAAATCAATTATTGGGGTTATGTAGAGGGAAACTATTTTGCTCCGAAGGCATCCTATGCCTATGGAGCATCGGCTTCTAACGAGTTAAAAGAGCTGATTTTAGCACTGCACAAAAATCACATGGAGTGTATTTTAGAATTCTTTTTTCCGGCAGATATGGATCAGAATATGATTACAGAAATTTTAAATTACTGGGTAAAAGAATATCATGTGGATGGTTTTCATCTTCTTGGAAATAATCTGCCATTGGCAAGTCTGACACAGAGCAGATTATTAAGTCGAACCAAGTTATTTTGCGACCATATACCGGATGAACTGCAGACAGAAACGAAAGGGTATCAAAATCTTTATGAGTATAATGATAAATTTCTGTACCCGATCCGTCAGATGATGAATCGCATGGAAGGAGATATGCGGGCAGTTACCGGACAGATCCGCAGGCAGCGGACAACGCTTGGATATGTGAATTATATGGCATCAAATAATGGAATGACTCTGGCAGATGTATTTTCTTATTCCGAGAAGCACAATGAGGAAAATGGAGAAGAAAATGAGGACGGAACAAACTGGAATTTCAGTAATAATTATGGTGTGGAAGGTCCTACCAGAAAAAGATACATTCAGCAGATCCGAAGACAGCAAATGAAAAATGCACTTGCACTGGTATTTTTATCACAGGGTGTCCCGCTGATTTTTTCCGGCGATGAATTTGGAAATTCGCAGAAGGGAAATAATAATGCATACTGTCAAGATAATAAAATTGGCTGGGTGAACTGGCGGGAGATGGAAAAACATCAGGATCTGCTCAAATTTGTCAGAGATCTATCAAAATTTCGGCAGACGTATCCGGTGATACGAAAAAAAGAGCCGTTTCAATTTGCAGATTATGAACAGACGGGAGCACCGGACTTATCTTACCATTGTAAGACTGCGTGGGTGACCGGATTTGAGGCAAATTGTCTTGCTGTCGGAATCTATTATTGTGGTCGTCAGAAAAAGAAAAACGGGGAATCAGAACTCGTAAAATTATATATCGGCATCAATTTTCATAACGGGATACAGGAGCTTGCGTTACCGCAAATAGAAAAAACACAGGCATGGTATCAAATTATGGATACCGGGCAGACAGAACCGTTTTATGAGCCGGAAAATTTGCCAAAAATGACGGAAAAGCAGTTGCGGTTGCAGGGACATACGATATGTATCTTACAGGCAAAGACGGATCCGCAAGCTGTAGAAAAAGAAAAAAAACGGACACATACAGCGAAAAAAGATCGAAAAGCAGCCCGCATTACACGAAGAAAACGAAGATAAAGGGGGCGTAGAATATGCATATTTGGAAACATTTTCGAACCATTCATCACCATAAAATGCTTGTAATGAAAGGATGTTTTAAGGTGGGCTTGTATCGCCAGGGACTGATGCATGATCTATCCAAATATTCTCCGGTAGAATTTTGGAATGGTTGTCGGTATTATCGTGGCACAGAGAGCCCGAATAATGAAGAACGGCGGCAAAAAGGATATTCAGCCGCATGGCTGCATCACAAAGGTAGAAATAAACATCATATGGAATACTGGATTGATTACGGGATGACAAGTGACCGTAAGATGTGTGGAATGAAAATGCCGCTTCGCTATGTGGTAGAGATGGTGGTCGATCGTATTTCTGCCTCGAAAAATTACCTGAAAGATCAATTTCAAAATGATAGCCCATTGCAATATTATGAGAACTCAAAAGATCATTACATCATACATCCGGATACAAATCGCCTTTTAGGGGATCTGCTTCGGATGTATGCAGAAAAAGGAGAAGAAGAGACATTTTCTTATATCAAAAATGTCCTTCTAAAGCAGGAGGATTATTAAAAAATGCGGTCATATCCGATGGCATAGGAGCAGTAAATTGAAGCGGTTTTTTTGTGATCGGATGTGAAAACGTCAGGCGGTAGGAGTGTAATGCCTGCCGTTTCATTTTTGAATTTTGTGGATGATACAAAAAATCGCCGATCAGTGGGTGACCGATGGATTGTAAATGCACACGGATCTGATGTGTGCGTCCGGTCTCTAATTGGAGTGCCACCAGGGATAATCCATCCTTGTAGTCGAGTGTGCGATAATGTGTGACAGCACGTTCTCCATGTACAGGGTCGATACAGCGTTCCAAAACAGAACCCTCTTTGCGTGCGATCGGGGCGTCAATGACTCCGGATGGAGGCAGGATTCCGTCCGCAATGGCGAGATATTCCCGGTGCAGATTCCGCGTGCGTACTGCCTGAGAAAGAAGGTGACTGCTCAACATATGTTTGGCAATGACCGTAAGACCGGATGTGTCGCGATCCAGGCGATTGACGCATCGAAAAGTGAAGGGGATTTTCTGCTTTTCATAATAGTAAACAACAGCATTTGCCAGTGTATTATCATAATGCTGCATAGACGGATGAATCGCCATACCGGCTGGTTTATCGACAACTAACAAGTCTTCGTCCTCATAAACAATCGACAAAGGAAGGTTTACAGCTTTGATTTCCGAAGGCATTGTTTCCTGTATGAGAATGGTCAGAATTTCACCTGTTTTTAACAGATCCCGCATATAAACCCATACCCCGTTTCGTAAAATGCTCTCCGGCATTTTTTTTAATGCCGTTAAAATATGGTGGGAATATCCGCGTTTTTTTAAAAATTCTTGAACAGAGATGCCATTTTCCTGTTCCTGTATCTTATATTCTAATTTTCTTATCATCGTATTTCTCCAAATATTTTTTTTCATTTTACAATATAATCAGGTCAAAAATCAAGCGGAGTAGGAGTCATGTTTTTGTGTTCTTTCGGAATCTCCCTTGTGCCCGCTTTTGCGGCTGATTTTCCGCCAGATGCACACAATGAGAGAACATTTTTTTCGGAGGGAGGACTCGCGTGAAGCACCTGCGGACAGACTTTCTGAGCGTTAGGATTGGAAAAACGCGTGAATAGTAACTCGGATTTCATAACAGAACAGGCACGAACGCGTCATTTTTGGCATAGTATATAGAAAGCCGTCTGTGAGGTGCCATTGTGAAATCTTTTTTACCACCTATGGACAGTGCCAAGGAAAAGATGTGCCTGCAGGCGATGCAGACAGGCAGCGTGGAAGCAAAAAACCAGCTGATCGAGCGGAATATGCGTTTGGTAGCCCATGTGGCAAAAAAATACCAGAATCCGGAAGAAGATATGGAAGAGCTGATTTCCATTGGAACGATCGGGCTGATAAAAGCAGTACAGACATTTGATGTGACACGAAAAAATAAATTGGCAAGTTATGCCGCACGTTGTATTGATAACGAATTATTGATGTATTTTCGGGCAAAAAAGAAAAAGATGCGAGAGGTTTCCCTGTATGATCCGATCGGGACGGATAAAGAAGGAAATCAGATTCAGTATTTTGATGTCATAGAAAGCGAAGACGTAGATGTAGTTGCACAGATGGAACAAAATCATAAAATTTCAGAATTATATCGTGCGATTCCTGCTGTACTGACGCCCAGGGAAGCGCAGATTATCAGCCAACGGTATGGACTATATGGAAAAAAAGAATTGACACAGCGGGAAATTGCAGCCAAAATAGGCATATCCAGATCTTATGTCAGCCGTATCGAAAAAAAAGCGCTGAAAAAATTGCGGGTATATTTTGAAAAAGGGGTTTCAAAAATGGATATAGTGTGATACACTAAGGACATCTTTTATCGAAAACCAGAGAAATCCTCTGGAAAATCCCAAACAATGATGAAAATTTAGAAAAATACCGTAACAGGAGGAAAATGTGTGTATAGTGTAGTAAAAACCGCGATCGTGCGGGGAATAGAAAGCATCCCGGTCTGCGTGGAAGCTGATGTCAGCACAGGTATGCCGATGTTTGAAATCGTGGGATCACCGGGCAGCGAAGTGAGGGAAGCAAAGGAGCGGGTGCGGACAGCGCTCAGGAACTGTGGCATTGTCTTGCCCGCAAAACGAATTACCATTAATCTGACACCGGCAGATATTCGAAAGACAGGTGCCGGATTTGATCTTCCGATCGCAATTGCAGTACTTCGTGCACTTGGATTATTACCACAGGCAGAGGAGGACGAAGAAACATTGTTGATCGGTCAGCTTGGGTTATCCGGAGAGATTCTTCCGGTGGAAGGCATTTTGCCGATGGTGGCGGCCGCCAGAGAAGCCGGCTGTACACGGTGCATTGTACCGAGTCAAAATCAGAAAGAGGCAGAGCTCGTTGCAGGAATAAACATTCTCTCTTTTTTTCATATTCAGGAGGTCATGGATTTCTTTTCCGGAAATCCGATTTGTGAAATCTCATCCAAAAATCACATCGAAAAAGAAAAGAAGGAAAAAACAGGAGAAGAACAGACGGATGAAGACCTCGTAGATTTTGCTGATATCAATGGACAGAAATTGATGAAACGTGCCTGCGAAGTGGCAGTCAGCGGGATGCACAATCTGCTTTTAGTAGGTCCTCCGGGAGCCGGAAAAACGATGGCAGCCAGACGGATTCCGACGATTCTGCCACCGATGAGTGAAGAAGAACAGATGGAACTGGCAAAGATTTATAGTGTGAGCGGTCTGTTTGACAAGTGGAATCAAAATCGTGGAAAACGTCCGTTTCGAAATCCACATCATACCATTACCGAGCAGGGATTAGCAGGTGGCGGAGCAGTGCCAAAGCCCGGAGAGATCAGTCTGGCACATCGCGGGGTCCTGTTTTTAGACGAGCTGACAGAATTTCGAAAAGGAACCCTTGAGATACTGCGGCAACCGATGGAAGAGAAAAATATTTGCCTGTCGCGTATCAGCGGAACCTATCGGTATCCTGCAGACTTTATGCTTGTGGCAGCCATGAATCCATGTAATTGCGGGTATTACCCAGATTTAAACCGCTGTAGGTGTAGTCATGCTTCCCTATCACGTTATCTTTCAAAACTTAGTCAGCCACTTCTTGATCGGATCGATCTTAGTATACAAATTCCGGCATTGACATACGAAGAACTGACCAGAGCAGGAAAAAATGAATCATCGGCTGAGATTCGGGCACGTGTGGTGCAAACACACGAAATTCAGAGAAGGCGGTTTGCAAAATGTGGAATCTTTTTTAATAGTCAGATGAACGCGGCACAGATAAAAAAATGGTGTGTTTTAGACAAAAAAATGGAACGTTATATGCAGGAGATGTATGAAAAATTGAATTTGACGGCACGCTCTTATCATAAAATCCTAAAAGTGGCACGCACCATTGCGGATATGGAGGGTGCAGAAAATATTCAACTGATCCATTTAAACGAGGCGATCTGTTATCGTGGACTGGACAAGAATTTTTGGGAAATGGGGTGAGAAGTATGCAGCAACAATGGTATGATGAGACAACCCCTTACCAGTATTGGCTGGCAAATATTCCAACGATCGGAAAACAGACGATTCATAAACTATTGAATTTTTTTGGGAGTGCGGCAGTTGTATATGAAGCAACGCAAAAACAACTGGATACGTGTCAGATTCTGAATACGAAACAGAGAGCACAATTTGAAAAGAGCAGACGCGAGTGGAATGTGAAGCAGCGGTGGGAGACGTTTCAAAAGAGGGGCATCCGGTTTGTCACCTGGGAGATGCCACAGTATCCAAAGCGGCTGCGCCATATCTACGGTGCACCGTATCAGCTCTATATACGGGGAAATCTGCCACGGGAGGATTGTTTGACAGCAGCCATCGTTGGAGCGCGTATGTGCACAGAATACGGGCGTTCTATGGCAAAAGAAATCAGTCATGCACTGGCGAAGGAGGGGGTCAGTATTATCAGTGGGCTGGCATTCGGGATTGATACCTGTGGACATGTCGGGGCGCTGGAGGCACAGGGAGAGACCTATGGCGTGCTTGGGTGCGGCGTGGATATCTGTTATCCCGCCAGAAACAAAGAAATCTATCAAAAAATCTGGAAAACAGGTGGGATCATTTCGGAATATTCCCCGGCAACAGAGCCCACCAGCAGATTATTTCCGGAGAGAAACCGCATTATCAGCGGACTTTCGGATATTGTTATAGTGGTGGAGGCACGAGAAAAAAGCGGATCTTTGATCACATCGGATTTTGCATTAGAACAGGGAAAAGAGATTTATGCGGTCCCGGGAAGAATGAATGATGAACTGAGTAAAGGGTGTAATCGACTGATCGCGCAGGGGGCAGGAATCATTTTATCTCCACAAGATTTCCTGCAGGAATTAGGTTTTTTACAAAGAAAAAATGAGAAATATCAAAGGAATTCCAAAATATCACTTGAAAAAGAAGAATCGTTGGTGTATAGTTGTTTAGAAATTTCGAAACCGAAAAGTATTGCGCAATTGTTAGAAGAAACCGAAATAGATGTTGTAAATTTGATTAATTTAGTGCTACAATTGCAGAAAAAAGGTTGTATAAAAGAAATATTTAAGAATCAATACGTGAAATGCGGCGAAGAACATTCAGAGGAGTAAGAACGATGGCAAAATATTTAGTGATTGTGGAATCACCTGCGAAGGTTAAGACGATTCAGAAATTTCTCGGGAAAAATTATGAAGTGACTGCATCAAACGGTCATGTTCGGGATCTGCCGAAAAGCCAGCTGGGGATTGATGTAGACCATGATTTCGAACCAAAATATATTACGATCCGGGGAAAAGGTGATATCCTTGCAAAGCTTCGAAAAGAAGCAAAAAAAGCAGATAAAGTCTATCTCGCGACCGACCCCGACCGCGAGGGAGAAGCGATTTCCTGGCATTTAGCATATGCTTTGAAATTAGACGAAGATAAAATACAGCGGATCAGTTTTAATGAGATCACAAAAAACGCAGTAAAAGCATCCTTAAAAAATCCGCGCAAGATCGATATGGATCTGGTCAATGCGCAGCAGGCAAGACGTGTATTAGACCGTCTGGTGGGGTATATGATAAGCCCTCTGTTATGGGCAAAAGTAAAGCGGGGACTGAGCGCAGGACGTGTGCAGTCAGTGGCATTGCGTATCATATGCGATCGTGAAGAAGAGATCAATGCCTTTATCCCAAAAGAATACTGGACACTGGATGCACAGTTTCAGGTAAAAGGCGAAAAAAAGCCGTTGATCGCAAAATTCTATGGAGATAAAGACGGAAAAAGAGAAATCGCATCCAAAGAAGAATTGGATCAGATCAAATCGGTTGTAGAGAAGTCCGAATGCAGCGTTTTAGAAGTGAGAAAAGGAGAGCGGATCAAAAAAGCACCACTGCCGTTTACCACCAGTACTCTGCAGCAGGAGGCAGCCAAAACATTAAACTTTTCTACCCAAAAGACGATGCGTCTGGCGCAGCAGTTGTATGAAGGTGTAGAAGTAAAAGGCAGCGGTACGATCGGTCTGATCACCTATCTGCGTACCGATTCTGTTCGCGTTTCCGACGAAGCGGAACAGGCAGCGAAAGATTATATCGTGGAAAGTTACGGGGAAGAATACATGGCAACCGAGCATACGGTGAAAAAAGAGAATCAAAAGATTCAGGATGCCCACGAAGCCATTCGACCGACCGATATCCGTCGGACACCGGTGGCAGTGAAAGAATCCTTGTCCAGAGACCAGTTCCGTCTGTATCAGCTGATCTGGCGTCGTTTTACCGCCAGTCGGATGAGCAGCGCCCGTTATGAGACAACCTCCGTCAAGATCGGAGCAGGTGATTACCGCTTCAGCGTGGCAGCATCAAAAGTGGCGTTTGACGGTTTCCTTTCCGTTTATACCAGTGATGAAGACGAAAAAACGTCTTCCAATGTATTGTTGAAATCTTTAGATAAAGATTCCAAATTATCCTTATCCGGTCTGGAAGAAAAACAGCATTTCACTCAGCCGCCGGCGCATTACACAGAGGCATCTCTGGTAAAAACGTTAGAGGAGCTCGGAATCGGACGACCAAGTACTTACGCGCCAACGATCACGACCATTTTAGCGCGCCGTTATATTGTAAAAGAAAATAAAAATCTGTATGTGACAGAACTCGGAGAAGTTGTCAATTCGATTATGAAAGAGGCGTTTACCACGATCGTGGACGAGCGTTTTACTGCAAATATGGAGTCCCTTTTAGACTCCGTTGCCGAAGGAAAAATCGATTGGAAAATGGTGATCCGAAACTTTTATCCGGATTTGAATGAGGCAGTCACACAGGCGCAGGAGCAGCTGGAAAAAGTAAAGATCGAAGACGAAGTGACAGATGTTATCTGCGAGCAGTGCGGACGAAACATGGTTGTAAAATATGGTCCGCACGGAAAATTTCTGGCATGCCCGGGATTCCCGGATTGTAGAAATACAAAACCGTATCTGGAAAAGATCGGCGTCAGCTGTCCGAAATGCGGAAAAGAAGTTGTCTTAAAAAAGACAAAAAAAGGCAGAAAATATTATGGATGTGAGAATAATCCGGAATGCGATTTCATGTCCTGGCAGCGCCCATCCAAAGAAAAATGCCCGCAGTGCGGCGGTTACATGGTAGAAAAAGGAAACAAACTGGTATGTGCGGATGAGCAGTGCGGGTTTGTAAAAGAGAAGGAAAAAGAAGCACAGGAAGCAGAATAAAGCTCACTTTATAAAATAAAAACATAAAAATTCCTACAAATGATTGAATTTTCCGAATTGATGTGATAAAATTAAATAAAGTCACAGTTTAGGTGTTTTGAAAGTAGGAGGTAAAAAGTGAGCGTTCAGTTATTAGACAAAACAAGAAAGATTAACAAGTTGTTACACAACAACAATTCGTCTAAGGTCGTTTTTAATGATATTTGCGAGGTACTGACAGACATACTGGATTCGAACATTCTTGTGATCAGCAAAAAAGGAAAAGTGCTCGGCACGAGTCACTGTGACGGTATTGAGGAGATTGAGGAATTAATTGATGATGAAGTAGGGGGATTTATTGACCCATTATTGAACGAGAGATTGTTAGGCATTTTGTCCACAAAGGAAAACGTGAATCTGGAAACACTCGGATTCCCGGCAGAGGATGTGAACAAATATCAGGCAATCATTACGCCGATTGATATTGCTGGGGAGCGTCTCGGTACGTTGTTCGTTTATCGTTGTGACAGACAGTACGATATCGACGATATCATTTTAAGCGAGTATGGTACAACCGTAGTCGGACTGGAAATGATGCGTTCCGTGAACGAGGAAAATGCAGAGGAGACACGCAAGAAACAGATTGTAAAATCTGCGATCAGCACGTTATCCTTCTCGGAGCTAGAAGCCATTACACATATTTTTGACGAACTGGACGGTAAAGAGGGAATTCTGGTTGCAAGTAAAATTGCAGACCGTGTCGGAATCACCCGGTCCGTAATTGTAAATGCACTGCGTAAATTTGAGAGCGCAGGTGTGATTGAATCACGGTCATCAGGTATGAAGGGTACCTATATCAAGGTGTTAAACGATTATGTGTTTGATGAGTTAGCAAATATCAAAAAACAGAACGAAAAGAATTAAGATGAAAAAGAGCCCGCCGATGTTTGGCGGGCTTTTTTTGCTATCTTTTCCGGCTGTCAAAATACACAAATGCGTCAATGGCGTCTAAAATATCCTGAAAATCCTCTCGCGGTGCAAGCTCAAGATAGCGTCGAAGGAGCGCTGTTTCCTGCTCACGGAAACGACCGTAGAAAATGTCGTATAGATTATGCCCGCGCATATAGATTTTAAATTTTTCAAAATGCGCTTTCAGTTCGTCGATCGACTCGATGTTTTTTCCTAACACTTCGGTCAAATGGACGCCGCTGGTGATCCGATACAGATACTGGTTCCATTTGTCGAATAAGATTTGCCAGAACTGATCTTCGTTTTCTACTACACCGAGCTGTGTCATCACTTTGGGATTTAAAAAATAATTCTCAAAGGAATAATATTTTAGAATCAACACATTCTGCCGCTGGACACGCGGCAGCTTGTCGATATCTTCTAAATTTCGCTCATTATAATAGCGGCAGAGCTGTCCGGCAAGCTTCTCCGGGTCTTTTCCGTCTCCGTCCCGTACCATCAGAAACTGGTCACGCAGATAGAGCTGATTGATGTATTTTAAATTGGCATAGGTTTTGATATTGGTGCAGCTGTTTGTCGTGATAATGGCAATGCGGGATAAGTTTCCGTCATTATCATAAACGTCGGAGTAGTATTTTTCCAACAGCAGTGGAAAACGGCTTTTATCCTGTTTTCCTTCTACAATAAAGACAAAATCAACATTTAAAAAGTCATTTGCACTGTATCCGAGATCATTTAAAATTGCGTCGATATCTGTATTCTGACGCGCAGTAGAAGAACCGTTTTCATCAAGAACCATCTGGCAGAGTTGGCCTTTGGTAAAGTTGGCGATCATATTTGGCGAATGCGTGGTAAAGATCACCTGATTTTTTTTGGATAAACGGTAAAGAATCTTACTTGCCGCTTTTTGCATGGATGGATGTAGAAATAATTCCGGATATTCTACGATAATAATACTCTGAAGCCGTTTTTCATCTTCAATGTAGGTTTCGAGCAGAGAGAGCATATAAATGCTTTTCATACCGTTTCCAAGATCTTCGACGGGACTTACGGTTTTGGAAGCTTCATGCCAGGCGGATGCTTCGATCGAAAACATTTGATCCATATCATAGGACAGCGAAAAGGAGATGTTTTCGACACCGCCGTTTTTTCTGTAATTTTCGTTTACTTTCTTTGAAAATGTATGGATATTCAATTGATAGATCTTATATTCCAGTAGCTTTGCAGTTTCTTGTAGCTGCAATTCTTCCGGCTTTTTTTGATTGATCAGTCCGATACAGCTGAAGCAGTGGTTACAGGTTTTGGCGGCATCAAACAGGCAGGAATTGGAGCGCAGGCATTGAAGCTCTTTGGAGCGCTGGAAAATCAGAAGATCCTCCTGAAAAGATGCCAGATTCCTTGTGGTATCGATAAAATAAATTTTTGGAAGAATCTTGGAAATATATCGATTGTTTTTATGGTTTGTGTCTTCATAACGGATCTTACCTGTTTGATTGATCAGACAGGTAAAACGAATCTGACCGTCGGAAAATGAGGGAAGTTTTTCACAAAAATCATGGAACCACAATTCGTAGCGTTTATAGGAACTGACAATGCCACGGGAATGAAACTGGTGCAGATCGTCTGGGGAGATCGCGAGCGACAAGGTGATTTCGATGTTTTGTCTTTTTTCGTTAAAGTCAGTTTCTTTTACACGGTAATCGCCTGTAACGGCACGAATCGCATCCAGCACAACGGTTTTTCCGGTGTTGTTCTTTCCGACCAGAATCAGAGCATTTTCAATTGTTTCAATTTTTAGTTTATGAATCGATTTAAAATTTTTAATCTCTAAAGATGTAATCTGCATAGAAATTCCCCCTCCTGATTTTATTTTATCATACTTTCTGCCTATAAATAAAGAGAACTTTTCATTATTTACAGAATCTTTACATGATATTTATTTTTTACTGCTGATTTTTATTACAGACGCTTTTTATAATGAATGCAGAAAATGGTGATACAAAATCAAGCACAAAGAAACTACGAGGGCACATGGTGAAAAACAGGAGGTAGAAAGCTATGCCATCAACATATGCGCATTATCGCTTAGGAAAAGAAGTAAAAAATAGTCTGCGTGAAGAGGAGAGAACGGTCATTATCAAAAATCGGGAATTGTTCCAGATTGGATTACACGGACCGGATCTGTTGTTTTATTATAAACCGTTAAAAAATAATCCGGTGAATCAGATGGGTTTTGCCATGCATAAAAGACCCGGGAAAGAATTTTTTGCAAATGCAGCAAATGTTGTAAAAGAGCATCATTCTCGTTCGCGGTATCTGGCGTATGTCTATGGGTTTATCTGTCATTTTGCACTGGATGAGAGCTGCCATGGTTATATTGATGAAAAAATAGCAGCAAGTGGGCTCAGCCATACGGAAATCGAGGTGGAATTTGACCGTATGTTAATGGTGCAAGACAATCTGGATCCAATCCGACAGAAATTGACCGAACATATCGTTCCCACACTGAAAAATGCAGAAGTGATCCAGGCATTTTTTCAGGGGGTGGATAGTGAAAAAATTTATAAGGCAATGAAAGGAATGATTTTTCACAATAATCTTTTGGTTGCTCCAAATAAAGGAAAACGTCTGGTGATCGATACGTTGTTGTCTGCGACCGGACATTATGAGGAAATGCATGGTCTGATGGTCAATTATGAGAAAAATCCGCAGTGTGAGGACAGCTGTAGAAAATTATGGCTTCTCTATCAGGATGCGAAAGAGCTGGCGGTTACGCTGATTCATGAATTTCGGGATTATCTGGAGGGCAGATTAAAGCTGGATGAGGTGTACGATTATACATTCGGTTCACAGCTGATAGAGGAAAAAGAAATCGGACATGCAGTGTAAATGCCATTTTTATAAATCTGGTCATTTGGTCTTTCAGATGTTCTGGAGAAGAAATCGCAGTTTGCTATGAAGTATAAGGCCAAACTGTCCGATACTACAATAGTATTACTTAATGACAGGACAGAAAGGAAGAGGCCTATGTTTGATTTAATGAATATAAAAATGGCAGTATTTGATTTTGATAACACACTCTGCATTCACACGGACTTTTTTTGGAATGAGGAAAAACAAGACTGGCACCTGAGATATATGTTAGAACATGGCATTTCAGCAAAAGGGGAGCCAAATCTTCTGATGCAGAAATTTCTTGGAAAATGTGTGGATTTTGGCATTCGTATCGGGCTGATTTCTGCAACGTCCTTTTATGTCGCAATGAAAGCCAAACAAACCTGGGCAGAGCAGAAGTACGGTGTGAAATTTGAGAACTTTTGTGTATCGACAAACGACGAGAAGATTCACATGATGGAACTTCTCTCGGAAGTATATCATTTCAATCCGGATCAGATCCTGCTTGTGGATGATACGGCGGATGTCTTGTGTATGGCAGCAGACCGTGGATTTTCGGCGGCTACACCGATGGAAATCATGAATTACTGCATCTCTCAACCTTAGGTTGCTATTTTGTGGATCAAAAGCCGGATGCTTGATATTATTGCGTAAAAGCGGAGATGGGACATACGATTTATCATCGTTTTACGGGAGAAGATTATAAAACTTTGCTCGGATAGTGCTTTTTTTATTGACATATGTCATAAACTGCGATATTCTATAAATGACATATGTCGAAAACCGAACGAAAGGAGCCGTTATGCCAAGACCAAGAAAGTGCCGGAAAGTGTGTTGTTTGCCGCAGACAAATGAATTTGTACCGGTGTCGGGGGCGAAAAGTACAATTATATTGACGGTAGATGAATATGAAAGTATCCGATTGATCGACAAGGAAGGATTTTCGCAGGAAGAATGTGCCGGTTATATGCAAGTGGCGCGCACGACTGTGCAGCAGATTTATAATTCAGCGAGGAAAAAAATTGCGGACGCGATCGTGGATGGTCTTGTGCTCCGAATTGAAGGTGGAGACTATCGGCTCTGTGACGGAAAGGAAACGGTATGTGGCTGTGGCGGATGCTACAGACATCGTCGCGGGTGTCGGGAGGAATAAGAACAGTCATGATAGGAAAAGGAGTTATAGAACATGAGAATCGCAGTTACTTATGAAAATGGACAAATCTTTCAGCATTTTGGACGTACAGAAAATTTTAAAGTATACGAAGTTGAGGATGGGAAAATCGTAAAGACGAGTGTGGAGAGTACAAACGGTTCCGGCCATGGTGCACTGGCGGGTGTATTGCAGCAGTTAAAAGCAGATGTATTGATCTGCGGTGGAATCGGTGGTGGTGCGCAGATGGCACTGCAAAGCGCAGGTATTCGCTTATATGGCGGTGTGAGTGGAAGTTGTGATGATGCAGTTGCCGCTTTTTTGAGCGGAACACTGGATTATCAGCCGGATGTGCACTGTGATCATCATGGAGAACATCACGGGGAAGGACATACCTGTGGATCACATGGCTGCGGAAGCCATACCTGTGTAACGCACTAAATGGATGACGATGGAAAGAGAAAACTGGCAGTTTCAAACAGAAACTGCCAGTTTTATTGTAAAAGAACAGGATACTTAAGCTGGTTTTTCATTCACATTATTTTCCGATGCTTCAGAAGCTGTTTCTTCTGAAAAATCCAGGGAATTTATGAATGCGGAAATATCAGCATCCGTTAATTCTTCGGTTGTTTCTTCTGGAACAGGAGAGTCGTCCATGATTGGAGTGGTCTCTTCCATAGCAGGAGCCTCTTCTGTCATTGGAGTAGCTTCTTCCATGCCAGGAATTTCATCCATAATAGGAGTCTCGTCCATCAGAGGAGCCTCGTCTGCAGAAGGAGCTTCGTCCATGATTGAAGCTTCATCCATAATAGGAGTCTCGTCCATCATTGGAGCAGCTTCTTCCATGCCAGGAACTTCGTCCATGATAGGAGCAGCTTCTTCTGTGGCAGAAATATTGTCCATGATAGGAGCCTCTTCTGTCATAGGAGCAACTTCATCCATGGCAGGAATTTCATCCATTGTCGGAGCAGCTTCATCCATGGCAGGAATTTCATCCATCATTGAAGCATCTTCCATAGCTGGAGATTCTGCGATATCAGATGGAGTCAGGTCACAAGTTGTATCTTCAACCAGGGTCTCAGAAATTTCAGAGTTATCCATAACTGGACCATCCGGGGTTTCTGTTGAAATATCAGAGTCGGCAGAAGAAACATCAAATGTCTCATATCGGGAAGGTTCCATCATATAAAATTCCTGAAAAGGTTCTTTTTCTTCGAGATAACCGCGGTTGATCTCTGCCTGCAGCCAGCCATACATGCCGCTTGCTTCTAACGAATGCAGATCGTCGGAATCATCGGCTCCGATGCCGAGCATGGAACGGTTATTGTATAGATTTACAATTTCCTGAAAATCAATCACCTTGTAAAAAATTTCCGGTTTAATGATTCTGAATTTCTTGAACGGTTCTACTTCTTCAATGTTCCCGTCCGCAATTTGTCTTCCCAGCCACTCATATATATTTCCGATCACCGTTTCCTCACCTTCTGTCTTGCAATTCTTTGACACTGCATTTTCATACAGATCATTCACTTTTTGCAATTCAAAGTCTTTGTTTGTCATATGTTTCATCTCCTTTTTCATCAATATCTGTGATATATATCGGAATATTTCAGAAAAAGTTAACATAAGAGCAATTATATTAGGAAATTTATCTTGTCAGAAATTGGATTTCCCCCAATATTTTTCGATGGCATCCTGATGCAGATGTTCTCCGATCACAATGAGAACGGACTGGCCGTCTGCGATCGGCTGCACATCGGTTTTTTGGCGTGTAGCATTGATGGAAATCCAGTGTCCATCCGGAAATTTTTGGAAGCCCTTGATTCGAAAGACGTTTCCGCAGGCAGGATCTTCTAAGATTTTTTTACAGGACTGCAGTAAAAAATCTTTTGAAAACTCCAGATTCATAAAGCAGAGACTGTCATATGTTTTCTGTTCGTCAGACCAGAGTTTTGCGTAATCGGCAGTCTGATAGCCGGAGGAAAGAATCGCTTCAAAATCTTGTTTTTGTAAGGATTCAAAGTCTTTTTCGATCACAAGCTGATTCGGATTTTTTTTACAGTGCAATTGCTCGAAAGATTCTTCTACATAGCGTTTTGTTGCGGCAAGCTGTTCTTTTGTCACATCGTTTGTATGGCTATATAAAACGGTTCCTGCCTGCGCAGCCTGAGATACCAGAATATACCGTGAAGCGTCTGACAATGTCCGATCTAATCCGGCATCAATGATGGTGATCACATTTCCAACCTCATACCAGCGGTCCAACGGTTCTTCGTGCAGGGTATCAAAGAACTCATCCATATCAAAAATTCCCGATGGCTCCACTAAGACGCGATCGTAGCCGTACATACCGATCGTGATCAGTTTTGTCTTAAATCGTCTTTTGTGACAGTCGGCATCGCATCCGCCAGCGACCATTTCCAAAGAGCAGTGTTCGCCAAGGATGTCCTGTAGCAGCATGGCATCGACATTGACAGCACCAAAGTCATTTTCCAGAATGCCGATGTCGAGCCCCTGATCGAGAAAATATTTCGCATATTCCCGAATAAAGGTGGTTTTCCCGGAACCAAGAAAACCGGTAATCAAATCAATTTGAATCATAGAATCTACCTCATTTTTTATTTTAGAAGAAAACTCCCTATTCCGGAAATATGGAACGGGGAGTTTTGGAGTTAGTTCATTGCTTTTTTGATCGCACTTAATAATTCATCATATGTCTCATATGCAGGAATCTGTGGATAATCTGCTTTGATCTTATCTGTGCTTCGGAATAAAAAGCCTGCTTTACTTGCCTGGATCATGCCGAGATCATTGTAAGAATCTCCGCTGGCGATTGTTTCGAATCCGATAGATTGAAGTGCTTTTACCGTGCTTAATTTGGACTGCTCGCATCTCATCTTAAATCCTGTGATCTCACCGTTATCTGCAACTTCAAGAGAGTTACAAAACAGTGTCGGCCATCCTAATTTTTCCATCAGCGGGCTTGCAAACTGGGTAAACGTATCACTGATCAGGATGACCTGGCTAAAGGTACGCAATTCGTCTAAGAACTCTTTTGCACCAGGAAGTGGATCGATTTTTGCAATGGTTTCCTGAATTTCTTTTAATCCGAGACCATGTTCCTTTAAGATGCCAAGTCTCCAGTTCATCAGTTTATCGTAGTCCGGTTCATCACGGGTTGTTTTCTTTAATTCAGGAATTCCACTTGCCTCTGCAAATGCAATCCAGATTTCCGGAACCAATACACCTTCGACGTCAAGACATGTAATATACATAAATGATTTCCTCCAATAACTTGAAAATTTTTGCTTCAACAGAAGTGCGACAATTTGCTGCACTCTGTCACTTTAGATTAACAAATTTATACTACCATAGAATGGCTTTTTTTTCTATAACAAAATCCAAATTTTTATTCATAGCATTGTGAATAGAACGGATGGGAACAGAAATAATAAAAAAGAACGTATGCGTTATCTGTGAGAAAAGGAGAAAAATTTTATGTATGATTTCGGGATGTTTCTGCTTGCAATTTCACCGATTCTCTGGCTGATTGTGGCACTTACGATATTTCGGATGCAGGGACACTATGCCTGTCTGATTTCATTTGGCATAACAGTGATTCTGGGTGTTTTTGTGTGGCATATGCGTGCCGGTAGCCTTGTTTCGGCGATATTAGAGGGAGTGGTGATGGCAATCTGGCCGATTTCACTGGTCATTATTGCTGCAATTTTTACTTACAATTTATGTCTGCATACGGGCGCAATGGATGTGATCAAAAAAATGCTGATGTGCGTATCGGAAGATAAGCGTGTGTTGGTGTTGTTGGTGGCATGGGGATTTGGAGGCTTCATGGAGGGAATGGCAGGATTTGGAACAGCTGTTGCGATTCCGGCCGGAATGCTGGTGACAATGGGGTTTGAGCCGATTTTTTCTGCGGTTGTATGTCTGATCGCAAATTCTACACCAACGATGTTTGGCTCGATTGGGATTCCGACAGTGACGCTCAGCGACATTACTGGTTTAGATGTCCGAGAACTTGGATTTACAGCCGTTTTACAGGTTGCGCCATTGATTTTATGTAGTCCGTTTTTTATGACATGGCTATATGGAAATACGGTTTCAGAAAAGGGAAAAGGAAGCAGTGTTTTTCAGGGAATCTGGCATGTGGTTTTCGGAGCCGGTTTGGGATATCTGATTCCAGAGATGGCTTGCGCAAAATTTTTAGGGCCGGAACTGGCAAATATTTTTGGTGCGTTTGGTGCGATGATCAGTATCATTTTATTGTCGAAGGTCGGAATACAACAGATTCCGGAGGAATACCGTATGGGAAGGGCGAAGGATGTAAAACCGAAACTGAACTGGAAAGAGGCAGTGACTGCGTGCAGCCCATTTCTTTTGATTTTTCTTTTTTTGATTTTGTCTGCGATTCCGGCAATCAAGGAGCCACTGGAAAAAATCGCTACCTCCATTCAGATTTATCAAGGAGAAGGAGCAAAGCCGACGACCTTTCGCTGGCTTACAGCACCAGGCATGTTGATTTTTCTGTCCGCAGTCATCGGCGGAAAAATCCAAAAAGCGTCTTTTGGTGAGATTGGGATTGTTTTATGGGAAAGTATCCGGCAGATGGCAAAAACCGTTGTGGCGATCGTGTCCATTGTAGCACTTGCAAAGATCATGGGATACAGTGGCATGATCGGTCAGATTGCAACGGTTGTTGTAGCAGTGACGGGAAGCATGTATCCGCTTTTTGCACCGTTTATTGGTTCGATCGGAAGCTTTGTGACTGGAAGCGGCACAAATGCGAGCCTGTTGTTTGGCGGTTTGCAACAGCAGACGGCGCAGGCACTCGGCTTCAATGAAGTTTGGATCTGTGCGGCAAATGCGGTGGGTGCTGATGCCGGAAAAATGATCTCTCCGCAGACGATCGCAATTGCGGTTGCTGCAATTCACGCACCGGGAGTAGAGGGAAAGATCATGTCGAAATCGATTCGGTATTACCTGCTTTTTGTTGTGGTGATGGGATTGATCTGTTTTTTGGGGTTGCCGCTTATTTCATAAATATCTCAACCGGGGGATTTCCTATGCGGACGTTTTCGGTATCCGCCAGAAGGCAAGGAGCGGGGTGGCTGAAACAAAAGTGGCTAGACAGAAATGAAGTCGAGTTTTGGATGGGCGGATCTGTGATGCTTTATTTTTGCTGTCTTTCGAAGGTCGGACAGTCTGCACGAATCTGTATGCCAGAGCCAGAATCAAAAGCGGATTCTTTCTCTGGCATACAGATTCGCACAGCCGGTCCGCCGAACGAAAGACAGCAAAGGCATCACAGATCCGCCCATCCAAACTCACTAACATTTCTGTCAAAGCCACTTTTGTTTCAGCCACCCCCGCTCCTTGCCTTCTGGCGGATACCGGAAACTGTGTATGGGAAACGATTGGTTGAGATATTGGAACAAATCTTTACATCAGCCAAATCCTTTGTCTATTTGCCCATCTGACTGCGTTGGATTCACTCAACGATGCCTGTCTAGCCACTCTGTAAGATGCCGCCGCGTGGTCTGTGCCTGCCCGAATCCCGGAAACGTCCGTATAGAGAATCCCCCGAGACTGAGATATTTTTTGTCAAAATACAAAAAAAATAGAAGAAATTCCCAAATCAAAATTCTTGACGATACAATAATTTCTGTCATATAATATGTTCTGGAGTTAGAATAAGCTAACATAAGGTGGAAAGGGAATAAGGATGAAGAAAAATCTATTTAAAATCGTGTGGGTCGTTTTTGGCTTTCTTTTCCTGGGACTGGGAACAGTAGGAGTAGTGCTTCCAATTATGCCGACAGTACCGTTTTATATGGCAACCGTATTCTGTTTTGCAAAAAGTTCCAAAAGATTACATGACTGGTTTATCGGGACAAATCTTTACAAAAAACATCTGGAAAGCTTTGTCAAAGAACGAGCAATGTCGATGAACACAAAACTTCGGATCGTCGGTATGGTGACAGTTGTGATGGCTGTCGGATTTCTCTGCATGAAGAATGTACCGATCGCAAGACTTTGTATCGCTGTCGTCTGGGTCGGTCATTTGTGGTACTTTTTTGTGCGGATAAAGACAGTGAAAACAGAACAAATTGTGGCAAAAGACTAGTAGGCTGAAAATGAACGTGTCAGTACACTAGAAAATAAAAAGAGAAGAAAGAGGTAACTATGATAAAGACGAGACTTATAAAATTATTGTCTCATGCAAAAAAATATATTGTGTTTCAAGTGATCTGGAAGTGGCTGTCGCTGTTTTGTCAGGTTCTGATGATCTATGCAGCAGTGACATTTTTGGATCATACGTTGTATGGAACTTTGGCAAAAAATGAAATATTGTCCTATGGCGGCATGGTCTTGGCAGCAATGATACTGCGTTTTTTTTGTGACAGACAAGCATCCTATGCGTCCTATAAAGCGAGCGTGGATGTCAAACGAATTTTACGTGAGAAAATCTATGGAAAATTATTGAAACTTGGGGCTTCTTATCGGGAAAGTATTGCGACTTCCGAGGTCGTGCAGATGGCAGCAGAGGGAGTAGAACAGTTAGAAACGTATTTTGGGAAATATTTATCCCAGTTCTTTTACAGCCTTCTGGCGCCGGTGACGTTGTTTGTGATGCTTCTGCCGGTCAATGCAAAAGCGAGTGTGGTGCTTTTGGTCTGTGTACCGCTGATTCCGATTTCGATTGTGGCAGTTCAGAAATTGGCGAAGAAACTGCTAAACAAATACTGGGGAATTTATACGGAACTTGGGGATTCGTTTCTGGAAAATCTGCAGGGGCTAACGACGTTAAAAATTTATCAGGCAGACGAAAAGAAAGCAGCGGAAATGGATGAAGAATCACAGAAATTCCGCCGAATCACGATGAAAGTGCTGACGATGCAGTTGAATTCGACCAGCGTGATGGATAGCATTGCCTATGGTGGCGCAGCAGTTGGTATGATCGTTACACTTTCTGAGTTTGCAAAGGGGCATGTGAGTTTTGGCGGAGCGTTGATGATTCTTCTTTTGGCATCGGAGTTTTTTATCCCACTCAGACTTTTGGGGTCTTTTTTTCATATTGCGATGAATGGGATGGCAGCGAGCGATAAGATTTTTGCACTGCTTGATCTGCCACAGCCGGGAGAAAAGAAATTGGAATTAGAAGATACACAAGATTCAATTTGTCTGCAGGGGGTACAGTTTGCTTATGAGGATAACCGGGAGATTTTAAAGGGAGTGGATATGGAATTTCCTGCTGGGAGTTTTACTTCTATTGTTGGAACATCCGGTTCCGGAAAAAGTACAATTGCCGGGATTTTAATGGGAAGAAACAGAAAGTATACAGGCAGTATTACGATTCAGGGGAAAGAACTGCGTGAACTATCAGAAAAAAGTCTGATGAAACATATAACATTCGTGGCACATAATAGTTATTTATTCAAAGGAACCGTTCGGGAAAATTTAAAAATGGGGGAGAAAGACGCATCCGATGAAAAACTGAAAAATGTATTGAAACAGGTAAATCTTTGGGGGTTTTTGCAGATGCAAAGAGGACTGGATACGGTCATTTTGGAAAAGGGAAGCAACTTTTCCGGCGGTCAGTGTCAGCGGCTTGCACTGGCAAGAGCACTGCTTCATGATACACCGGTTTATATTTTTGATGAGGCAACGTCCAATATCGATATGGAAAGCGAAGAAATGATCATGGATGTGATTCGGGAACTTGCAAAGACAAAAACGATTCTACTCATTTCGCACAGACTGGCAAATGTGGTGGAATCCGACCGGATTTATATGTTGGAAAACGGACGGATCCGCCAATCGGGGACGCATAAGGAACTGATGCAGGCGGGCGGACCATATGAACGACTGTACCATTATCAGAGTGAACTAGAATCCTATGGATCAAAAAACAGAAAGGTGGTGGCAGAGTAATGGAACAAAAAAACAGAAGAAAAGGGATTGTGATCATGGGACAGTTGATCGGTCTGGTCAGACCGCTGCTTGGAATCATGTGTCTGGCGATTATTCTTGGTGTTTTGGGATATCTATGTGCAATTTTTCTGACCATCCTATCCGGATACGGGTTGCTTCACGTTCTTTTTCAACAACTGGGATGGAAACTGAGTGCTGCAAATATGGGCGGAATTGTATCATTATCGCCAAAAACACTCGGGATGGTGTTAATCCTTCTGGCGGTATCTCGTGGTATTTTACATTATGGTGAGCAGTATTGCAATCATTTTATTGCATTTAAACTTTTAGCGATCATTCGTCATAAAGTGTTTGCGGTTTTAAGAAAACTTTGTCCGGCAAAACTCGAAGGCAGGGACAAGGGAAACCTGATATCCATGATCACTTCCGATATTGAACTTCTGGAGGTCTTTTATGCACACACCATTTCTCCGATTGTGATTGCAATTTTGACTTGTGGTGTAATGGTCTGTTTCATTGGATATCAGGATCCGATGGCGGGTGTGATCGCACTTTTGGGTTATCTGGTCGTTGGCTGCGTGATTCCGCTTTGGAATGGAAGAAAGGGCGCAAAAGAAGGCATGGAATTTCGGGAATCTTTTGGTGAATTAAACAGCTTTCTTTTGGATTCACTCAGAGGTCTTGATGAGACGATTCAGTATGACAAAGGGAAAGAGCGTATGGTACGGATGGAAGAACGTTCTCAAAAACTGGCACAATTACAAAAAAAACTGAATCGGCAGGAGGCAGCACAGGGATCACTTACAAATTTCATGATTCTGTTTTTCTCGTTTGGAATGTTATTTTTTATGCTCTGGAAATATCAGGCAGGGGTCGTTACGTTTGAAAATCTGCTGATCGCAACGATTGCCATGATGGGGTCATTTGGCCCAGTGGTTGCTTTGTCAAATTTATCGAATAATTTAAATCAGACATTGGCAAGTGGAGAGCGTGTGTTGTCGCTTTTAGAGGAAGAACCACAGATGGAAGAAGTCAGTGGAAAAGAACCAGTAACATTTGAAGGTGCAAAAGCAGAACAGGTAACGTTTGCCTATGAAGATGAAACGATTTTGAAAGACTACTCCATTGCACTCCCGAAAGGAAAAGTAGTAGGCATTCGTGGCGCAAGCGGTTCTGGAAAATCTACATTCTTAAAACTGTTGATGCGCTTTTGGGATGTGGATAGCGGAAAAATTTTCATTTCCCAAAAAGATATTCGATCAATCAATACTGCAGATTTAAGAAATATGGAATCCTATGTCACGCAGGAAACATATTTATTTCATGATTCGATTGCAAATAATATAGCTGTCTCAAAGTCGGGAGCTTCCAGAGAAGAAATTATGGAGGCGGCGAAAAAAGCATCCATTCATGCGTTTATTCTTACACTTCCAAACGGATATGATACGCAGGTCGGGGAACTTGGTGACACGCTTTCTGGTGGTGAAAAGCAGCGAATCGGATTGGCACGGGCATTTTTGCATGACGCACCATTTCTGCTTCTTGACGAGCCGACGAGTAATCTCGACGCCCTAAATGAGGGAATAATCTTAAAATCCTTAAAAGAATCCTGCCAGGACAAAACGGTAGTGCTTGTATCCCACAGACAGTCTACGATGAATCTGGCAGATACCACCTATGAAATGAATCACGGAAGAATTTCGTAATAGAATTCCTATTTCAGCGGGATTTACGCTTTATATGAGCGTAAGTGTTGCAGACGGGACTTTGTTGGCCACTCGAAACGGTATCGGCCCCACTACTCTTTGAAAACGGCGGGACGCGAAAAATATCTCAACCGGGGGAGTTTCTATACGGACGTTTCCGAAATTCGGCTGGGTGCGCAAGGCGGGGGCGGCTGTTTCCAGAA
>JBJENW010000344.1:35095-37513 GCA_051880395.1 Lachnospiraceae bacterium | reverse complement strand
CCGGATACCGGAAACGTCCGCGTAGGAAATCCCCCTCGGTTGAGATATTTTTCGTAAAAATGCCCAAAAAGTGGTGACCTCAAAAATGTAGTGGGAGGCCCATAAAGTAGAACAGTAGACACTTACACCCATATAAAGCGAAAGTACAAAAATAGTCTTGACAATTGTGTGTATAAGGTGCATACTGTGTATATACGGTATGAACAGTATGCACGCGGAGGGAACAGATGAATATTATTATAAGCAATGCGAATAATCAGCCCATTTACGAGCAGATCTACACACAGATCAAGACCGCGATCGTATCGGGAGAGCTGAAAGCAGGAGATGTTTTGCCGTCGATCCGAAATTTGGCAAAGGATCTGCGCATCAGCGTAATCACGACTAAACGGGCGTATGAGGAGCTGGAGAGAGACGGTTATATTTACTCGGTGGCGGGAAAAGGATTTTATGTAGCAGAACAAAATACAGCAATTTTACAGGAAGCAAATTTAAAAGAAATCGAAGAACATATGCGATGCATTTTGCAGATCGCACCGACCTGCAATTTGAGTTTTGAGGAACTGATGGAAATGTTTCAAGTGATTTCAGAGGAGGATTAGAGAAATGAATGCAATTGAAATGAGAGAGGTAACAAAATCTTATGGAGATTTTACATTGAATGATATCAGCCTAGATCTTCCACAGGGAATGATCTTAGGTCTGGTAGGCGAAAACGGTGCTGGAAAAAGCACGACGATCAAACTGATCATGGATGCGATCAAGGCGGACAGAGGAACGATTTCGGTACTGGGGACATCGAATCAGTCCAGAGAATTCATAAAGGTAAAACAAGATATCGGTGTTGTGTTGGATGAAGCCTATTTTCCGGAAGTTTTAAATGCGAAAAATATTAACAGCATTTCAAAAGATACGTATATCAATTGGAACGAAGAAGTTTATTTTTCTTATATCAAACGGTTTCAGCTCCCGTTGGATAAAAAGTTTAAAGACTACTCGCGCGGTATGAAGATGAAGCTTGCGATTGCGGTGGCATTGTCCCATAATCCGAAACTTTTGATTTTGGATGAGGCAACCGGAGGACTGGACCCGATGGTGCGGGATGAGATTCTCGATATTTTTAACGAGTTTACAAGAGATGAAACGCATTCGATTCTGCTCTCCTCACATATCATCAGCGATTTGGAAAAAATCTGTGATTATATTGCCTTTATCCATAAGGGGAATCTCGTGTTATGCGAGGAAAAAGATGTGATTATGGAAGAGTATGGCATCGTAAAGCTTTCAAACGAAGAGTATGAAAGTCTTCCGCAGGATGCCGTTGTGCGAAAGAAAAAAACAGGGTTTGGATATGAAGTACTGGTAAAAAAACAGCAGATCAATCCGGCATTTCCGGTGGAAAAAACGACACTCGAAGAGATTATCTTATTTTTGACGAAGGAGGAGAGATAGATGAAAGGACTACTGAAAAAAGATTTACTGGTGTTAATGAAACAGCTTTTGATTTATATGATTTTAATTCCATTTTTCTCATTATCCGGAAATGCGTTTTCGGTATTAGCCATTATTTTAGGAGCGGTGCTTCCGATGACGGCAGTTGCCTATGATGACCAGTCGAAATGGAATGAACTGGCTGTGATGCTTCCGTATTCAAAAATGGATCTGGTGTTCAGCAAATATCTGGTTGGCTATGTCTGTATGGCAGGAGCAGGAGTTCTTGTCTTGGTAGGACGGATGTTTTTGTATATGCTTGGAAAAGGAAATATGGATGATGTATGGACCGTGTTATGGGGCGGTCTGGTGTGTGGTCTGTTGTTTCTTGCGATCAATAATCCGATCTTATTCAAATTCGGGGCGGAAAAAGGGCGCTATGTGTATCTACTTGTTATTTTTTTGATCGGTGCAAGCGGACCGTTTTTGAAAGGCCTTCATATAAAAGTCAGCCCGGATATGAGACTACCGAAAGTAATTATTTTGGGCTTGGTTGTTGTTTTGAATATGATTTCTGTGTTGATTTCCATTCGAATCAAGGAAAAAGAATAGGGGAGAAGAGAACCTGTGGTGGGTTCTCTTTTTTTAATTGACGGCGAGAATATGGCTGGGTATAATGAAAATAGAAAAGAAGAAGGGAAGTGGAAATATGGGAATGGATCAGAATATTTTGCAGGAATTAGTGTCTGGAATATTGGAAGTTATGCCGGAAAATATTGTGCAGATTATTTTATATGGATCTGTTGCAAGAGAAAATAATACAGAGGATTCGGATATAGATGTAGCACTGCTTATGAATGGTACAATGGATGATGAAACAGAAGATCACTTGTCTGACTTTATTGTAGATATGAATTTAAAGTATGACAAGGTTTTTTCTGTAATTGATATTGATATGAAAAAATTTATGGCATGGGAAAATGTACT
>JBJENW010000344.1:0-34995 GCA_051880395.1 Lachnospiraceae bacterium | reverse complement strand
TTTTTTCTGTAATTGATATTGATATGAAAAAATTTATGGCATGGGAAAATGTACTGCCCTTTTATCAAAATGTAAAAAAGGAGGGAATTGTTCTTTGGAAAGCAGCGTGATTCAGCTATCACAGTATCGTTTTAGTAGAGCAAAAGAGGTATTTCATGATGCAGAGACTTTATTGGAACAGAAGAGCTTTGCATCTTCTGTGAATCGTTCCTACTATGCAATCTTTCACGCATTGCGGGCAGTAACGGCACTTGATGGATTTGACTCTAGTAAACATTCGGGTGTGATAGCATATATAAATAGACAGTATGTAAAGACAGGTATTTTTGATAAACGTTTGTCAAAAATTTTAGACACTACGTTTCGGCTTAGAGAAAAAGCAGATTATGATGATTTTATCGTGATTTCTTTCGATGCTGCAAAAGAGCAATTAGCGAAAGCGGAGGAAGTTATTCGTATGATAAAACCATATTTAGAAGAAAAATGGGAGAAATAAGAAAAGAATAGGGGAGAAGAGAACCTGTGGTGGGTTCTCTTTTTTCCTATATCAATAATTATATTAGAGATACACCTAATACACTTATAAAAATGATTAAGACTGGAGCCCCATTGAAGTACAGCAAACAGACTGAAATAGTTTATCACTTAATATTTTTCTTAGAAAAATAAACAGAAACGAATATTTTCCAGTCAAATAACGTGTTTTCGGATGGGGAGACAGGGCTGCTTTTCTGATCGTATGGGCAATCTCTTTGGGATCAGACAGTTTGTCATGTACATTTTTATAACGTTTTTCGTAATATAGGGCAGCATTTTGTGCCTGTTTTTTATATGCGCTGTGACTGGAAAACTTACGGATGTTTTCCGCAGCAATAACGCCCCAATTTGTCTGAATCATGCCGGGTTCGATGATGATAACATCAATATTCCATGGTTTTACTTCCATACGCAATGCGTCACTGATTGATTCTACAGCATATTTTGTTGAGTGATACCAACCGCCATAAGGGGAGGTGAAACGTCCGCCCATAGAGGAAATATTGATGATTTTTCCTGATTTTTGTTTCCGCATGGAAGGGAGAACGAGCTGTATCATTCGCCCTAAACCGAATACATTCACTTCATACTGATGTCGGATCTCTTCCATAGGAATATCTTCAATAGAACCGCAGGAGCCATATCCGGCATTATTGACTAAAATATCGATATGTCCCTCTTTCTCAAGTACAAAATGAACACATTGTTCCATGGATTCCTCGCTGGTTAAATCGAGGGAAACAAGTTCTCCGCCTTTTTGTCGAATTGTTTCCATTTGTTCTAACCGTCTGGCACAGGCGTATACTTTAAACCCTTCGTTCAAAAACAAAAGGGCGGTTTCCAGTCCGATACCGGAAGAAGCACCGGTAATAAGTGCCATTATGCTATACTATTACCGTAAATAAAGTAGCATATGTGAAAAAGGTGAAGGAATGGATTTTCAAAGAGCAAGAACAAAGGAACAAATAGAAGAACGGCAGTGGGAGATTATAAAAGCTTGTGATTTCTTATTTGATGAAGGTGGCTATGAGAAAGTAAATATAAAAGCAATTTCTGAAATCACAACGCTTACAAGATCATCCATTTACACATATTACAAAACGAAGGATGAAATTATTCTTGATTTGTTAGGATATGAATTAGCGGAGTGGGGGGATGAACTACTGGTATGGGCGCAAATGACTGCCCCGCTGGAACGGGTGGAATTTAGCAGGCAGTTCACCGAGAACATACGAAAAAAAGAAAAAATGTTGCAGCATTATTGTCTGCTTTATTCTTTGCTTGAAAAGAATTGCAGATTGGAAAAACTAGTAGAATTCAAACAAAAGGCAATACCTGTTGCAGGAGGATTGGTAGAGATTTTGATGACAAATTTCCCTAAATATTCCAAAAAAGAGGCAGCAGAGATTGTTGAGCAAATGATCGCTTTGATTATTGGATTATATCCGGCTTCGCATATTACAGATAAACAGAAGGAAGCAATCGCACGTTCCAATACAGGTTATAGACCGCCGGATTTTTTGAGTGTTTGTCAAAAAGGAATAGCAGCGTTATTAACTTGAGGTTGTCAGGAAATATTGTTGTCTAGATTTTTTTCATTGTGTGACGGATCCTATATTTTCCAGGCGATATGCCAAATCTTTTTCGGAAAGCTGCCATAAACGTTGACACGGATTCAAATCCGGAGATAAATCCGATATCGGTAATGGAGTATTCGGATGCGTCAAGCAGCATAACCGCTTGATTTAGCTTTTGTTCGGTCAGCCATTGATGAGGACTACAATCAAATGTGTCTTTGAATTTCCTTTTGAATGTACTCAAACTCATATTCATAAGTGCTGCCATTTCTTTTACATTTTTAACGGAATCGTATTTTCGATACAGTGTTTCTCGAAAATCAGAGTCCTTAAGGCATGTATTTAGAAACATGGAAAAGGTATTGCTAGAATCATTTTTTCTAATATATTCAAGCAGTTCCAATATTTTTAGTTCTAAAATAGTGTCATAGGATTCTTCGCTCAAAAGAAGTTCCATGATGGATGCTACTTCTTTTTTCATGAAAAAAACCATATTTCCCTGAAAGAAGTCTTGTTCTCCTTCTTCTATGGAGACAGAAGGGCTCGCTATTTTTCTCAAAACATCATCGCTTAAAAAAATAAGAAGACTCTCATATTGATCTGTGGTTAAAATCTGATTCATAATATAATTGCCTTTTTTAAATAATGCAAACTGACCTTCTGACACAACAGTTTCAAAGTTTTTGTATGACAGCTTCTTTTTTCCTTTCAGTACGATGACTAGGAGGTTCTGTTGAACTGTGGTATATATTTTTGAATTTTTGATGTCAGAATATTTCGTGACATAGATAGAATCATTATATTTTTGTCGGTTCGGTGTCATAAGATCAACCGGAACATTCATCATTACCTGCTTCATAACAACAGCCCTCCTGGAACACTTTATATCTGTGTTTGTTTTGCAATCTCGGACGCTTTCTCATGGCCACAAAGAACTTCAATCAATTTTACTGCGAAATCGTGTGAGGTTCCCGGTCCTTTCGATGTAATAATATGTCCGTCTTGTATTACTTTTTCAGAAACAAACTTGCCGCCGAATGATAAATTTTCAAAGCCCGGATAGCAAGTGTAAGTTTTATTTTGTAACATGCCTAATTCGCCAAGAATCGATGGTGCTGCACAGATAGCTGCAATCCATTTTTTCTCTTCGCAATATGTTTTGATTAATGCAATAACTTGCGCATTATCCTTTAGATTTTTCATGCCTTCTAAACCGCCTGGGAGGATAACCATATCGTATTCCTTGCTATTGATATTGCAAAGCAATGCATCGGCGTTTACGGTGATCATGGATTGGCCGATAATTCTTTTTGTTTCGTGGATGGAAACAGACGTCACCTCGACGCCGGCTCTGCGCAGAAAATCAATTTGAGTAATTCCTTCTACTTCCTCAAAACCATTGGCTAATAATACGATTGCTTTCATAATAAATACCTATCCTTTCTTTTTGCGTTATTTACTTTGTCTGCAAATGTATTGTAAGACAGGAAGATTCTTTTTTCTTATAAAAACAGTTCATATTTATGTAAAAACAGTTCAAGATAAAAACAGTAGTTATGGATGGGTGTTATCTATTTTGTTATATAAAATAGTTTCCACACCAGTAATAAGATTTATTTTTTTCTTAAACAGCAAAGTCCATGATGTTTGGTTTTTGGTATAATCCATCTTATTCTCGGGAAAAAAGGAGCGACAGAAATAATTATCATCTGACTCATTTGATAAGAATAAGAAAAGATTTTTGTTTTCCATATAATTTTCCATAAGATAATCTGCTTCAATCATGGAGTAAACATTTGATTTTGTGTTATACTTAAATATCGTATCATTGCTATCAATCATTGTTTCTAGCAATGGAAGATAATGAACTCTTTCTCGAATTTTATGATAGAAGTCTGAGGTTTCAATTTGTTTAACTTTTATTTTGCCATTAGCTATTTCATCAAATACTTTTCCTCTGTCTCGCCTTAATTCGGGGCGATCAGAAAGATATTGAAGGCCCATTAGATGAAAACAGCTTTTCTTGTCAAAGGTAATTTTTAGCGTCACTGCGACACCTTTTCGTCCAAGGATTAATTCGTATTTGGTAGATAATAGCGGAATAAATGCATTGATACAATCAGAAACATTTCTCATGCTGAACGTCTCACTACTTTCTTTAGGATTGAGAAAGGCTCTGCATGATGCAGAGCCTTTTGACATTTTCTTTCAAGAATTTGAATTCTCTAGCTAGATTGTGGTAAATGTCAAACCCTTATAAAGCTGGTAAAGCACTGCTCTCTAGCACAACACTTTACGTCTATGCTTGGCAGACACTCATGTTGCCTGTCTCTAATATTATATTACCTTTTGAAGTAAGATATGTCAATCAAAAAAAAAACTTCTTGATAAAATTTAAGTGGATTTTTCTGGCGATGTTGTTCGGCAAGAGGTAGCACTAGAGGGGGATTCTTGCAAATACTGTTTTCCCCATTCACACATAGCATCCAAAACAGGAAAAATACTTTTTCCAAAATCGGAAAGTGCATATTCCACTTTGGGTGGAACGACGGGATAGACGGTACGAACAATCAATCCATCGGCTTCTAATTCGCGTAGTTGTTGGGTCAGCATTTTTGGCGTGGCGGACGAAATGAGGCGGCTTAATTCCCCAAAGCGCAGTGTCCGGTTGGTTAGGTGCCACAATATCAGAGATTTATATTTTCCACCGATCAGATTGAGTGTAGCTTCTACCGGGCATTGAATGTTTGGATTATATTTCATCGTAATTGACCTCCTGATAAGTTTTATCGTATCTTTTTGGTAAGTATCTATCGAAAAAGTGCGTACTTGTAAGAATGATAATTTTTGATAGAATGATAGCATATTTGTTGTAAGCTTACAAGCAAAGAAAAAGAAAGGTGTGAAAATAGAGATGGATTTTTTATCATTGGCAAAACAGAGATGCTCTGTAAGAAATTATAAAGCAAAAGAGGTGGAAGAGGAAAAATTAGAGAAGATTTTGGAGGCGGCCCGCGTAGCGCCTACGGCAGCAAATCAGCAGTCGCAAAGAATATTAGTTGTAAAAAGTGAAGAAGGATTAAAGAAACTTTCGAAAGGTGTAAATTTTCATGGGGCACCACTTGCAATGATTGTGTGCGGGGATCATGAGGAAGTGTTTGTCCGTCCGTTTGATCAAAAAGACATGGTTGAGGTTGACGCGACGATTGTGGCAGATCATATGGTAATAGAGGCCGAGGATTTGGGTCTAAGTTCCTGTTGGCTTACTTATTTTAATCCATCTGTCATAAGAGAGGAATTTTATATTCCGGATCACTTGGAACCGGTTGCAATCTTAGCATTTGGATATGCTGCGGGGCCGAAAGCATCGCCAGAGCGGCATGGTAAGGAAAGAAAAGGATTGGATGAGATTGTGTTTTATGAGTCGTTTTAAAAGTATTAGTTTGCTGAAAACAAAATAATAGCGATTTATCCGGGAGCGTTTGGTGATTTGCAGAGAAACGCTCCCGTTTAAAATGTCTCAAAAAAACTTTCTGATCATATCAACATTATAACCAAAATACAACACCGAATCTCTAATTTTATCAGTTATAACTGATAAAATTGTGCGAAAATTACTTTTATAGATTACATCGAATGAATTGCTGTATAGAAACGAGATTTGCCATTCCCTTGTGCTTCTAGTTGTCCTTCCTCGCAGAGCTCTTTTAGCAGGCGAAACGCTTTTGTTGTTCCGATATCAAGCAGTTCTTCGACTTCTTTTCTTGTCACCTGACCATTTTCTGTGGTGTATTCGAGAATCATGTTTTTTTGTCTTGCTATAGAGGAAGAGTTTTTGGATGGAACAGTCGGAAGTTCAAAGTCAGTCGTAGCTTCCTCGTTTCGGTTCGGCAGAGTGACACGAAATACACCTTTTGCGGTTTCAAATTTTGGCTGTTTTTCATTTCTATTATAAATTCGTTGGATTTTGGAAATTCCGGTACCATAACTTTCAATCAGTTTCATGCGATAAAATACTTCGGCGAGATTTGGATTCCTGGACTGTGAAATACCAAGAAAGATGGATTCTAGTTCAAGTCCGGGTATTAAGCCGCCGAGGGACACAAACTCGATGCGGTCGTCGTAAATGTTGATCAGATTGCTTCCGCTAAAAGAGTAATCCCGATGAACGATGCTGTTCAATAGTGCTTCTCTGACTGCCTCTTGTGGATAATCTCTGCGATCCGTACGGTTCAGACCTTGAAAGGTTGCTTTTGTTTTATTGTTCAGATCGATGAATTGGTACACCTCTTCGAGCTGTTTGAGTATGGAGCCGGAAAAATCTTTCCTGTCACGAAAAATGGCTTTATCTGTTCCTTGAAATAAGGCAACTTTGGTGGTTCCTTCCCATTGATCCGATAGAAGATAGGCCAGATTCGTATAAAGTCCATCTTCTCCGATCAGTTTCAGTGTCTTCATTTGAGAGGGACCGAACGCGATCGATCGTTGTTCTAATTCAGAAGCAAAGGTATCAAAGGTAAGTTGTTGATTCATACTTCGGCTACACTCGTAAGAGGCACCGCTCGTCTGCACGATCATTTCTCGAATTCCTTCATCTGTCATGGGTTGGGAAGAACTTCCTTTTCGAACGTAAACCCCGCTTGGTTTTAACCCTTTTTCTTTTATATAGTAAGGGCGGTTTGTCCCAGTTGTAATGTGGATTTCAATGACTGGTTTTTCTTCTAACTCGATTGTTTTGATTGTAACAAATGGCATAATATCCGGCGAAATGGCATCCTTTAGAGAATTTGTGATTTGCAGCATGACAGCATCCGGATCATCCACACCCAGGATACTTCCGTCATTACGGACCCCTACAAAAACAGTGCCACCGTCTGCATTTGCAAAAGCGATGACTTCTTTTTTCATATCTGAAACATACTCTTGTTTAAATTCTACATCTTGGTTTTCAAAAGTAAGCATTTTTCTTTCTTCCTTTCTTTCTCTTTCTTTTTATTATGAAAGAAAGAGAAAGAAAAGTCAAGAGAAAGAAAACAGTAACAGAAAAGATTATGGCAGCAGTTCACGTACCATTTTTTCATCAAAAGCAACGGCATCCACATGATTGACCTCGATCTGATAAAGCGCGTTGGCAGCGAGGTGTTCGGCCGCCTGCTCCAGATCACGAATACCACTGGTTTCTTTATAGATATCCATTACGGCGTCTAGTCCGTCCGGTGTCAGGGTACATTCGTCTTCCTGCATACCGATTCGTTTCAAAACTTTTGGAAGCGCGTATTTCGAGAAAATAATTTTCTTCTCATCAACGGTATAATCCGGAATCTCGATCACAGCAAAGCGGGACATCAAAGGTGCGCTGATCTTATCCTTTTCGTTTGCGGTGGCGATTGGGTAAACGCCGAAAGTCGGAATCATACATTCGATGTAGTTGTCGGTAAATCCGAGGTTGTCTAGCAGTGTCAAAAGCACATCGGCTGGATTTCCGTTTCCATTTCCGGAGGCGGCTTTATCCAATTCGTTAATGATAAACACCAGATTGGATTCTCCAGCCATGGAAAAAGCGTCCATGATAATACCCGGCTTGGCATTTGCGTAAATACGCGAACTTCCGGTCAGCTGTTCCGGATCATTAATGGAACTCATGTCTAAAGTGGTCCATGGTAGTTTCAAGATTCGTGCAACGGCGTAAGCAATCTGTGACTTTCCGGTTCCGGCAGGACCGATCAAAAGCAGACCGTAAGCCGGAAGGGTATGCGTACGGTTGATCTGGATGATGGTTTCGATGATTCTTTGTTTTACCTGCTCCATACCGTACAGTTCTTCGTCTAAGATCCGACGCGCTTCATCTGGGTCAATGGCTTCGAAATAATTACTTTTCCACTGGATATTCATCATGATGGAAAGTGCACGCTGGGCGTGGCGGCGTTCTTCTGTGGAAACCTCGTTCGAGCGTGCGACTGCCAGATTTCTTCTTGCCCAGAGACGAATGTTGTCTGGAAGTGTTCGTCCGGCGCAGTTCATAAAGTCTGTGATACTCTGGAGGCTTGTGAGCTTCATGCTGTCTCCAAGTTCTTCCTCATCTTCGTCCACGATTTCCTCACTCGGCGCATCGCTTGCGAGCAGACGTTCGATCATAAATTGTAAAAAGCCGTCCTCTGCGGAAAGTTTGCTTGTGCCGCCAAATGCGATTTCGCGAATTTTGTATACCGCGTATGTAGTTCCCTGACAGGCGCCGGAAAGGCGCACGTTGATGCGGTTTTCGCCCATCCATTTTAGGAGGCTGACAAAGCGGGCATCGATCTGTAAAATGTCAGCGGAAATCGTCTCATCTTCTTTTTTACATTCAAAAGCGGTCTGTTTCGCCGGATTGGTGAACACGCCACAAGAGTGGTGGTCTAATTTTTGGGCGGTATTATCTAAAATCAGAATCGGTTGTTCGGGTGATGTCGTGGATGCATTGGTACGAAAAACAGTATAGGTACAAGTGTTTGTAGTTGCTTCTTTTGGTGAATTGCTAAAATCAAAAACTGGCATAAGAATCCTCCTCGTTTGTTTTATGTTCTCTCGGAATCTCACAAAATCAAGCACAAAGAGATTCCGAGAGAACATTTTTTTTCAAGTGTAGCATGAAATGGGGAATCCTACAATATGTTATCGGTAACTACATTTTTTCTAAAAAGAGTCACATGTTCTTTCAGATTTTTAAGTATATTTTCATTCTCACCACCAATCGTATGATACATAAAGAATGGGCTGTATAAATCCATGGCATAAACTTTTGGATTACCTGGTTTCATACAACCTGCTTGAATCAGAGTCTCAAACATAACTTCCATGCTCTCTAAGGGTTTGTTAATAAAAACTTCTCTATAAATGTCTGCAAGCTCCTTATTCTTAAATTGCTCAATAACCAAAAGCCGTCTGAAAGGAACAATCCACTCGTCAGTTGTTTGAAATTCAAACATATTCAGGCATATTTTCTCCACATCTTCCCAACACATCTCCTCTAGTTTGAACTGAGTTGACTTTTCCATAAGCCGGTTGGAACAAATTTCGACAATAGCATCGAGTATTTCCTGTTTGCTTTTAAAGTGCTTATAGATCACTGCATCTGAGCAGTTGATACTGCGGGCTATGGCTCTCGTTGAGGAGGCCTCGAAACCATCCTTCGAAAAAAGTTTCAATGCTTCAAATATAATTTTTTCCTTGGTTGTCTTTATTGTCATTTTCTCACCTTTTTAAATATAATCGTACATTCCATACCAATCCGATCACGATCAGAAATATCCAGACCTTGATACACAGAAGTTTTGCCGAAGTAAATTTTGCTGATACAGAAATTGCCAGTTCATTAATTTTCGGATAGGTGTATAAAGTCCATAAAAGAATGATATTTTCTATCATATCACATATTCCGCGTAATATGGGTACGCTAAATATGATAATAGTTGTCAGTCTACTCCTTTCAAAGGAAAATACATCATTTATCAGCATAATCTGAAATGCTCCGAAAAATAAAATGAAAATAAAATCCATCAAATAGTAAAGCTTATAGACGGTGATTCCTTTTTTACTCATAGGTGAAAGAGCATTCTGCACTGTTTTTACATCGTAGTGCTTCATGTCTAAAGTTCCAAAACCACCATTGTATTTTGCTACAACAGAGCTTCCGCAGAATCCGGCTTCCACAAAGTATAAAGAAACAAGAAATAATAGGGTAACAATAACTCTTATGACAATTCCATTTTTATCCATTTTTCTTATTCTCCTTTCTTTGAATAACACGTATATATTACGCTGGTAAGCAATTGCTTACTTTTTGAATATATTATAGTAAGCAGATGCTTACTTGTCAATCTTTATTTTTCTTTTTGGGTATTTTTCGTCAAAGTACCAAATGTCAATTGGTTCTCTTCAAAAATCCTATATAATAGTTTGTAAAAATGTGTTATAATGAACGGTATTCAGGACGGAAGAAAAAGGCATGGCAGAGTTAGAATTCATCCGACCGGAAAACGCGAAATACGCTGGAACAAAAAAGTGTGGGAACTTGTAACGGAGTAAAAGAGAAAAAATTTAGAAAGAGGAACAAAATATGTATATAGCAGATACAAGAAAAATCAAGGATTCTTTGGCGGAATATAACAAGAAATATGAAAAGACGAAGTTGCTTATGACAGCCGTTGGCCAACAGACCGCGCAGGTCATACGCTCTGTTGAAATGGAAGAGGAAAAGAAAAAAGCAGCAGAGGAATTTCCGGAAGATAACGAAGAGGCGATTTTGTTTACCGTGGCATTAAAACGAATCATCCTTCCGTTAATGCCGTTTGAAGATCAAGAGGAAAATGCAGAGGTCGCAGCACGATATCTGCAGAATGCGCATGTATTTACAGAGAAAGAAATACAGGAAAATCCATTTATCAGGGATATTCATCTCGAATTTTTGAAAGAGAAACCGATTAAGATCGGGGAATTCGAATTTACAACCGAACGGATCCGCAAATATGGATTATTCCTGATGGATGAGCCAGAAGAAGCAGAAAAATTATATTATATTCCGAAACTTGGAATGTGTGATTTTTTGTATCGTTATCCAAGTATTCGTTGTGAAAATAAAAGATGGGATGCGGTAGATGCGAGGACCATTCAGACAGAATCGGAAACAATCGATCGGGCGCATGGAAACGTGCTGGTGTTTGGATTAGGACTTGGATATTTCCCTTACATGGCGGCACGAAAATCCGAAGTAGAACATGTCACAGTCGTAGAAAAAACACCGGAGATCGTAGAGTTTTTCGAGGAATATGTGCTGCCACAGTTTGGTGCGGCGAAAGAAAAGATCACGATCGTACAGGAAGAAGACAATGCATACATTGATGAAATGACAGATGGAGCGTTTGATTTTTGTATGGTAGACAATTACAGGGATCGTAGTGTTGTTTATACCTATATCAAAATGCAAAGTAAACTCAGTAAATTTCAGAACATGGAAACGTTTTACAGAGAGGAAGAATCAATACTCGGCCAGATAAAAATGAATGTGGTGGAGCTGATGAATCTCGCACTGAAAAACTATGAGTTTCTGGGAGATAACATTCCATATCGCAGCGGATTTCGAGGCGAAAAGTACCGGCTGCTCAGCGAGGAGATTCTAAAAGATGTGAAGATTGAGTCGGTGAAAGATGTGGATGAGATTCTGGAAGATGAAACATTGGAAGCGTTGATTGATCAGGCAAACGTGCTGGCATAGTAGGAAACCGCTGGGGATGATACAAGGAAGACAAAAAATGGGGCTGTCGTTTTAACAAACAAAATTTCGTGAAGCGACAGCGTCGTTTTTCTATTTCGTTGATTTATTTTAAGGGAATTTTCCAATTCATTCTGCGATGCTGTAAAAGATTCTGTCATCTGAAAGTATCCGTTACATATCTTCTTGCTTATACTTTAAAAATCTTTTGGCAACCTGAAGTGTTTTTGTTCTTTTTCCAAAGGTGTCTTTCAGAGAGTTCCTTTGACAAATACAATGATTTTGGATATCTCTCAATTGTTGCAGATGATAGTTCTTGATTTTGGGGCTGTTTATCCACCGTCATTTTGACAGTACATCAAAACAGTAGGACTCGCTTTTTTTGTAATTTTCTGTTAAAATAAAAGTATCAAATTTTATCGGAAGAATGTGGTCTGCTTGACAAAAGATGAAATGAATAATTCTAAGTCTCTATCGATTCTATCCATTTGAAATGTTGGTGACAAAACAGTCTGTTATTTGGCACAGATTATGCAAGTTCTAAATGCGACAGTCCATTTGGGGTCGTGTGATAACATTAAAACGTGAAAGGAGTCTAAGATTTATAGTTGCAATAGAATATAAAATTTATTAATAATCTTAAAAGAAGTTCGGAAAAATCATATACATGAGAAATTTTCAGAAAGAGAGTGAAAACATGGATAGTTTAAAAGAAAATGATTGGAATGTTGTTAATGACATATTATTGGAGATATATTCCATGGATAATATAAATGAAATAGCTGTGAAGTTTTTACAGCTTATTCGTGCATTGATTTCTTATTCTCAAGCCTATTTTATTATTTTTGATGAAGAACAGAAGATAGACATAGAAAATTCTGCATTTGATGGAGTAAGTGAAGAAAATAAAAGTAAGTATGTGAATTACTTCTATGATGTAGATTATGTGAAGCATATGTTTGGATTTTCTAAAACGTTGGTGTTCAAAGATACCGATATGATGGAAGATGAAATTAGAGAGAAAACCGAGTTCTACCAAGGATTTTTAAGACCTCAGAATATCCCATATGGGGAGGGAATTTTATTGGTAAAAGGAGAAATTTTAGGGGTGTTGAACATATTTCGATCGAAAGATTTGGGAGATTTTAAAAGGAAAGATATTCGGATTCTGGAAGTATTTAAGAATCACCTTACTAATATTTTATATTCAACTCGTAAGGAAAGCAATGCTGCTGACGGAAGAAAACCGGTATCTATCAAAGATATAGAGAAATATAATTTATCAAATCGAGAGAAAGAAATTATGGACTTAATGCTACAAGGAGATACGAACGAAGAAATAAGTGAGAAATTGTTTATTGCAATATCTACGGTGAAAAAGCATGTTTATAACATTTTTACTAAAATGGGCATTAATAGTAGAATACAGTTAATGAAATTAGTAGAAAAATAGAACTTCAGTAGTAGAAGTTCTATTTTTTTTGCAAATGAATGGATACGCAGGAGAATTGAAAGTGCATTTTAATCATGTTAGAATTCACAGTAGTTAAAGGAACAAAATAAAGAAGTTTTAAACTGCGAAGGAGCAAACCAAAGTGTTTGCTCCTTTTCTGCGTTCTAAGGATGGAAAGGTAGAAGAAAACATGAACTTCTTTATGAATGTACCGGTAACCAAGGAAGGTGGTCTGGAATGCAAAATAGAAAGGAACAGGTGAGAAATATGAATATTCTTTGGAGCAAAACAATTAACCCGGGAGATCGTTGGTCAGGAAATATCTGTAAGGGCAGATTGATTAAATTTACCGCAGAGGGAGATGGAGCAAACCTGGCAATGTTAATGTATAATTTCCACAATCTGACAGAACATTATAACGCGCCGGATACATTAAAGGCACAGCATACATTTTTCTTAACAAAGGGTCATGCGATCATGAGCGATTGTGGAAGAGCGATGGCAAGCATCGTGGAAGATGAGCTTGGTTGGCACGATACTGTAACCGGATATACCACCAGAACTATGACGGATGAAAAGTACGGATTTACCAATTACCAGCAGAATGGAAATGATTATCTGAAGTCCGGACAGGAGAATTTCATCAATGAGTTGACAAAAAACGGAATGAGCAAACGAGACTTAATGCCACCAATCAATTTGTTTTCTAAGGTAGAAGCAGACGAAATGGGAAACCTGATTTTTTATGAAGACCATTGTAAAAAAGAAATGTCCGTTACTATACGAACAGAAATGGATATTTATCTGGTATTATCTAATACACCAAATCCATTGGATGAGAAAAAAGAATATCCTTCTGTACCGGTAAGAGTGGAAGTATTACCGGCTCTACCAGTAGACGGATTGGATTATTGCGTGAACTTTTCAAAATATACCAGAAGAGCATTTGAAAACACTTGGGAATATAACCTGTTATTAGGCATATAGAGCGGGAAAGTAGCAGATAGGAGGATATTATGATTAAATTTGAGAAAACACCTAGCAATAGAGATACAAAGGACGCTGTTTATGAAACCATGATACCGGCTGGTGATGGCTGGATGCATCCGTTGATGAAGGGACAAGTGTTACGGATTGTAGATTTAGAAGGAAATCAAGGATTGGATTTTTTATGCTATGACCTGCACAATCCAGAGGATCATTACAGTGCGACCCAGACCATTGTGCGACAGAAAAAGTTATATATTAACGCGGGAACAGTATTGGTAACAGAATCCGGAAAAGAGCTGCTGAAAATGGTAGCAGATACTTGTACTTGTCACGACACCATGGGAGGTGCCTGTGCAACAGAAAGCAACACCGTCCGCTACGGACATCATACGTTACATATGAAGACTTGTAGAGATACCTTTTTAATGCAGATATCAGAACATGCGGATCAGTATTCCAAGGTTGATTTAGTACCAAATGTAAACTTATTTGCACAGATATTAAAACTGCCGGATGGAAGATTTGAGTTTTTGGATGGAATTTCAGAACCGGGTTCTTATATAGAGTTTGAAGCAATGAATGATACCATGATACTGATCAGCAATTGTCCGCAGATCAACAATCCGTGTAGTGGTTATGCACCAACTACAAATGAGATATTCATTTTTGATAAATAGAAAAGGAGAAAAATGATATGAAAATGGTAAAAGCAATTGTAAGACCGGAAAAAGCAAGTGAGGTATTGACTGCATTATGTGATGCAGGATTTGTTTCAGCAACAAGAATCAGTGTTTTAGGAAGAGGAAAACAAAGAGGATTAAAAGTAAGCGACGTTTATTATGATGAGATTCCAAAGGAAATGTTCATGATGGTAGTTCCGGATGAAGATGTGGAAAAAGTAAAGAAAATTATTATAGATACTGCAAGAACAGAGAAAACAGGAGCTTTTGGAGATGGAAAGATTTTCGTAATTCCGGTGGAAAAGACAGTTACAATCAGTTCAGGAGAGGAAGAGTGATGGTATGAAGCAGGTATATATAGTAATACGGTTGAACAAGTATTATGAGACCAAGGCAGCTTTGACAGAAAATCATTTCTTTTCTCTGAGCAGTAAAGAGGTTTTGGGTAGAGGAAGAAATCGTGTAGATTTTGCCACCGGTGAGGGACATGACATAGATCAGAAAGAGGAGCATCCTTTTGTAGCGAAAAGATTAATTGAGATCTTTTGCAGAGATGAAGATATAGATAAATTGATCGATGTTGTCAAATGTGTAAATCAGACAGGAAATCCAGGGGACGGAAAGATATTTGTGATTGATGTAGAAGATGGGACTAGAATTCGAACAGGTGAGAGCGGTGTGAATGCGATTATGTAAGTAGGATAGTGTTTTAAAGGAGAAAATAGTATGAAAAAAACAAGAAAACGAGCAGTAGCACTTATTGTAGCACTTACGATGGTATTATGCGCAGTAGCAGGTTGTGGAAAAGATAGCGCAAAAAATGATACAAAGGCAGACTCAACGACAGGGAAAACAAGTAGCGAGAATGGAGAAAAGGTATATAAGTTGGGGATTTCTCCATATCCGGCGTTTTATACATGGTATATCTGTCAGGCAGAAGATTTTTTTGAAAAGAATGGTGTGAATGTAGAACTGGTTTACTTCCCGGTTTACAGCGATAGTGTACAGGCATTTAACACCGGACAGGTAGATATGTTGGCAGTAGCTATGGCAGATGTGATCGCACCATACATTAATAATATTGGATTAGAGACGGTATTGATTTTGGATAATTCCAATGGAGCTGACGGTTTGGTTGGTGGAAAGGGGATAAAAAAAATTGAGGATCTAAAGGGAAAATCAGTGGCAACAGAGTATGGGACGATTGAACATTTCTTCCTTTTAACAGCACTTGATTCGGTGGGATTAACAGAAGATGACATTGATTTTGTAAACTTATCTATTTCTGATTCAGCACCGGCATTTTTAGCGGATACAGTAGATGCAGCATCTCTTTGGGAGCCATCTCTTAGCATGGCATTAGAAAAGGAAGACAGTACATTACTAGTTAGTTCTGCAGATATTCCGGGTCTGATACCGGATGTATTGGTTGCGAACAAAGATATGGTAGACAATGGAAAAGAAGATATCGAAAAAGTAATTAATGCATATTTTGATGCTTTAGAATTCTATTCTGAAAATGAAGATCAGGCTATTAAAGATATGGCAGAAGGAGCAGAAATTTCGGAAGAAGAAATGAGAGTTTCCATGAGTGGTTCCAGACTGTTTTCATTACAGGAATGTATTGATACTATGGAAAATGAGGCAGAAGATTATTCCTATATTCCTTATACTACAGAAAAAATTGCAGAATTTTTAAAGAGTGTAAATATGATTGATTCCGTACCAGATGATACGACAAAAATGTTTAATAGTACTTATCTAAAAAATGTATTGGAAACAAGAGAGTCGAAACCAGCACCTGATACTTCCATAGACAAGTAGTTGGAAGGGAGGTTTGTATGAAGAATTTATTTCGGATACGTAAAAGTATAGAAAAAAAAATATATACAGGAATTGCAGTGTGTTCTTTCATAATTGTAATTCTGTTGTGGCACTTCGCAAGTGTTACCGGACTGGTAAATTCCGTATTCTTACCAACACCCGCAAAGGTAGTCGGTACCATTGTAGACAGCTTCGTGAGCGGAGCTGTCTGGGAAGACTTGTATATCAGTTGTTATCGTATTTTCATGGGATTCATTTATGCGGTAATTGTAGGTGTCGTTCTTGGAATTTTGGCAGGTTGTTTCGCTGGTGTGGAAGCATTTATTCAACCACTAACAGAGTTCTTGCGATACCTTCCGGTTCCGGCATTTGTACCACTTATTATGGTATGGGTTGGAATTGGGGAAGAAGCGAAGATTGCAGTTATTTTTATGGGAACGTTATTTCAGCTGATTCCTATGGTGGCAGATGATATTAGAAGCGTGCCGGAGGATTATATAAATGCAGCCTATACATTAGGCGCAACCCGGTGGAAAGTATTATGGAAAATATTAATTCCGGCTATGCTCCCAAGGTTGATGGATACGTTAAGAATGATGATGGGATGGGCATGGACCTACTTAGTTGTTGCAGAATTGGTGGCGGCAAATTCTGGTTTAGGTTACAGTATTTTGAAGGCGCAGAGATATTTAAAAACAGATACCATGTTTGCAGGAATCTTAACGATTGGTCTTTTAGGACTTATCATCGATAGAACGTTTGGATTTATTAATAAGAAATTATTCTCCTGGACGGAAGGAGGTACAAAATAATGTTTGGTAAAGGTAAAAGAGGAAAAGTAGTAGAACCATTAGCAGGTGAAACAGTTAGCGCAACAGTGGCCAACAGTAAAATACGTGGAAACGGTGTTACAAAAATTTATAAAAGTGAGAAGAAGAAAACACTGGCAATCGATCATGTGGACTTTGAGATTCTGGATAATGAATTTGTCTGCATTGTAGGGCCTTCCGGATGTGGAAAATCTACCCTATTAAAAATGATAGCCGGATTAGATGATATATCAGAAGGTGCCATTATTCTGGATAACCGTGAATTGAATGGACCCGGAGCGGATCGAGGAATGGTGTTTCAGTCTTATACGTTGTTTCCTTGGATGAATGTAGAAGAAAATATCCGCTTTGGACTCAAATTAAAGAAAATGCCGAAGAAAGAGGCAGATGAAATCGTAGACAAATATTTGGAATTGATTGGTCTGACACAGTTTCGTAAGTGTCTTCCGAAAGAATTATCCGGTGGTATGAAACAAAGAGTTGCGATAGCAAGAGCATTAGCAAATAGTCCGGAGGTTCTTCTGATGGATGAACCATTTGGAGCATTAGATCCACAAACAAAGGCAAATATGCAACTCTTGATGCGTCACATTTGGCAGAAGGAAAGACCGACAATTATTTTTATTACGCATGATATTGAAGAGGCAGTATTTTTGGCAACCAGAATCTATGTAATGAGTGCAAGACCAGGAAAAATTATTGCGGAGATACCGGATTATCTTCCGTATGATAGAGATTTGGATTTGAAGGATACGAAGGAATTTATCGAATTACGAAGGGAAGTAAACAGAATTCTTCATAGTGGGGAGCAGGGAGAAGCTGTCTAAGGGGGAATAAGATTGATGGAGGAATAGACGATGTTTAATAAAATATTAATTGCCAATCGTGGAGCAATTGCAGTAAGAATAGAAAGAACATTAAAAAATATGGGAATTGGGTCGGTGGCAGTATACACAAAAGCCGATCAGGACAGTCTCCATGTAGATTGTGCAGATGAAGCAGTCTTTTTGGGAGATGGTTCCGTATTAGAGACATATCTGAATGCAGACAAGATTATTCAGATTGCAAAGGAAACAAAAGCGGAGGCAATTCATCCGGGATATGGATTTTTGAGTGAAAATAGTAATTTTGCAAGAATGTGTGCAGAAAATGGAATTGCTTTTATTGGACCGAAGCCAGAGCAGATGGAATTATTTGGATTAAAACATTCTGCTCGTGAAATTGCAAAAAAAGCAGGGGTACCGATGCTAGAAGGAACCGGACTGTTAGACAGTATGGAGGAAGCTATTGAGGTAGCAGAAAAACTTGGCTATCCAGTCATTTTAAAGAGCACTGCAGGCGGTGGCGGAATTGGTATGAGAGTCTGCTACAATAAGGAAGAGTTAACAGTTGCTTATGATTCGTGCAGCCATTTAGCAAAGGCGAATTTTAATAATGCCGGACTTTTCTTAGAAAAATATCTGGAAAAAGCCCGTCATATCGAAGTACAGATTTTTGGAAATGAGTATGGTGAAGTTGCAGCACTGGCAGAACGAGACTGTTCCGGACAGAGAAGAAATCAGAAAGTAATGGAAGAATGCCCGGCAGTAGGAATTACAGAAGAAACCAGACAGGCAATGAAGGAATCTGCAAAGAGAATTGCAATGCAGGTGGGATATCGAAGTGCAGGAACGGTAGAATTTTTATATGACACAAAGACGGAAAAGTTCTATTTTTTAGAGGTAAATACCAGATTACAGGTAGAACATGGTGTAACAGAAGAAGTACTGGGAATTGATTTAGTAGAATGGATGATAAAAGAAGCGGCAGGAGAACTAAGGGGACTGGATACACTCTTTGGTGAAACAAAGGGCTGGAGTATTCAGACAAGAGTTTATGCAGAAGATGCCATGAGAAATTTTGCGCCAAGTGCCGGAAAAATAGATAAAGTAGCGTTCTCACCGGAAGCAAGAGTAGAAACATGGATACAGGATAATACAGTGGTAAGTTCCAATTATGATCCAATGCTTGCGAAACTGATTGTAAAAGCAGATAACAGAGATGAAGCAATACAAAAGATGCAGAGGGTATTGGAAGAGACGAAAATATATGGAGTTACCACAAACATAGATTATTTAAACTCTTTTATAAAGACAGACGGATATGTTGCAGGTGATTTACATACCCATATGCTGGATGATTTTTCTTATCGGGAAAATAAAATTGAAGTTATTGATGGTGGTGTGCAGACCACGATTCAGGATTATCCGGCACGTTTAGGATATTGGGACATTGGAGTTCCACCAAGTGGAGCTATGGACAATTTTGCGTTCCGTATCGGAAATCGTATCTTAGGAAATCCATTAGAAGCACCGGGAATTGAATTTACTTTGCGAGGCGGTAGTTATAAGTTCCGAGATGATATGGTAATCTGTTTGACCGGGGCGGATATGTCTGCAAAAATTGATGGACAGCCGGTTGCTATGTATGAGCCAATTCCAGTAACCTATGGTCAGGTTCTCACTCTTGGAAAAGCAGTAAATGGAATGCGAACCTATCTGTTGGTTGAGGGTGGATTGGATGTTCCAAAGACTTTAGGAAGCGCATCTACCTTTGTACTTGGAGGATTTGGCGGACATGGTGGAAGAACATTGGCTACAGGAGATTTGATTCATGTAGGAAATCATGGAGAACATCAATTCCATTCGGTTGATAAAGAAAAAATCAGTAAATATGAAGGAACATGGGAAATCGGAGTTATACCGGGGCCACATTGTACGACAGAATTTTTGAAAAAAGAATATCTGGATCAGTTGACAGAGACTGAGTGGGAAGTACATTTTAATAGTGACAGAACCGGGGTACGACTGGTGGGACCGACACCCCTTTGGGAAAGAGAAGATGGTGGAGAAGCTGGTTTGCATCCTTCTAATGTACATGATACTGCTTATGCCGTGGGTACGATTGACCTTACCGGAGATATGCCGATTATTCTTGGACCAGACGGACCAAGTTTAGGTGGATTCGTATGCCCGGTTACCATTCCGTCCGGAGAACTTTGGAAGATTGGACAGCTTGCACCGGACAATAAGGTGAAGTTCCGTTTAATTACGATTGAAACAGCAGAACGAATTCGCAAAGAGCAGGAAGCATATCTGCAAAATATTACGGAAGAAAAAGAATTGGCATTGCCGGAATTAGGAGAAAAAGAAGAGATAGACTGCACCTATCCAATTTTGAAGTGTCTGAAAGAAGATAGAGAAGACGAATTTGTGATTCGCTGTGCAGGTGATGAATATGTTCTGGTAGAATATGGAGAAATGCAGATAGAAATGAAACTGCGTATTCGTGTGCATGCATTGATGGAATTAGTCAAAGGGGACAAAGAAATTCCATTAATTGATGCAACACCGGGAATCCGTTCCTTACAGATTCATATTGACTCTACTAAGATGTCTATTAAGAAACTGGCAGATATTGTGGTAGAACTGGATAAACAGATTGGAGATTTAAGTACCTTTAAGATTAAGTCACGTAAGATTAAAATGCCATTATCCTGGAATGATCCGGGAGCACAACTGGCAGTGGAACGATATTACCAGAATGTTAGACCGGATGCACCATGGTGTCCAAGTAACATTGAATTCATACGAAGAATCAATGGACTAGAAAACATCGAAAAGGTAAAAGAAATCTTATATAATGCAACTTATCTGGTTATGGGATTAGGAGATGTATATTTGGGAGCACCGGTTTGTATTCCATTAGACCCAAGGCATCGTTTAGTTACAACAAAATACAATCCAGCCAGAACCTGGACACCGGAAAATGCAGTGGGTATTGGTGGTGCTTATATGGGAATCTATGGAATGGAAGGTCCTGGAGGATATCAGTTAGTAGGAAGAACCATTCAAACATGGAATCCGGTAAGAGCAACGAAAAGCTTTCCAGAAGGAAAACCATGGTTGTTGAATTTTTTTGATCAGATTCAGTTTTATCCGGTATCTGCGGAGGAATTATTAAAGATTCGTGAGGACTTTTTGCGAGGCAGATATGAAGTAGAAGTAGAGGAAACGGTTTTTGATTATGGTGAGTATTTGAAATATCTTGGTTCTATTGAAGAGGAAGGAAAGAAGTTTAAAGAACATCAGGTGGATTCCTTTGAAAAAGAAAAACAGATGTGGAAGGAAAAAGGACTGGATCATTTTGTATCTCAGCATGAAGAAGGTAGTTTGAAAGAAATTGAGTTACCGGAAGGATGCAATCCAATTAATTCAAATATGCCGGGAAGTGTATGGAAGATTCTTGTAAAACCGGGAGATACAGTAAAAGAAGGGGATGTCATTATTGTAGAGGAAAGTATGAAAATGGAATTTCCGCAATGTGCTCCTTGTGACGGTGTGATAAAAGAAATCTATGTACAGGAGACAGAAAGTGTATCTGGTGGACAATTGTTAGCGGCCATCGGTTAAGGAGGAATTTGCATGAATCAGCTATCGATAGAAAAAAAACTGACAATCGATTATTTGAAAAAAGGATATGAAAGTGGTGCATTTACTCCGGAAGAGATTTGTTTGGAAATTGTGAAAAGAGCAGAAATGACAAAGGATATGAATATCTGGATACAGCCACCGGAGATGAAACGTATACAGAAGTATCTGGATAAGTTAAAAGAAAAAAATCCGAAAACAGCTCTGTTATGGGGAATTCCTTTTGCAATTAAAGACAATATTGATTTAGAAGGAGTAGAAACCTCTGCGGGATGTGCGACATACTCTTATCTTCCTAAGGAAAGTGCCACTACCGTGAAGCTATTGATTGAGCAGGGAGCGATTCCGGTAGGTAAGACCAATCTGGACCAGTTTGCAACTGGTCTGGTTGGTACCAGAAGCCTTTACGGAGAAGTGCACAATGCATTAAAAGAAGAGATGATTAGTGGCGGTTCCAGTTCCGGATCTGCAGTATGTGTGGCTATGGGACAGGCGGCATTTGCCCTTGGAACAGATACAGCCGGTTCCGGTCGAGTTCCCGCTGCATTAAATGACTTAGTGGGATTTAAGCCGAGTTTAGGTGCGTGGTCAACAAAAGGAGTTGTACCAGCCTGCGCTTCTTTGGATTGCGTTACTGTGTTTACACATAATCTGGAAGATGCTCAAAGGGTAGATTTTGTGGAGAGAAGTTATGATGTAGATTGTCCATGGTCCAAAGAATTTGCTCCTTTAATGAAAAAGATACCAGAAAAAATCTGTATACCGAAGACAGAATTGACCTTTTTCGGACCTTATGCAAAGGCGTATAAGGAGAAATGGGAAAGTGTTATCAAGAATCTGGAAAAACTGGGAATACCAATAGAATACATTGATTATTCTATTTTTAGCGAGGCTGCATCTATCTTATATGATGGACCATGGATTGCAGAACGCTGGGCTGCATTAGGAAGTTTTGTAGAACAAAATCAGGGAAAGGCAATGGTACTTGTGACAGAAAAGATTCTGCGAAGCGGAAATAAAGAAGACTTAAAGGCTGATTCTGTATTCAAGGCAATGCATCGATTAGCAGAGATTAAATGTCAGGTAAAGAAGATTTTGAAAAACAGTATTCTGCTTATGCCTACTTCCGGAGGAACGTATACCAGAGAACAAGTGGATGCCGATCCGATTCAAACCAACAGTAACATGGGACTTTATACCAACCATTGTAACCTTCTGGATTTATGTGCATTAGATTTTCAGACTGGATTTGCAGCAGATGAGATTCCATTTGGAGTTACCAGTTTTGCTTTAAGTGGACAGGAAGGGCTTAATATGGAACTGGCAAAGTTGTATCAACTTGTGGATGTGTCGAAAACAGATATACAAAAGGATGATATGGTGGAGTTGGCAGTATGTGGATTGCATATGCGCGGACTTGCATTGGAGCATCAGTTATTGGAATTGGGAGCAGAGTTTGAGGAAGAAACAGAGACGGCACCATATTATAAGTTAATCAAGCTACCTACAGAACCTGCAAAGCCGGGATTGATTAAAACTACGGAAAGTGGGAAAAAAATTCAAGTAGAAGTGTGGCGGATACCAAAGGGCAATCTGGGAGAATTTCTAGAGAAAATTCCGTCACCATTAGGTCTTGGAAGGGTTCAACTGGAGAAAAAGGAAGTATTAGGATTCTTGTGCGAGGGATATATGGAGAATATAGGGGAAGATATTTCTGAATTCGGTAGCTGGAGAAAAGTAGAAAATAATCCGACAACCTTTTAGTACTCTTGCAAACACGCTTTCTTTTGGCATAATGCACTTTCCCATGGTCTGATAAATTTTGCAATGCGTGTGACATGATTTTCCAATTTGTCTCAACTTAAGAAAAGCTTCCTCAATCTTCTACCAATATGGCATCTTCTATTTCTTTTTTTGAGTTCCTCGTTCCTTACCAATGTCGTTTCCAGTTCACAGCTCAGAAAGTCCCGCGTGAAGCATCTGCGAACAGACTTTCTGAGCGTCCGGATTGGAAAAAGTGTGAAATGCAACATTCTTGTTGCATTTTTCTTGCAAGTTACCAGCATAACTGTTATCCTAAATTTAGGATAACAATCAAAAGGAGTGTGGAACTATGGACAGAAAAAATGCACTAAGTTACTATGATCTGCTACGGCTGATCGGTGTTCCTGCGGCTGTTTTTGGCGGTTTTATATTTCTCCGAGGGGGAATCCCATGGGAGAGTTTTTTTCAGATTTGTATAGCAAGCGGCATTATATATCTTTTGTTTGATATCGTTATATTTATATGCTGTCGGGTAAAACTTCCCACACTTGCCGAATATATGGAAGTACATACAAAAGATAATTTGTTGATCATGATAAATGAAATCCAGATAGACGGTGATCGAAGTGAGATTTTAAAAAAATATGGAGATTATGTGGTCTGCAATATAGAACGTAAAAATGGTCTCTATTTCATTGAAATAAAAAAACCGTAGCTATTACAAAGGAGGTCAGGATGCCTATGAAAATATCGCAGAAATCCATTCTATTGGCGAAACAAGCAAGAAAAGAGCATCTGAGAGACGGATACATAAGCCTGACATGTCCAAAATGCCATGAACACCCAGTGATCAGAACAACATCGAAAGGTGAACGTATGATCATTTCATGCGAATGTGGATATATCAAAGATATTGAAATTAATCTGTGATGAGCGCACACAACTTTAGAACTGGGTGACTTCTTTCTAGTGCACTGACACGTTCATATTTCACCTAACTGACTTGCCTGTTTTTCCAATTGCACCATTCCAAAATCCTCGACGTAGCCCCCGCTACGCCTGCGGTTTTGAAACGGCACACTTGAAAAAACATTCTGCGTCATTAGGCTGAAAATGAACGTGTCAGTACACTAGTGTGCTGACGATTGAAACATCTTTAGGATTTCTTCTACTGAAAGCGGTTCATCGTCTTGTTCATACTTTTCTTTTGTGAAGTCACCGTTTCCTCCATTGTCAAATTGTTCAAGAAATTTAAGTGTGTTAACAACACCTAAATTTTCGTTTAATACTCTTAATCCATTTATTAGAATTTGACTATCTGAAACAACGCTCATTTTAATCGTCATATCCATATAACACCTCCATTAACCATGCTGTTGGTTCCATCATTCCGATCTGCGTTCCCATTCTTCTATCTCACAGCTGTGGCTCTTGTTGTCCGGATCATAGTTAATCCCAACAAGCAGAATCTTATCCTGATATCCGGACAATGCTCCTGCATATCTTTTATCTTTGATCTGCCTGATCGCAGTATCGGCTGTTTTGTCATACTTTAATTCTATGACCATTGCCGGACGGCTGCCTGCATTTGCCCTTGGTATGAATACCAGGTCAGCAAATCCCTTTCCAGCAGGAAATTCACGCACGATATTGTAAAACGCCGGTGCCGTGAAATATGCCATTGTGAGTACGCAGCTGAGTGCATTTTCATTATTGTATTTTATTACCGAGGTATAGGTTTCGTGGGCAAGCTCTATGATTTCTGCTACCTTTTCTGCATCCTTTTTAATGGTTGCTTTTAGAAGTTCATCACAACGCGATATCATTTTTTCCACTTCACTCCATCCACTTTTCCTGAGTGCAAGGTCATAGGCGGATGCAACCTCGTAATTCGGTACATATGCACTGAAATCCTCTGCATCATATCCAAGATATCCAAGATGTATGAGTGCGGTAAGTGCTTCATCCTTCGATGCTATATCAGAGAAATCATTGCGGAAAGTTCCTACCTCAACATCGGCATTTCCACCCGCAAGCATCTTAAGAATATCATCCTTTAATCCATCAAAATTCATTTTTATAAATATGTTTATCGATTCAAAAGAGGATGTGTTTCGCCAGTAAGAGTCAAAATCATGGTTCATCATTGCCTGAGAGACGGAATTCGGGTTATACATATGCATTCCGTCTATCAGATATCCGTTATACCAGGCTTTTGTGGTCTCAAAATCCATGTCATATTTTTGGCAGAGCCCTTTTACTTCTTCCTCTGTGAAACCATAATACTGCGTGATTGGCTTTGATTTCAGCATCGTATATTCCCGAAAGTTATTTAATGCCGACTCATTCTGGATCTTCTTGATTGGCAGAATACCTGTGATATATGCCAGCGCAAGGAATTTCTTGGACTCTTCGCTTTTAAACAATGAGTGTAAAAACTGAAGATACTGATGTACCAATACCTGATTGTCTGCTGCATTTCTGATCACGCAGTCCCACTCATCCAGGATGATAACAAAGGGAATCCCATCTATATTGTAAACATCATTGAGCAATACATACAGATCATTGTCATAGTCCAATTTGCCGCCATATATTTCCTTTATTTCTTTACGGATCCGTCTATGGATTTCCGCAATCAGATCTTCTTTGTGGAAATCAAAGATCGACGAAATATCCAGATGGATCACATTATATTTGTTTAATTGCTCTTTAAAGCTGTCCTTTTCTGCAATTTCTGTATCTGAAAACAGCGCTTCTGAGTCACTGCCGAGGCTGTAATAGGCATCGATCATGCCCGCTGCATGGGATTTTCCAAAGCGTCTGGCATGGCTTACACAGATACAATTGTTATTTGTTCCTATCTTTTTATTCAGAAATTCCAGCAATCCTGTTTTATCTATATATATTTCACTTTTTTTATCTTTTCTGAAGCTTTCATTGTTTGGATTAAAATAAGTTCCCATACAGATTCCTTTCTACGAATGAAACAAATTTTGTTTTAGATATCACCTTTATTATAGCATATGCTGTTGCTGATATCAGTATTTTTTTCCTAATGGCATTCAAGCTTTTTATTCGGTCCCAACCGAGTCGGTCGCAACCGAATAAAAATTGACGTTTCGTGCAAAGTATTTTATACGGGAGACAGTAATTTTTTTTTGAAAGGGAGGCAGCAGATGTTTTACGGACGAAAACAGCAAAAGAAAACGTTACTGGATATGATAAAAAAAACAGAGCAGATGGCATTGTTGTATTAGAATTTTCTTGTAATACCTCTACCTAATAAGATATAATCTTAAATTAGAAAGCACGAAACTTTTCGTCATGTAAGACATCACTTGATGATGACATAGAAAAGTTCATGTTCTTGGCTGGAACAGAAAGGAGCAATACAATGGTAAGTACGAGAGATAAAGAAACATATTTCAAAAAATCTTTCAACGAGCAAATGTCCTGTATTGATGAAACAGTTGAACATATTATCAAATATAATGATAAATATCATATAAAAAAGGATATACAAGAAAAAGGAAAATCTGCATACGGTGAGCAAGGGTATACACATGCTATTAATCGGCTGTTTGAAATTATCAGATCAGATCCAAAAAACAAAGCTGTCTTACATGAAGTACGTAAGGCGGAACAGGAATTGATTGCCTTTCTTTATGACGAATCAGGAGCATTGACGGAAGATAAAATATATGCTTACTGGAACAATTATTTGCAATTATATATTGCAGAATTAGTAGAGCCAATCCATTAGATTTTGAAAAACAGGATTGACTCTTTCATGCAGGATACAAAAGGGAGAACTATCAGCATTTCCCTTTGAAGATCACTAATCCCACCATAGGGTAAATCTCCCATATTTTGTCATATATGATACAAGATCCTCTGTTTTACAGTCTATGATTTCAGCATGCAGTTCTGATGCTTCCGCCAGGATCTCTTTCGCTTCCGTCTCAGATAATTTACGGCACTGAAAGGTCAAGGTATCGTGTGAGATTTGGACTAACTCTGCCTCATATTTTTCATACCATTCTTTTGCTTTTGATTTCATGGTTCGGCAGTCCGGACATTTGTTGAAATTGCCCCAATACCAGTCAAAGCAGTCAAACACCTGATAGGTGTGCTCGATTTCAAAATTCACGGGTATGATTTCTTCTTCCCGTTTTCCGGATCTGCATTTCTCCTCATCGTAAAAATATTCGGACGACTTTTTCGTTGTCCTTTCCTGCTTCCACTGGTACATATCAGCAGAATCGATAATGCATTCGATTTTCTTACGTTTTTCTTCCATATTTTCTCCTAATCTTCCGGTACCGGAATTGGTTTTCCCATGATTTCGTGATCAATTCCTACCTTTGTTGCAACAGAATAATTCAGTTCTCCGGCGATATATCCAATCAATGGAATGCACACATCTACAAGCTGTTGAACCGAAAAATTCAGAATATGATTCATGGTTTCCTCAAAATGCTCCTCTAACAGTTCGTACCGGATTAAGCAGCCATTCATGATGTCGCCTTTATCCTCATCAAGAGCGAATATGTGTTTATAAAGAGAATCACAGTCATAATTCAGATGAAAGTTCAGATAGTTGATCATTTTTGCGGCTCTCATCTTTTCTTCTTCACTTTGCACGACCGGTTGACAGTAATAGGACTGACAATACAGATGTTCCTCCCAAAATCGGAGAGTTGTCTCAATACAGCCACCTATCACATCTGGAATCTCCACACACAGATACACGGTATCGGAATCATCAATGGAAACGAGTCCTTTTTTCTCGTTTAAGTATCGATACGGAATATTTTCTTTTTTAAAATAATCCAAAATCTTCTTTTTGGCTTCTTGTTTTGATATCATATGCAATCCTCCATTTCATTGATTTTCTTTATTATAACCGACCATTTGTTTCCGTACAACTACATTTTCGTAACATTTATATTGACCTATAACATTAAATTTTGTTGCCTATGAAACACATTTGCGTTATGATAAATAAAAAATGGAAATGGGAGAAGCAAAAATATGAAAAAGCACAGTTTAAGTGAGAATACAAACATCATACAATTGAAACAGAAATTGAAAACTGCCAGAAAAAAGAAAGGCTATAGTCAGGAAGAACTGTGTGACCAGCTCTGTATATCGAACAGATCAACCTTGTCTCATTATGAAAATACAAAAGGAACAAAAATCCCGGATTTATATACATTTGTGGAATTATGCGACGTGTTAGATACGGATCCGAATTACCTTCTCGGTTATTCTCAGGAGGAAAATATAACAGCTCATACCTTTAGCGAAGAATTGAATATTTCCGAAACTTCCGTAAAAAGTATGATGCATCATTCTACTGCCGCTGCCTTTGCAGATGCTATTCTTTCCACAGACTCCGGTGCTTTAATGGAAGAAGAAATCAAATGGCTGCAGGTATACCAAAAATTAAGCGGTGTAGTCACCACAGCTTTTACAAGCCGATTTCTCACGAAACTCAAAACGTTCTTTGATGCCTATTATACAAGTACATTTCCATTTGAGTATTCAGAAGAAGGTTTCACATCTTTCCTGTTGAAACACGGTATATTCAGAGGTTACACAAATCCGGAAGAATTTCTAGAAAAGTGCTTGCTGACCGATGCAAAAAACAATTTATATGCTTCTTATCCGGATTTTGATGATTTAGAGAACAAGGAAAAATATCAGTGTATTTTATCCACGATTGTGCTTCACGCTTATGACTATTTCATGTGTGAACCGCACATCACGATGGTAAAAAAGCGGCTTTTGGATCAGCTTCAGGACATGATCGATGAAATTGTAGACAGGCATATTTAAATGGCATTCAGAAGGAAACAACACAGAAAAATTCATAATTTGAAATGGCCAGGCAAGAGAAAATGCAACAGTTATTTAGAAACTGTTGCATTTTCTTCTGCCTGAAATTAAAATTTAGATTTTAATTCCACCGTATCATGACATGTCCATATTCATAAGCTGTTTCAGCTGATCTCTTTTATTGTAGACAACTGCCGTAATCTGAACCTGACATGTTTCATCATTTACCCAGAAATAAATCAGAAAGTTTTTTACAATAATTTTTCTTATTCCCTCGCTTCTCCAAGGTTCCTCATCGATCAATGCATGTTTCTTTGGAAAATCGGAAAGCGATAGAATAGAGGTTTCCATTTTATTCATAAGGTTTTCTGCCGCCTCCGGAGCCAAAAGCTCTTTCGATATATAGTGTACAATCTCTCTCATTTGTTCCATCGCCTGCCGGGTAACTTTTACTTCATAATGATTCCCCATACATTATATCTCCGATTTTAACTGCTGAAAGGTATCTGCGACGGATATGGAATCATCATTTTTTGCTTGTTCCAGACCTGTTTGCATCATCATGTCAAATTTTGCTTTTGATAAAGAATCTCTTGTAGGAAGAGAGTTCGGAATTTCCAATGAAAACGGAACACCATCTCTCATGATCACCTGTCTGTATGTCATATCGATGAATACAGATACAGGAATTCCAAGTCGTTCTAATATCGCCTCTGCCTGCTCTTTAATTTCCGGCTGGATTCGCGCTGTTACGTTTGCTGTTTTTGCTGCCATAGTGAAACACCTCCTATTTTTTATAGTGTACCACGGTGTATAGCTTTATGCAATACATATGGTTGCTTTTAGAGTAATTTTTTCCGAACTATCTCAATGTATTTTTTCAGCGTATTCCGACTGATCCCATGCTTTCTCATCAGATCAATCTGTTTGACACTCCTGTCTGACAGATATTTCACAATATCCTCCCGCAGCTCGTCAGTCATTTTATCCAGTTTCCCTGCAGGCCGCCCGCTTTTCTTGTCACTGGCTTTGATCCCATCCTTGATCCGCTTGATCGTTGTAAGTCGTTCCTGCTCTGCCCGGTCGAGTTCCACGATAAGCAGGAGCTTGATCGTACCCTCCAGACTGGTCCGGGCAACGATGTTCTGTGCTTTTGCCACGTCCAGCAGCTGCTTGATATACGGAGTGCTGACGGTCGGATTGTCAATAAAAATCATCTCAATCCCTTTGTTCAACAGCTCCATGTATTTGCTGTACCCATTTTCCGTCTCACGAGTGAACCGGTAGATATCCTTGAATATGATCGTGTCGCCGGATTTGACAATGCTCTCCAGTTTTTTCCACTGTTTCCGGTCATCAAAGTTCTTTCCACTGACATCCTCTTTGAAAACCAGTGTATATTCGATCTGATTATTTTGAGCATATCTTTTCAGTGCTGCCTCCTGCCGGGTGAATTTCTGCTTTCCACGTTCCTCTTTGGTGCTGATCCGCATATATCCATAATAGTTTCCCATGACTTCTCCCCTTCCTAAGTATCATTTAAACTTTAGTTTTATTGACACTTATATTACACTGTCAAACTAACTATTTTGCAATACATATTGATACTTTTTAATAAAACTATTTTACATATAGTTATTTTAACATTTCGAAGTGCAAAATAGCAGCACAGAAGCGTAATTATAATGATCTATGTAAATTTCTTGAAAATTGTTCATTTCATGATATACTAAAATTAGAATAGTGTAATTGTAGAAAGGTTTATACGATGAAAACATTTGAAGAACAAAAGGCATTCGTTTCAAAGTTTAATGTCATAGATGATGTGTTCTTTCAGAAGATGGCGGAAGACAATGAAGTTATAGAGGAAATCCTGCAGATTATTCTTGGAAAGCCAAAATTAAAAGTTATTGACAGCCAGGTACAACGATTTCTTCGAAATACCGGTGCCCATTCTGTTATATTGGATTTGATTTGTGAAGATGAAGATCATTCGATTATAAACTGCGAAGTGCAAAAAGAAGATGACGATGACCACCAGAAACGTGTACGGTTTAATCGTTCTAATATAGATACGATTTTTATTGAAAAAGGTATTGATTATAAGGAACTTCCAGATGTATATATGATATTTATTTCAAAATTTGATACATTTAATGAGAAAAAGACGATTTATCATATTAATCGCGTCATTGAGGAAACCGGAACAGTTGTTGAGAACGGTGTTCACGAAATCTATGTAAACACAGCGATAGATGACCATACTGATATTGCGGAGCTTATGCAATACTTTAAACAAAGTATTGGAGAACATACAAAATTTCAAAAACTATGTAATCGTGTAAAATATTTTAAAGAATCGCAGAAAGGGGTGTCTGATATGTGTCAGATTGTTGAAGAATATGCAACAAAAAAAGTGCAGCAAAGAGATATAGAGATAGCGACAGAACTATTAAAGAATGGTGCATCGATTGATATTATCGTGAATTCAATTCCTTCGCTTACTCGTGAATTTATTTTGGATTTAAGTAAAAAAATAGAATCATAGAGTATAAGGATTTGAAATAATACAATAAGATATTTTGTAAGACTTGACATCCATGCAATTGACAGTGAACAAAAGAAATACAATATTGAGATTCAGCGGGCGGATAAAGGAGCCGGGGCAAAACGGGCGAGATTCAACAGCAGCATTATTGATGCAAACTCATTACCTGCTGGAAAAGACTTCGACGAACTGCCGGAAACGTATGTGATTTTCATTACAGAAAATGATGTGCTCGGCGGCAATAAACCGATATATCATATTGAGCGGACAATAAAAGAAACTGGACAACCATTTGGTGATGAAGCACATATCGTATATGTAAATGGTGCATTCAGAGATGATTCTGAAATCGGACAACTCATGCATGATTTTTCATGTACAGATCCATCAGATATGTATTATGAGTTGTTGGCTAAAAAAACCAGATTTTTCAAGGAAGACGAGAAAGGGGTGCAAGCCATGTGCAAAATTGTGGAAGATTTAATTGATGACGAAAAAAAAAGAGATTGCATTACAGTTTTTGACAAAAAGTGAATTATCAAAAGAAAAAATAGCTGAATGCGTTGGTCTGGATATTGAAGTGATCAACAAATTGGCTGAAGAACAAAAGACAGTGAATGACTAGAAGAACCCTATGCTTTAACTATGGCACGGTTCTGTGAGGGGATTTTGAGACTTGAACCTCTCATCGGAAAAGAATAATATAATGAAGGAAAAGAAAGTGTACTACGTTTGCTATAAATCGGAAAACTTTCAAATGAAGAAATAGCGGAAGGTCTTGGATTAGATATTATAGAGTAAATATTTGAGGAAGGAAAAAGTGTAAGAAATGTATAAATATTGTCGAGATGTTATGTGGTCTGTTGAAGATGACGCTTTTATTGCAACGGTAGTCGAATTGCCAGAATGCAAAGCGAAAGGAAAAACAGTGGTTGAGGCTATGAATAATCTTGATATTGCTATTGAAGAATGGATTAAAAATGCAAAAAAAATGGGAAAAGTCATTCCAGATCCGTTATATTATGAACCAGAAGATTTGGCCGAAGTACAGGAAGATGAAAAAGTTCCGCATTATGACTCTGTTAGTAGAACGTGGAAAGTTGTGACGGAATGGGGCAGCGAAGAAGGTGATGCCATTTACATTGCCAGTGAATTTGTTAAGGGCGGTCTTTTTTATCCTTTTCACAGTGAGCCTTCATGGAAAGAACAGTATTACAATCATGCACACGATTTCGAATCTGTTGTGAGTTTTCTATTGGAAAGACCTGCTTTCTTTTCAATTGCAGGATATGAAGATTATTACAGTCAGCAGGAACGAGAGTTGCTTGATCAATTGAGAATGAAGTTGCATATTCCGAATGAAGAAACAATGGATGATGTGAGAAATGAAAAAACAGAGTGGAATATTCCGTAAAAATATGCTATAATGAACAATGTTCAGGTTGGAGGGAACGTAGTATGAATGCAGGAAAAACATCGAAAGAAGCCATCTTAGCCGAGTGCAGAGAGATTGTGGCAGAGAAGGGATTAGCGGCAGTGAATATGCGTTCGGTGGCACAATCATGCGGGATTGCGCTGGGAACATTGTACAATTATTATGAGAATAAAGAGGAGCTTTTACTTTCCACAGTGGAGAGCGTATGGATGGATATTTTTCATGGGAATTGGAAGGATGAGATGCAGCAGTCGTTTTTCAAGTATATAAAAGAATTGTTTGCGTGTGTGCAGGAGGGAACAAAAAAGTATCCGAATTTTTTTACGGCGCATGCGGTAAGTCTCGCTGATTCGAAAGAGAAAAAGGCACAAAATACGATGGAAGCGTACTTTTGCCATATCAGATCCGAAATGCTACTGGTTTTAAAGAAAGATCCAAAGGTTCGAGCCGAGGTGTTTTCGGAGCAATTTTCAGCAGAAGATTTTATCGCATTTGTCTTTGACAATATCCTTCTGCTTTTGATGAGACAGCAGACAGATTGTAATGTACTTTTAGAAGTGATCCGAAGAACAATATATGACAGGTAAAAAATTCCGTTTTCGGACGGAATTTTTATCAAGATAAAAATGAACATGGTTCAGAAAAAGGAGGGGACAGTATGCAGGCAGTTTTTGAAACACTGTTTGATGTTGTGTATCTGGTAACGGTCATCACGCTTGGCGTTTTGATGATTCGAAAGAGTAAGGGGGAGAAGCAGTATGTTGTGTATGGATGTATGGCGGTCATTTTGGGCTGCGGGGATGCGTTTCATCTGATCCCGCGTGCGGTGGCACTGTGTACGACGGGGTTGGAAAATTACACCGCTGCTCTTGGAATTGGAAAGCTGGTCACATCGGTGACGATGACGCTGTTTTATGTGCTGTTGTATGAGGTATGGCGGATACGGTATCAGGTGACCGGAAAGAACGGACTGACGTATACGGTATTTGGGCTGGCGCTGATTCGCATCGCGCTGTGTCTGTTTCCACAAAATGCGTGGACCAGTGCAGACGCGCCGCTGTCGTGGGGAATCTATCGGAATATTCCGTTTGTGATCCTGGGAGCATTGATCGTGGTTTTGTTTTACAGGAGTGCGAAAGAGAAGAAGGACCGGCCGTTTCGTCTGCTCTGGCTGACGATCGTTTTGAGTTTCGCGTGTTACATACCGGTCGTTCTGTTTGCGGATAAGCTGCCGGCAGTGGGAATGCTGATGATTCCAAAAACCTGTGCGTATGTCTGGACGGTTTTGATCGGCTACTTTGCGATGAAGGGGGAAAAATAATATGAAAAAGTATTTCAATTTTGCATTGTTTTATGCAATCGCTGCCATGATCGGCGGTGTGTTTTACCGGGAATTTACGAAGTGGAACGGATATACGGGTGTGACGGCACTTGGAAAAGTACATACGCATCTGTTTTTGCTCGGTATGCTGTTGTTTTTGGTTGTGGCACTGTTTGTTTTGCAGACGGATCTGGAATCACAGAAATTATTCCGCATGTTCCTGTGGATATATAATCCGGGTGTCTGTCTGACTGCGATCATGCTTGCGGTACGCGGGGTGATGCAGGTACTGCAGACGCCGTTATCGAAGGGAGCGGATGCGGCCATTTCCGGCATGGCAGGAATCGGACATATTTTGACCGGAGTGGGGATTTTACTGCTTATAGCGGCACTAAAAAAGAGTCATGGAAAGGAAGAAAAGAATTGAAGAAACCAACGATCTTTCATGTAAAAAAACATACACTGCTTGCAATCGC